>JARGOZ010000118.1 GCA_029213025.1 Verrucomicrobiales bacterium
GAGGGCGAATAAAAAACAATATAGTGTAACTCACCTAGCTCCCAGGGGATTTGCTATTTCACCAGTTCAATCATTGAATCATTTATTTGACGATCAGTGAAGATACGTTGTAAGCACCAAAACAAAGGCGCCTGGCGAAACCTTGAACTTTTGTCATTTCATATGCTATGACCAATATTCAAATTGAATAGGAATCGTGTTGTTGCGACCATTATTCGGGAGGTAGAAGGTGTTCTTTCGGAATTTCACAGCCAGTTGGAAGTGTCACAGGTTCCATGTTCTTGATATCAAAGGGGGCGGGCGGTGTTGGAAGCGAGGGAATCATTTCAAGCTGGAGACTTTCGGTTGTAAACTTCCGGGACCAATTCATCGGCGAGTTCAATCTCTCTTAGTTTTGTATTATCTCCCATAACAAAATCAGCTTCCAGTCTAATGCCAAGTGCCTTTATATTGATCAGAAAGACTGCGTCACTATTGTCCCATGAACTTGTTTCGGAAATCAAACGTCACAAGCCTCGAATGAGGAGAGTTTTAGGCGCATGTGGTAAGTAATCGCGGGAGCCGATCACCGGAATCCTGTTCCCGATTTTTTGATAGGTTGGATTTTGCGTCTGTTACGTCGGCTGTTTAGGCTGAACGGATTGCTGCTTTCTCAGTTCCTCAAATTCCTCTTCGGTGTATCGGGGTGTGATGTGTTGAGGGCAGTTCCAGTCGTAGGCCTGGATTTCAAAAACGAAGAGTCGCTCCGCTTTGTTTTCGTAGCCTTCCGGGACCAGGATTTTTGCCAGTTCGGGATCGTCTGCTACATCGATCACCGTTCCGTGAGCCCATATCTTTACCCGCTGGCGGGTGGGGTAATCCATCAAAAACAGCAACGCTTTACTATGTGAATTGAGATTGCCGGTGCTGATAAACTGCCGGTTTCCCTTGTAGTCAGCAAAGCCTATCGTCCGCTCGTTGATGATGCGCAAAAATCCTTTCGGGCCTCCCCGGTGCTGTAAATAGGGCCAGCCATTTTCTCCGACAGTTGAGATATAGAAACTGTCGCGCGTAGTGATTATGGCGGCTTCTCGCGGAGTGAGGATGAATCGATCCGGGTCGTCTTCTGATCCATCATAGTTCTTGCGGGAACCATAGTGTTCCTGGGCTGCCTTCACGCTGTCGGTAAAGGTATAGGTTGCGAAATTTTTGTTCATACGGTTTGCGAAGTTTTTCCGCGAGAGTCCGGATGAACGAACTCCCGCGGATTAGGTTGGTTAACTTGTCGAATCTCAGGCAGGGGCACCGACTGCGTCACTGTCGGGTTCCAGTTCCGCCCGGCATGAGTAGGCCAGCGGAATCGCGAACACCCAGTGGCGGATCATTGAAAGAACCGGATAGATCAGTCCACCTTCGAATCCCCCGATGCCGAGGCCTAGCAGGGGAAAGAGCAGGAACCAGACGAGCATGACTGTTTCCAGTGTGGTGAAGGCGAGTGCCTTGAACCAGCCGGGGCCTACCATTGACGGATGCAGTGCTGCATAGATGGCGGCAAGGGCGACTCCGTTTCCGTAGTGCATGAGCAGCGCCACGGGAAAGGAGACTCCGATCGCTTTCGACAGCACGCCGGGAATATCCCACCAGGTGCCCGTCATGATCAGGCCGACAAGATCGAACAGGATTGTCCCGACGATGCCGACAATGATGGATTTGAACCAGTTGATTTTCTTATGTGTCGTTTTCATTCTGATTGGTGTTGTTGTATTGGTTCGTTTTTTTGTTTTGGTTGTTGTTGTGAAATTACAAGCGGCGATCTTCGTAGCGGATTGGTTGATCGTTGATGGAGGCAAATCGAGCCCGCATGAGTCCGTGTTCATCGAACTCCCAATTCTCATTGCCGTGGGAGCGATACCAGTTCCCGGCGTCGTCCCGCCATTCATACTCGAAGCGCACTGCGATTCGATTGTCGCGGTATGTCCAGAGGGTTTTCTTCAGTCGGTAGTCCAGTTCCCGAACCCATTTGCGCTGGAGAAATTCGACAATTTGGGCGCGGCCCTGAATAAACTCCGAGCGATTTCGCCACTCGGAATCTTCGGTATAAGCAAGGGCGACCCGTTGGGGATCTTTTGAGTTCCAGGCATCTTCTGCCAACTGTACTTTTTGCCTCGCGGTTTCTTCGGTGAAAGGAGGTAGAGGTGGTCTTTCGATTACTGTGTTTGTCATGTCATATAGCAGGTAGGGAAATCCAGCGGGGAATCTGACCCCGCCGGATTTCGCGGGTTACATCAGGCGGCTGCGATCACGTTTTCGTTTGCTCTTACCACCGGGAAGTCGATATCGGTGCGGGCGAAGCGATTGAAGTAGTTGGTGAGCAGGTTCAGTGCGACATTGGTCACGACTTCGGTAGCTTCCTCATCAGTCACGCCCGCTTCCTGCAGCTCGGCGAAACGGTGATCCGGCACATCGCCCCGGTAGTCGAGAATGTCCCCGGCGAGACTCAGGATTACCTGCTCTTTTCTGTCCGGCGCCCGTCCCTCGCGGGCGGACTCGATTTCCTCCTGCGGCACCTTCAGTGAGCCGGCAATTGCCGAGTGGGCACTGAGGCAGTAGTCACAGCAGTTACGCTCTGCTACGAGGAGGGCGATTTTTTCCCGGGTGCGGGTGGTGAGTTTGCCGTTCGCCACGGCGCCGCTCAAACCCAGGTAACCCTGGAGTCCGGCGGGGCTGTTGCCGAGCGCCTTCACCATATTGGGAACGAGCCCGAGTTTCTTCTCCACCGCCTGGTAGAGTTCTGCAACGGGTTGCGGGGCATTTTCGATTTCGATGTTTTTTATTCTGTTCATTTTGCTTATTGTTGTTGTGTTGTTGGTTTATTAAAACCGACCGGTCGGTCGATTGTGTGGTAAAAAAAATGGAATTACGTTTTGAGCATGGATTCAGCCTGTTTGCGGGCTTCTACGAGCGGCCATGGTTCGCGGAAGTTCTGCAGTTCGACGAGGGTTCCTTCAAAAAGTAGAAACAGGACTGTGCCGATGGCATCGGTTTGTTTTTTTGTCAGCTTCCGGTGATGTTCCGCAACCAGAGTTTGAATGAGCTTATGGAGTTCGGATTTGTGACTAGAGATTTCTTTCCGGAGGGGGGCGCCGCTGTTAGGTAGTTCGCAGAGGGTATTGAGGAATGCGCATCCGCGGTAGTCGCAGTCTACCATCCAGTCGCCGAGGAAATCGAAAATCCCCAGTAATTTTTCACCGGCGGAATTTTTCTGATCAATCGCATCGCTGAGCCATTGATTCCAGGTAATGTGGCGGGCCTTCAACCAGGCCAGACCGAGTTCTTCCTTCGACTTGAAATGAGAGTAGAAAGTGCCTTTTGCCGCACCGGCCTCTTCGATGATCTGTTTGATTCCTGTGGCGTTGTAACCCTGCTCGTAAAACAGCCGGGAAGCTACCTCCAGAATCTCATCGCGTTTGCTGTGTGATTTCGTTGTCACAGCGATATTTTATTCAGACCGACCAGTCGGTCAAGTGCATTTTTAAAGAAAATGGAGAAATTTTCGAATTGGGTGTTTGGACGTGGTTTTTCGGTGGGGAATTGGTTGGCGGGATCGGGCGGGGGAAGTGAAGCGGAGGCCGGGGAGGTGGCGGAAGGGAGGAAAGCTTCTGCCACCCCGCCGGGGTGGGGTATGGGTATCCTGGTTTTCCCGGGGTTACGCTGCGCTGCACCCCGCGTTACTTTCTGATTGCTCCTCCGGAGCATTTGCTGTTCCGGGGTGGTGGTTGCTGTTCCGGGGTGGATTTCGTGAGCTGTCGGGGCTATACTTAGTAGGTAATGCGAACCTGCGAATTTCTATAGTAGTGGGAATAGAGGTTTGGCTGGTTTGATTCGGTGGGTATATAGATTTGAATCCGGTTCTAAACGGCGAAGGGCATCAGTGTTACGACGAGATAGGTGAATAGTGATAGAATACCTGCGGCAATCAACCCGCCTACTAATACGAGTCCAATTATCGATTCCATTCTCTTCTTCCAATTGACGGGGATTTCGCCCGCTTGAACTGATGGGTTTATTAGGTTGATTCGAAGCCCGGGTTTGTGGGACCAATGGTGAATTATTTGATGCACTTTCCCGTGGTGGGAATCTTCGATGGAATCTGTGGTGGCTTTCATTTCAGGATTTGATTCGACACAGGCGGGTCTTACCGGTCGCCTCCGTCGATCTCTTGTTTCTATTTATACCGGTTGTGGCGGGAGGATCTTTCAACTTATTTACAAATCCTGAAATGAATGCCATAGCTTGGCGATATTTTATGGACTCCGGGAAAAAATCGTTCGATGAATTGCACCCCACTTCGGGGTTTTCAGAGCTTGAGGAGAGGCTGAATTCGATCACTCACGGGATCGGCTTTCTTTTGGGGATCGCCGGGCTTGTCTTGACGGTGGTATTTGCCACTCTCCATGCGGACGCGTGGTTGGTTGTTGGTTGCTCGATCTATGGAACCTCGCTGGTTCTGCTCTACGGGGCTTCCACTCTTTATCACGGCACACGGAATCTGGCGGCCAAAAAGGTTTTTATGATACTCGACCACTGCGGTATTTATCTGCTTATCGCGGGGACTTATACTCCTTTTGTACTCGGGCCGCTTCGGGGCGGGTTGGGCTGGACTTTCTTCGGGGTGATCTGGGGACTGGCGATTATCGGAATTATCATGGAGGCGATGAGCAAAGTTCACGGCGGGATCCGCTCGTCGCTCATTTACCTGGTGATGGGGTGGATGCTGACCGGAATCATCTTTCAATTGTATGCCCTGATGTCTCTGTTCGGGTTCGTGATGCTGGTCACGGGTGGGGTGGTTTACACGATTGGCGTCATTTTTTATCTGATGAAGCATGTGCCTTACGCCCATGTAATTTGGCACCTGTTTGTGATTGGTGGAAGTGTCTGCAATTTCTTCGCTGTGTTGAGTTTAGTTTGGAGGCCGGGATCCGGGTAGGCTTTTGAAAAATTTACCAGGCTGTTTTGAGGGTTGACGAAAGAATTTGAAAAAGTTACAAGATTCCGGTGCGTTGATTCGTTCCCGATAAAGACTCCTCTTTGAGTCTTTTAAAATTTCCCCTCTATCCTATGACTGCCCGCCTGCTTATTTTTATTCTTCCACTTGTATTTCTCGCCAACGTAAATGGCGGTCCCGCCCTCTCCGGCTCTGACTGGGCCAGAATCCAAAAGGGTGATCCTGTCTTATTCGCGCAGAATCCCGAATGTCCGGATTCCGGCTCGAAATCCTATGTGAACGGAGCGGTTTTGGTCGGGAAAAGCATCGACGCTGTCTGGGACGTGTTGATCGATCCGGAAAGTGCGCCTTCCTATATTGCTGATCTGGAGTCGGCGAAAATCATCGCGAAACGCGGTTCGTCGCTTTTCGTCGAGCAGGGCATGTCGGTGCGGGGCCTGCGTCATCCGGTGAAATATGTGTTACGGATGGATCCCGTCCACGAGCGGAAGGTGACATTCGAATTTCAGAGCGGAAAGCTCCGCGCCATGGATGGCGGCTGGTATATGTATCCGGTCGGCGACGGTCGACAGACTCTTCTGGTTTACTCTCTTTTCCTGGATCCCGGTCGCATGGCACCGAAATCATTGGTAAAAAGGTCTCTGCAGAAAAAAATACCGGAGACACTTGTCGCTGTTCGTGCCGAGGTTCTGAAGCGCGCGAATGCCGTGGCCCTGGCGGAATAGTTCTTTGCCTCTCCTTTTGTTTGTATCGGCCTGCCTGCCTGGGCCGCAGGGCGGAAAGGGTGCTGACGCTGATCGTACCCTGTTAGGTCCGTGATTGTACCCTGTTCAATGCGGGACTGTACCCTGTTTGGTCACAAACTGTACCCTGTTTAGCGGGAGTTGGCGGATTTTCTTTCGTGCGGGATGAAAAGAGAACTTGAAAAACTTCGCTCTTCTCATTAGCGATTCCATCGGGACGGCTGTAGAATGCCCGTCCTTCTCGATATCATTGATGAAAGCCTCGCGCCAAAAGACGGACACCGTGGATCCCTCTCAGTTTGCCCCCGGGCAACGCTGGTTAAGTGAAACTCAAGCGGAACTTGGCCTCGGCCTGATCATTGCCACCGATTTTTCGACTGTTCAGGTCCATTATCCGGCAGCTCAACAAACGATTACCTACGCATCGCGAAACGCTCCACTCCGGCGGGTCTTCTTCGAAGTCGGCGATACTATTGTCACGGTCGAAGGGGCGAAAGTCGTTGTTCACGAAGTGAAGACGGAGGAAAAGCGGTACATCTACGTCGGTCCGAAGGGCGATGAGATCCAGGAAGCGCAGCTCGCTGATACGATGAGTAATCAAAGGCCGGAACAGAGACTGCTGAGCGGTTCCTGTGATGATGGCCGACTCTGGGGACTTCGCCAATCGTCCCTGCGGAACCGGTCCTACTCCCGCTCCAGTGATGTGCGGGGGCTCATCGGTGGGCGGGTTTCTTTGATTCCCCACCAGCTGTATATCGCGGAGGAGGTGGCAAAACGCTACGCGCCGCGGGTTCTTCTCGCCGACGAGGTGGGGCTGGGGAAAACGATCGAAGCGTGTTTGATCCTGCACCGCCTTCACATCGCGGGCCGGGCCAACCGGATTTTGATTCTGGTTCCCGATGCGCTGGTTAACCAGTGGTTTGTCGAGCTGTATCGACGCTTTGCGATGAGCCTGGCGATTTTTGATGAAGAACGGGCTGTATCAATTGAAGCCGGTGCCGAACAGAGCGGTGATGAGAAAAAGGAGATCAATCCGTTTTTCGATGATCAGCACGTGATCTGTGCGACCTCATGGCTTTCCGGGAATCCGCATCGGGCTGCCCAAGCGATTGAGGGGCAGTGGGATCTTGTGATTGTCGACGAGGCACACCATCTCGAGTGGAGCACGGCCTCATCCAGCCCGGAATACGATATGGTGTCGGCGCTGGCGCAGAAATCGCCAGGGCTACTGCTGCTCACTGCAACTCCGGAACAGCTTGGCCGGGAGGGGCATTTCGCCCGACTGCGCCTCCTCGATCCGAACCGCTTTTCCGATCTCGATGAATTTATCGCCGAGTCAGAGAAATATCACGATGTCTCCGATCTGGCTGATCGCCTCGGAACCGATACGCCGCTGAAAAAGAAGGATTTTACGATGGTCGGTAAGCTTCTAGGCAAAGAAACCGAGGAAGCTTTGCAGAAGGACGACACCATCGAACACCGGCTGGAAGTCCAGAATGCGCTGGTCGATCTCCACGGTCCAGGACGCGTTCTTTTCCGTAACCGCCGGATCGTTCTCGATAATTTCCCGAAAAGGAAGGCCCATCTGGTGCCGCTCGAAGCGGAGGAGGATAAAGCTTTTGAAGCGAAAATGGACTGGCTTGCCGAGTTGTTGAAAGATCTCGATCCGGCGAAAGTTCTGTTAATCGTTCATACCAAGGAAGAAGTCATTCAGATCGAGGATGCACTGCGTGACCGGATCAGCGCGACGGGAGCGATGTTTCACGAGGATCTGACATTGCTGCAGCGTGACAAGAATGCCGCCTGGTTTGCTGATGATATCGACGGGGCCCGCATTTTGATTTGTTCTGAAATCGGCTCGGAAGGACGCAATTTCCAGTTTGCTCATCACCTTGTTATGTTTGATTTGCCGCCGGATCCGGGGTTGCTGGAACAGCGGATTGGCCGACTCGACCGGATTGGTCAGACCGAGGATATTCACATTCACGTGCCGTTTGTCGAGGGAACCGGTGAAGAGATGCTGGCACTCTGGTATCACAATGGGCTGGGGGCTTTCGAACACACAGTTCACGGGGCGAGTGCCGTTTACGAAGAGTTTCACGATGAACTGACGGCTCTCATGGAGGCGGATTGCAATACCCGTGAGGAGGCTCTGCCCGACTTGCTCGACCGGGTCAAGGAAACCAAAAAGCGGATAGATATCGAGCTGGAGAACGGCCGCGACCGACTTCTGGAATTGAGTTCTTTTGATGAAGAGCGGGGCAGGAAACTGGCGCGCGAAATCGAAGACCGCGACGAGGACCGCCGCCTTGAGTTTCTCATGATCAAACTCTGCGATCACTTCGGGGTCACTGTGGAGGATCTCAACGAGCGTTCTTATTTGTTCAGTCCCGAGCACCTCTTTTCCGCCGAGACTTTCCCCGGGCTGCCGGAGGAAGGAATCACGGTAACTTTTGACCGCGAGGAAGCACTCACCCGGGAAGAGATGGTCTACCTCACACCTGATCACCCGATGGTGATCGGTGCGATCGACAGTTTGCTTTCGTCCGACCACGGCAACGCCGCGTTTTTCAAACTGGAAAACGCCGGGGAACAGTTGCTGATGATAGAGGCAGTCAGTATTCTTGAATGCGTCGCCCCGGAAAAATATCATCCCGAGCGATTTCTTTCGCCGCAGCCGATTCGTGCTTTGATTGATCAGAAAGGTCGAAGCCGGAGCGGGGATTTTCCGATCGACCGAATTCGTAATGACGGACGTCCTGGTCCCGCGACCTTTCTCAGGGAAAAGTCCCGGGCATTGAAAGCAACGATTCCGCCGCTGCTGAAAATCGCAGAGAATGCCTGTGAAGACGCTGCTGATGAACTTCGCAAAGAAGCTGTAGCAAAGATGGAGGAAGTGCTGGGTGCTGAGATTGAACGTCTTGAAAAACTCAAAGAAATGGGTCACCCGGTCCGCGACACCGAAATCGAGTTGGCAAAGAATGAAAAAGCTGCCCTGAAGGATTATCTGATCGATTCACGCCTCCGGATTGACTCGGTGCGGTTGATTTTGGCTCTCGCTTAAAGCTTTGGCGCCGTTGATGGCGAAGGCGCGGGCAATGCCGCTTCTCAATCTTTGAATCCTGTCGTAGGATGCGGGGCGTGGATACTGATCACATTTTTTACGAGTTATTTCGCGAACATCCTGACTGGCTTCGGGAATTAACCGGGTTGCCGCTGCCTGCCGGATGCAAAGGCTCATCCCAAATTCTGAAACAGCTCGAAATCCGCTGTGATCTTTTACTGGAACCGTCAGATCCGGGCGATCCGTTTTACATAATCGAGTTCCAACTGTATCACGACCATTCGATTTTTAATCGCATCGAACTGGCTCGACACCTTTTGTGGCGACATCTAAACCGGAAGGAAGATTGCCGAAGAAAGGACTTCCAGCCGCGCGAGGTGGAGACGGTGATCATCTTCGGGTCAAATACCGAGCTTCCCCATACTGCATCGCGATACCCGACGACGCGGAATCTTTTCATCGATGAATTGTTGGAAGCACTGGAATCCAGGTCTCCGGAGTCGCCACTTTTAGCGGCGCTCTCGCCGCTTAACGACCCTCTATCTGATCTTGAAAAAGAAGCAGCCAGCCATTATAATCGAATTCAACAAGCGGCTCAATTGAAGAAAGAAGACCGTGAAATACTTCACGAGATTTTTCTTAATTTATTGCTGCAACGCTTCAAAAACAAAAGTCTGAAAGAAGTCCGAGCTATGATCGCCGAATTAACGCCCTTGAAAGAAACCCGTGCCGGAAAAGAACTTTTCGAAGAAGGCATTGAGGAAGGCAAAGAAAAAGGTATCGAGGAAGGTGCAGAGAAAGAGCGGCAGATTTTCATTCGGAACATGAGAGAAGCCGGTTTGGAACCGGCAGAAATCGCCAAATTGACAAAATTGGCGGAAGCAAAGATCGAAGAGATTTTGGAAGCTGATCTGTAACTGATCGAATCCGGCGGTACAAAGCGGGTTCCGTCAGGAAAATAAAGGATCTGTAGTGGACCCGGACAGGCACGGAATCCTGTTCTCTCTCTGGCGCGATTGCGAGTAGTGAGGGGTTGTGATTCAAAAGAGAACAAGTGGATAGTGACACCTTTCCGATGTGTCTGTTCAAGCAAATCAGTTCCGCTGCGATACACTGTGTGATCGGGGTGTGCCTGTTTGCTCCCGCTTCATCTTTAGAGGCGGTCGACTATCTCAAGGAGATTAAGCCGGTTCTGAAAGAGCGGTGCTTTTCCTGCCATGGTGCTCTCAAACAAAAAGGGAAACTTCGCGTCGATACCGGAGCAGAAATGCTGAGAGCGAAGGTGATCGTTCCCGGATCAAGTGAACAGAGCGAATTGTTTCTTCGCATTACATCCGGGGATGAAAATGAACGTATGCCTCCGGAAGGTCACGCTCTGACCCGGGTGCAAAAATCACTTTTCCGGAAGTGGATCGATTCGGGAGCAAATCATCCGGACGATGAAGCCGGCGAGGATGATCCCCGGTCTCACTGGTCATTTCAACGTATAGAAAAACCGCCGGTGCCTCAGATCCCGGGAGTGTCTCATCCGGTCGATGCGTTTCTTTCAGCGAAGCAACGGGCGAAAGGAGTCCCGGTTCAGACTTTTCCGGAGCGCTCGATTTTGCTGCGCCGGGTTTATCTCGATTTGACCGGACTTCCACCGACAGGGGCGCAGTTGGATGATCAACGACCGTGGGCAACCATCGTCGATGAGCTTTTAGCCAGCCCGCAACACGGCGAACGCTGGGGGCGTCACTGGATGGATATCTGGCGTTACTCGGACTGGTACGGGCTGGGAAAACAGCTGCGCTATTCCCAAAAACACCTATGGCACTGGCGCGACTGGATAGTGGAATCACTCAATGAGGACAAGGGATACGATCAGATGATTCGCGAAATGCTCGCCGGGGATGAGCTGGCACCGGAGGATCCCGCAACTCTACGGGCGACGGGTTTTCTCGCCCGGAACTACTATTTGTTTAATCGAACCACCTGGTTGGATAACACAGTTGAGCATACCGGAAAAGCCTTCCTCGGTCTGACACTGAATTGCGCGAAATGTCATGATCACAAATACGACCCGATCGACTTCGAGGACTACTACCGTTTCCGGGCGATCTTCGAGCCGCATCAGGTTCGGCTCGATCCGGTTCCCGGGGAAACTGATTTTGAAAAGGACGGGCTGCCCCGTGTCTTTGACGATCACCTCGATGCGCCTACCTATTTGCACCTTCGTGGCGATCCTGCGAATGAGGATAAAGAAACAAAGATCGCTGCTGCCGTGCCGGCTTTTCTCTCGCAATTCGCGCCTGCTGTTGAGCCGGTTGCTCTACCGGTCTCCGCCTATGCTCCGGGCGTTCAATCTTTCGTGCAGCAAGACAGGTTGAAGAAAGCGCGGGAAAAATTGCGTAAAACAAAAACTGCTTTGGAAAAAGTGAAAGCGGCCCCGGTCGAGTCTGCTCCTGCGCCATCAGGGTTTATCCTCGAGGATAACTTTTCCGGGCCGAATACCAGGCTATGGGAGCTGGCAGGAACCGGGCTCGAGTATAGAAACGGTGGCCTTGAGCAAACTGTATCAAGTCGCGACCCGGCCCGGCTTGTTACCAGATCGGCGATCCCGGAAGATTTTGAAATGACCTGCCGGTATACTGTGACCGGAGGGACCCAATACAAATCAATCAGCTTCCGCTTCGACTACCAAAACGACGGGAAGCATGCCAATTTTGTCTACACCAGCGAACATGCCAAAGGTCCCAAAGTTCAGGCGGCCTACACACGGAATGGAAAGAATCACTATCCGGGTGACGGGCGGACCAGGAAAAAAGTAGTGATAGGCAAACCTCAGGAACTGCGGATCGCCGTGCGTGACCGCCTCGCCAATGTGTGGCTCGACGGCAGGTTTGTACTTGCCTGGCAATTTCCCAATCGCATCGATGCGGGGCGTTTTTCCCTTTCCGCCTTCGACGCGACCGCCCGGTTTCATTCCATTCGGATCAACGGTTTGTCAGATGAAATTCAACTGACCGAAGCAACCAACAAACCGGTCGCCGGGAAAAACAAGGATACCAACGAACCGGAGCGGAGATTGAAACTTGCGCAACTGGAGCATGCGTCCGCCGGGGCTGAACTGAAGGCTCTCGAAGCTACCATTGCTGCAGACAGAGCCCGCTACCTGTTGCACAAGCCGGATAAAGCGCTGGAAAAAACGGCGTTGCAACTACAGATCGCAGCGCAGAAGGCACAGGCTAGTTTCGACCTGGTGCTTCACGAAGGCGGCGATGCGAAGAAGCGCAAGGCAGCGAAAGAACTCGATAAACTGGCGAATGACCGCCACGCAAACTATGAAAAAGGGAAGGGCAAATATGAACCGCTGAAGGCGAGCAGGAAGGCCCTCGAGACTCCGGTCCACAAAGAATCTGAATATCCCGCTGTCTACTCGGAGAAGTCTACCGGACGACGCACCATGCTCGCTGAGTGGATCACTTCACCGGAGAATCCATTAACGGCTCGCGTCGCGGTAAATCATGTCTGGCTGAGGCATTTCGGCAAACCGCTTGTCGATACAGTTTTTGATTTTGGCAGGCAGGCCCCGGAACCGCTACACCACGAATTGCTCGATTATCTTGCGGCGGAGTTTGTGGAATCCGGCTGGAGTTTTCGCCATCTTCATCGACTTATGCTTACCTCGGAAACGTACCGGCGATCTTCTTCGAAGGCTGGTGCGGATCAGGAATCGCTGGAGAAAGATCCCGGCAATCTCTATTACTGGAGAATGAACTCGCGGCGGATGGAATCACAGCTGGTGCGTGATAATCTGCTTCATCTCGCTGGAAAACTGGATCTTACTCCGGGTGGTCCTTCTCTCCCCTACACAAAGGCAGGGAATCGCAGAAGTCTCTATTTTACTCATTCCCCGGATGAAATAGATCCGTTTCTCAGAACCTTCGATGATGCGGATTTGTTGCAATGTTATCGTCGTAGCGAAAGCGTCGTCCCGCAGCAGGCTCTGGCTCTTTCCAACAGCGCTCTGGCGCTGGAAAGTTCCCGCTACATCGCGGAATCGATTGGCCGCAGCTATACAAACGGGGAATTTATCGAGCTGGCTTTCCGCACCGTGCTGGCGAGGTCTCCACTGGACACGGAGAAAGCGGAGTGCCTGCGATTTTTTGAAGATCTAAGCGCGTTGTCAGGCGATGAGCGGGCAACGGATGAACTTCGCTGCCGCAGTCAATTGATTCATGCTCTGCTAAACCATAATGATTTTGTCACAATCCGGTAAAGAGTCATGAGTGTCCCGTTTCCATCATTTTCCAATTCGCAGCTGCGCCGGAGGCATTTTCTCCATCAGGCCGGGCTCGGGTTTGGCGGGCTTGCTCTGCAGTCCCTTCTGCAACGCGACGGGTATGGCGCTTCGGCGGGGGCTTTTCATTTTGATGGCAAACCGCAGTTTGCTCCGAAGGCCAAAAATGTGATTTGGCTGTTTATGCGCGGTGGTGTCAGCCACATGGAGAGTTTCGATCCGAAGCCCATGTTGACCAAATATGCGGGAAGGAGCATAGCGGAGACTCCCTATGCCCATGTTCAGGATCCGAAGCGGCTCAAAAATGTTCGGGTTGTTGTAGTGAATGACGCGAACGGAAAACAGCGGAATGTCATCTATCCTCTACAGGTGGGTTATAAAAAATACGGCGAGAGCGGAATCGAAGTGAGTGACTGGTTTCCTCACATTGGCTCCTGTGTGGACGACATTTCCGTGATCCGTTCGATGTGGACGACGGACGATAATCACGGCGCTCAGGTTCAGTTTCATTCCGGCAAACACCGGCTCGATCCTCCGGCGCCGACGATCGGAGCGTGGGTAAACTACGGGCTCGGATCACTCAATGACAATCTCCCGCAGTATATCAGTATGGGGCCTCGCTACTTTGATAAAAAGGACGGGCATTATCTTGGTCCTGCGTACGATTCAGTGAAACTCAAAATCGACTTGAAGAACCCTCTCGAGTTTGCCAAACCGGCGGGAGACCTTACCCGCGCCGAGCAGAAGCTGGGTTTTGGGCTGGTGAATCGCCTGAATCTTCTGGCAAAAGATCAATACCCCGATGATCCGGCGCTGGAGGCGAGAATCAAATCCTACGAACTGGGTTATCGCATGCAAACGGCGGTTCCCGATGTGATAAATTTTGACACCGAATCAGAAGAGACAAAAAAGCTATACGGATTGGATCAAAAAGAAACCAAACCGTTTGGCGAGCAGCTCCTCGCGGCGCGCCGTCTGGCAGAGCGCGGTGTTCGCTTCATTCAGATTATGCACGGAGCCGGAGCCGCCGGGGCGTGGGACCAGCATTCCAAATTGAAGACGATGCATTCGAAACTTGCGGGTCAGGTAGATAAACCGGTTGCCGGTCTCATAAAAGATCTCAAGCAAAGGGGGCAACTCGACGAGACACTTGTTGTGTTTGCGACCGAATTTGGCAGGACACCGGGAACCCAGGGCAGCGACGGTCGCGACCACCACCCCTTCGGGTTCAGCGTCTGGATGGCGGGAGGTGGTATCAAAGGCGGTGTTGTCCACGGGGCGACCGACGAGCTTGGTTTTCACGCCGTGGAAAATCCGCACTACGTAACCGATGTGCATGCCACAATTTTGCATCAGTTAGGATTTCACTCGCACCATTTCGAAGTTCCCGGTCACAAGCGACTGGATATCGATTTCGGCAGCGTGATTAAAGAGATTGTGTGATTTTTTCGAATAAATAAGTGGATGACGATTCGAAAACAGAGTCAGAGTTCGGGGGAAAGTTTTTTTTCTCTGCATTCGAAGGTCCGTAGTATTGCGAAGGTGCTATTGTTAACTGGGTTATCGGCATATTTTGTCCAGCAAACGTATTCCGAAGATAAAGTATCAGTAAAAGATTTCGACAACCCGGCTACCCGGACCGCGGCACTTAAGAAATGGCTGGAACGAGACGAGCCTTCGATTCGCCGCCAGTCGCTGGAAGAGTTCGGAGTATCGATTCGCTGGATGAATCTCTATCCAGCGCCGCAATCTGCCCGCCCTAAGGCTAAAGTATTAGTTTGGTATGCGGACTCCGGTTTTTACAATCCTGACAAGTATTCACCACATCCTGAAGAATTGCGTCGGCGGGAAAAGTTCGCCGCTCCTTCATCTATGGGGAGAGCGGAAGAACTGTGGTTTGGCCCCTGCTCGATTCTACTAGTCGATGAAAAGGGCGTTGTTCCAGGCAGTCATAAATTTATCGGATGTGGTGTGTTGGGCGACTTTAGTGGCGACGGAAATCTGGACCTGTTGAGAGTGCAAAAACTACTCTTAAGAGAGAAAAATGGTGGTCGTAGTGGGCGTCAAATGGTTGGTGATCTCATTGAGATATGCCCGTTGGACCCGGGAGAGCCTACTATGGGTGTCTGGTTGGCGAATGTTCGCGACAGCTCGACCGGGGTTCGGGAATTCCTGTTTTCTATTGAATCGAAGGAATCAGAAAGCGGGGCGCATCTGGTGCTCAAACCGACGGGAAAAGCACCCCTCGACATTTTCGAAGCCGCAATTTTTGTAAAGAAGGAGGAGGTGTCTTTGGAGTTTATCCGGGAGAAGAATTGTTTCGTTGTCCGCAATCCCAATCAAATATCCACTATTTTTCAACTGGAGGACTCTAAGGTATGGGAGAGTGCATCAATCAGAGATTTTGTGAAAACAAAACTGGGTTTTGACGAACCCAATTTCGCAATTGGAACAAATCGCTGGTGGGAATTGGTGGATGGTTTTGCGACTTTTTCGAGCGAAACAAACGAACCTATGGATCTGGTTCTGCCTCCAAATATTGCAACGCTTTCTGCGGCAAAAGCGGCAATTCGGACTGTAGATATCAATCGGAGCGATTTCCATCGTAAATATTACGATCTGGCCTTTGCGGGGCAAGAGCCCCTGGTTAAATCCGGATGGGTTGAAGTACACACGCAGCCTGGATGGTCGATACCGGTTCACTCCATCTGGTGGCTGCCGGAAAATGGATCCGCCTCATGCTGGGAGTTTCGCGGAACCGGTTCGGGGATAGTTAACCGTCTGGATATCCCCCGTAAAGCTGTGTCGTGGTGGATGTCGTGGTTGCTCTCGCTGAATCAGGTTCGCTCTGTTCCTAAATATATAAGTAGTGTCGATCCTAATCACTTCCGGATTGGGGGAGATGACCGCACTGTCATCAATATTACAGTGCTTAGCACATCGCCGGTTACTTATCATGTTGACTATTTGACCGTTCCATCGCTTTGGTTTTCAATTCGGGGACCGTATGACCGGGAGGTTGCGTCTCTGATCGCCTCTGCTTCCGTAGCACCTCCGCAGTGGGATTTAGAAGGGATGCCGGAGAGAAAAAGTATTTACGAATATGCTGATGACTGGTTGAAAACGGAGAAACTGAAGGGCATTCCTTCGCCACTTCTTCGGCATCTTATCCTTTCCATCGGCACCGGAGGGCAGATGAAATTTCAGACCGCTTTAGAGGGGTTACAAAGACAGCTGGAACAGCTGACAGTGGAAGAAACCAGATTATGGGAAATCGAAAAAACGATCGATCAGTCAGTTAAGGAGCGATTTCCGTATTGGTATATCTCTGCCTTGGGTAATGACCGTGAGGAAGTCACGAGATATCAAAGTTTGGACCGTGAAGTGCGCAAATTACGGTCCTCGCTATCGGGAAACCCCGGCTTTGAACTGAGATCTACGGTCCAAACTTCCCTGAGAATGCTGAAGAATTTCCACGACCGGGATGCCTTGAGTCAATGGAGCCAGGAAGGGGGACCCGGAGCTGATTGGGCGAAAGAACGGCTTGGACAACTGTAGGAGGGGGACGCAAAAACTCGTCTGATTAAGATTCCGGGAAACTTCACCAAAAATCTCTCTGGTCCAATGCCGCTTGCAATATGGCGCTTTCAAAAGGAATTTAGTTTACCTCTCAAGGACAGGCTCACCCGACAATGCCCCGAAGTAACCGGAAAACAGAAACCAAATCAGGTCCCGAAAATCCCATCGCGGCGAGTGTTCACGGAGCCAGTCATTCCGTTCCGGGTCTCCTCGCGAGGGTGAAGCGGTTTTTTCGCAGGCTGTTTATCACGCTTGCCCTGGTCGTTGTGGTGGTCACTCCTTTTGTATTGTATTTCACCGACGTCGCGCCACCGGTTCGGACGGAAATGCAAAAACGGGTGGCGGAATACAGTCTGTATAGAAAAACGGAACGGGAACTTCTTGAAGCGAATCAGAAAATTGCTTCGCTGGAGGAGGCGCTGGCCTCGGCGAAATACGGGCAAAACGATTCCCGTCCGCAGCCGCCACGTCCCGCTCCTGTGCCCGCACCGGCGCGTCGGGTTGAGATAGAGAAGGATGATAAGGAGCCGCAGCCAAAGCTGCCTGTTCGAACGAAGAAAAATGAAAAGGTCACGACCCTGAGAAACGGAGTCACGGTTCGCAGTTATGTAGACATTGGTCATGGCGAGACTGCCGCCAGTGTGCGGGGCAGGAAAGATGCCTATGAATTGGAGACGAGGCTACGGATCAATCTACCTGCAGCCAACCGGACGGTTAGTGAACTCGCCTCGTTAAATCCCGACTTACCGAAAATGCTGCCCGGGTTGAAGGACCTTTTGGAGAAGGGCAAAGTATCGCCTCTGTTCGACAAAATCTATGACTTGAAAATTGAACGCGTGGTAAAGGAAATCAGTTCGCCTGGCGAAATGGAAACCCGCCACAACTTCTTCGACTGTGAAACGATTCTGGCGCTGACTCACCCGAAGACGAAGGAGAAAGTATTGCTGATGCAGGGGGAAATGGACGTGGTTGCCGACGGGACTGATGGTGATCGCTGGCCCTACTTAAACGAATCGATTGCCAGTTCGAAATACTTCCAGCACGCGACCAGTTACCGCTGGAAAAAGAAAACCGATACACCGAATCCCTTGCTCGCCCGGGCCGAAAAAGAACTCAAAACGGTATTGGCCCGATATGCCGTAAAAGGTCTGTCCAAAGCGGAAAATGCCCGGTTGATCAGCCGACGTGACGAGCTGCGCCGACAAATCCGGGAGATGCAATCGACCAGTTTCCTGATCGCGGAGGTGGATCCATTCATCGTTTTGCCGCTGTCTTTTCTCAATCAGAACAAACTGTCCCACGCTCCGTCTATCGGAGATTTTGCGGTAGTCATTTACAACGACAAATTGTATCCGGCGATATGTGGTGATGCCGGGCCTTCCTGGAAACTCGGAGAAGGCTCGCTTTTTCTGGCGCGCACCTTGAATCAGAAATCGAGCCCCAATTACCGGCCCGTCAGTGATCTAAAAGTAACTTATCTGGTGTTTCCAGGAACCCGGCCGGATAAAAGTGTTCCGCCTGATTTGATCGATTGGCGAAATCAATGTGCAAAATTTCTCAAAGGTATTGGCGGACTCGGCAAAGGTTATCAACTACATAATTGGCGGGATTTGCCTGCAGAGCGCATCGCTATGGATGAACTCGAAAAACTCGTCGGCGAATTCCCCGCCTATATAGAGAAACGTGACAAAGTGGTAGCCGAAGCCAAAAAAGCTCTCGCTTCCACCGAGGAAAAAGTCGCGAAGTTAAACAAGGAAGTCGCGAAGCTTGAAGAACAGGAACAAAAGAAGGCGGCCGAATCGGTAGATCAGGATTCGGAAGCAGACGAGCTTTCAGCTGAGGAGAAAAAGGCGAAGCAAGAGGCCGCAAAAGAAGAACGGAAAAAAGCCCGGGAAATCAGAGAAAACCGGCGAATCGCAGAGGAGCAAAAAATCGTTTTCGAAAAAGCTCTCATTGAAGCCGAGCAATCTGCGACCACAGCCCGGAGATTGCATGAGCGCACCCGGGCCGCGATTGAAAGAGCGCAAGCTATTGCGAAACTGCCGGAGTCAACGCCGAGGGAGCTATCCACCGATATCGTCCTCACAGCACTGGCGGAAACTAAAGAGGCTGTGGAAATACTGCGCAACGAGTAGGCCTGGCGATTCCGACGGCAGGAAAATATTTCTTTTCCGAATATTCTTGTAAGAAAACACAGACAGACCTGTCTGTATAAATGTAACAACAATATGATATTATGAAACCAATCGATCTTAACTCAGAAAATTTTGACCAAACAGTCGCGAACTCTGCCGTTCCGGTTCTCGTCGACTTTCACGCATCCTGGTGCGGTCCCTGTAAGATGCTGAATCCGGTCATCGAGCAGGTGGCTGCGGACAATGACGGCTCGGCCATTGTTGCCAAAGTCGACATTGACGAGGCTCGCGACATTGCCGTTCGGTTTGGCGTTAATTCGGTGCCGACCCTTATCGTTTTCAAAGACGGTGAAAAGATCAGTGTCAGCCGGGGCGTGCAGTCTAAAGCCGCAGTCCAACAGCTCATTGATCAGGGCTCTACCGTGAACGCTGGCTGATTTGCTCTACGACCAACCGGAAATAGTACATGAATCCATCTCAAATCCTTCCCCGGAATGTCCGGGGAAGGCTCAGTCCAGAGCATTTCGAATCGGGAAACAGCTCAGACCGTTCGAATCACGACGGGATCGACAGTTCAAACAACGCTGACGATATCTTCAACTGGCTGGAGGTTCTCGACGTTCATTCACCGGACTCCGCAGAACACTCGCGGGCATCCTGTTATCCTGCAGTTTCGCGATCACAAAGTTAGTAATCCAATTTTCCGGCTAACACAGTGCATAGCATTTCGCTGACCGTCTGCATATATCAGCGCTTTTTAAGAATACAGCCGGTCAAGCTCCTTTACACTTCACAATATATACCGAGCAGGGAGATTCGGTTACGATTCGTTCGGCAATGTGGCCAAGTATCATCGAATCAATCTTGTTCTGCCCTCTCGCTCCAACTACTGCCACATCGGGTGATGCGGTTTTTAAGTAGTGCAGAATCCCTTCGCAGTGTTCGAGACTTTCGAGAACCTTTGTCTTTGTTTTGAAGGTAGAAACGCCATGGATATTCAGAGGCACCAGAGCATCGAGTCTACCCTGCAGAACAGCGGTATATTCCGCCTTAAAGTCCGCCGATTTTACGATGGCATCGTCGCCGGTGAGGTTTTCCTTTTTCCACGGAGGATAGAATACATGCAGGACTTCGAGACTGCCGTCTTCCGCCAGACATAAGTGGTCGGCCGCTTTGATGATCGGGACATCGTAGTCGGAGAAATCAATACAGGCGAGCACGTGGGAAAACTGCACGCTTTCACGCGGGCGCATCAGAAGGACATCGCTGCTACAGACTTCGACAATTTGTTTTACAGTGACACCGGTCGACTGGTCGAGATGACGTTGACTTCCCCAGGCACCCAGAACAACAAGGTCCGGTGCAAATTCGTCGCTCACCTTTTTGAAATCATTCACCGGATCGCCGATTTTTACGTCCAGTTTGATTTCTCCGTTTTTGCCGACGGCTTCTTCGCAAAAGGCGGCGAGTCGTTTGGATATACTGGAGAGAATTTGTTCCCGGTCGAGATGACTGTATCGGGAGAGGGCATCAATCATTTCCTCTTCCACGATATGGAGCACCCGAACGTTCCCCTGTTGCGGTTCTGCGAGTCTTACTGCTTCAACAACGGCGCATTTTGAAGCAGTCGAAAAATCTACACCTACAAGAACTTTGCCGACCAGTTTTTCGTCGATGTTCATGATCCACTATCTCCCTTTCAGGCTGCGATTGCAAAGCTTGATTCGCTTTTCGAAGCCTGCTGTTCACGAAAGCGGGTCGGGCTGACGCCTACGTATTTCAGGAAAGAGCGGTTGAACTGGCTCAGGGACTGGTAGCCGACATCAAATGCCACCTCGGTAATCCTGGCCCGTGGATTGAGCAGTTTTCTTTTTGCCCATTCCACCCGGCGGCGGTTTACATATTCGGTCAGGGTGATGCCGGTGGATGCTTTGAATACTTTGCAAAAGTAATAAGTGCTGACTCCAACGCGCCTGGCGACATCTTCAAGATTTACCTTATTCTCCAAATTGGCGCAGATGTATTGACGGGCACGACTTACGATTTCCGGTTCGGAATTTTCCTCCTCGATCATAAGGCGGTTGAGCACTTCCGAAAGCTGCAAGGCAAAGGCCGCCAGCATCGTCACAATGCCCTGGTATTTCTCGACAGACATCACCGGGATCTCCAGCCATTTTTTCTGCAGTTTCGCGATCTCTTCCGCAGACCGGCCCTCTCTTTCGAGATGGACAGCTACCTTGGCAAAATCTTTCTTTTTCGGTTTCTCCGTGAAAATCTGTCCGGTGCAGAGAAACGCGATGGGCCGGTTGGCGGATTTGATCGGTATAGCGGTTTCCCGCATCCGGGCAAAGCAAATCGAAGTCCGGGCCTGTTCCCCGGCGGAGCTTCGCAGGCATTGATTGGCCGATTTACAGTGATCACAGCCCGAGCCGCCCCGATTCAGAGTTTCACAAAACAGATTGGCAAAGTGCGGGCTTTCCTGGCGGGGGGTATCCTCATCGGCGGGCATGAGCGACAAATCCATGCCTATCGCGTCGTGAAAGGCTTTTTTGTAAGTCCGGTACAGGTCCGAATCGATGAGTTTTTGATAGATTTTTTCGGATTCGCTCAGTGAAGAATGTTCGCTGGTCATAGTGAGTGGTTTCAGGTTGGTTGATAAAGGCGGCTTTATTGAGCCGAACCAAGACTATGCCGGGCGGGGAAAATCTGAAATTGGGGCCGATTCGGAAAATAAATTACGAGAGGTTAAGGGGAGGCCTAAGAGAATCCCGTAGTCGACGTTTTTGTTGTAACAGAAAATGGGGCAGCCCACCACAAGCTGCCCCTTTCTATGAATATCGGAGCTCCTTACCACAGTAAGCCCGATTACTTGATGTGCGGCCAACACCACTCAGCCACACTACCACCTAATAGATTGTTTATTGTCCACTTGAAGACCCCCGGGGCGTTCGTGGTCGTAACTGCCTTCAGTTCCGACCACGATGCCCCGTTTGGGCTCGATGTCCGTTTGTGTTTGAAAAGTTCCCTGGTTCACCG
>JARGOZ010000119.1 GCA_029213025.1 Verrucomicrobiales bacterium
TCGATTCAGGAACTAATGCCGTGAGCTTTTCGACCAGCCCCTTTTCCTGACGCAGGGATATGACCAATTCCAGGTTTCCACCATCCGCAGCACTTTCAACGGCCCGGTCAATGGCACTTTCATAACTCTGTGAAAGAGCCAAAACCTTCTCCCGATAGGGTTCAACAGCATGACTCTCGATTACCTCCCTGTAACGGGCAACACGGGAACGGAGTATTTCAGGCACATCACTGGAATCGGCTTTTCCCGCTGAGGAGGGCTCATCAAGAGTTGGTTCCGTCGCGGGGTTTGGATCCCCCGGTGCGCTGGTCATCTCCACCGGGGCCGGGTCTTTTGGCTTCCATTCACCGGGTTCCGGTTTGGACAGCGAAATTCGGTGGAATTTCCAGACGGAATCGGGCCAAACAGCCAGTTTCAGAGAGTCGAGCGGATTGGGAAGAGCCGTCCCTCCGGCTCTTTCTAACAACAATTTTCCGTCCAGAAAAACCTCAACATTTGCCCCCTGCTTCCAGGGGGTGACTTCGATGGTCAGAGTCTTCCGGTCGCCTTGCTCGTAGGCCAGCCCCTCAGAACGGGGATTGGGAGGCATAAAAAGTACCGAAGACGGGTTGTATTTGGCAGCCTGATTAATCCTCAGATTAGCCGCACGACCTTTAACCGGGAACATGATCGAGAGACTCTCATTTCTGTCTACCATTTCGATATCCATTTCGAGCCGGTACGGTAGAGAAAAATCCCCCGGAATACTGAGAAAAGTTTTCTTATGCTTTTCCGCCTGTTCTCCCTCCTTCAACACTCTACTGTCTATCTGAAGCGAACCATCGGGAAATCGGGTCCAGGCTTCCGGAGCTTCGCCGGTTTGCGGATCAGCGATGGCCAGCAAATCTCCCGGTTCCGGTGCCTTTTTGGTATCCACGACCGTAGTTGCCGACTCTTCCTCCACCGCCTCCGGTTCCGATTTCGAAACTGTACCCTGTACAGTCCCGGACGTAACAGGGTTAGGTGCTTCATTGTACCCTGTTGGGTCGACTTTTTCGGCTTCAGGAACTGCCTCTTTTTTCGTTACAGTTGATCGATCCACCATCGCGAGAGGAACCGTCGCTACCGATGTCGGGCTCTTAGGCTTGAGAAAGAAAAACGCCCCCGCCCCGATCACAAGCAAGGCGGCAATTGCGCCGACGATGAGTCCGGTTTTCGACTTCTCTTCGACAGCCACCGTCCGGGGACCGGTGTGGGAAGCCGCGACACTTACCGGCGAAGTCACTCCGGAAAGGGTGTTGATTTTCCGTCCCTGGGCGATTTTTACCGCCCCGCTTTGCGGAGAAAAATCCGCTTCCGGAAGCAACAAAATTTCATTCAGATCAGCCCGGAAAGAGGCCGCATCGGGATAGCGGTCTTCCGGTTCAGTCTGCAAGGCACGGGACACGATGGCATCGAATCTCCGGTCCAGGCCGGGCACTTTTTCACTGGGCATTTTGAACTGCCCCCGCGGCACCCCTCCTGTCAGCAGCTGATAGAGCATCGCGCCGACAGAATAAAGATCCGCCCGGCCATCAACCGGAGCACCGGCAATGAGCGACTCCGGCGCAACGTAGTCGGGCGTCCCCATGGCGACATTCGTCATGGTGAGGCCGAGATCATTGCCGTCGATACTTTTCGCCAGACCGAAGTCAGTGATTTTCACATGCCCTTCGTGGTCGAGCATGATATTTGCCGGTTTGATATCGCGATGAATCAGATTCTGCGCATGGGCGGCAGACAGTCCATCCAGCACGTGACAGATGATCGCCATGGCATGCTCGGGAGCGAGCCGACCGCCGTTGTCGTGCAGGTAGTGGTGAATATCACTGCCTTCGACATACTCCATGGCAAACCAGAGGATTTCATTGCCATCCTCTTTTGATCCGGCCTCTCCGCAACCGTACACCTTCACTATAGAAGGGTGATTGAGCAGAGCCATGGCGCGCGCTTCCTGTTTGAAACGCTCGACATAATTCATCCCGTCCTCTTCGATCGCCGAAACCGGCAGGATCTTGATCGCCACTTCGCGGCCCATAATACCATCGGTTCCGCGATACACAGCACCCATCCCCCCGACTCCCAGAACGAGAGAAAGTTGATATTCAGGCAGGAGCGGCTGGAGCTCCACAATTCCAGGGGGCACCCAGTCCCCGGTACTACCTGGAGAGGCAAAAGGAGCAGAAGGTGACGGTTCCGGTGTTTCTTCCATAATCTATTCGCGGTTCTCTTGTTATCGATCCGTAGTTCACGGAAAACTACTCATGACAAAATTGTATTCAAGCAAAATCCGTGCCTGAAAGGAGTGTAACTAATTGGGAATAAGAAGGTAAGTTTTCAGGCAAGACCTGCCCTCCGTCCAGTGCTGACGGGAAACTCTTCTGTAACCATTGGTTTCCCCACGGGTAACAAAGCGGATATGAAGAACAAAAAGAAATTCTCTACCGGAGCGGTTGTTGCCGCAGTTATCAGTGCTGTTGTGCTTGGTTTTGTCGGATTTATCAGCATAATCGTGGCCTCCGTTTTTCACATCGCCGGAAAAGCATCTCCCGAAGCGGATCAATTTTTGAAGCTGATAGGAGATGGCAAAGTTGCCGCCGCGTACGAATCAACAGCTTTTCAGTATCGCTCCCTGCAATCTGCGGACGCATTCGAAAAATCTGTTGAAGACCTGAATCTCAACAGTTTTCAAAAAGTATTCTGGTCGAAGCGATCCATTCACAAAGATCACGCAGAGCGCGATTTTTCCGCTCTCCGGGGAAATGTAACAACTGCGGGCGGTGACAAAATCCCGTTTTCCATTCAACTCATCCGCGATGGCAGGACATGGAAAGTTCTATCCTTCGCTAAGACAGAAAACCTCGATGAGGAAAGCCCGGGTATCGAACTGGCGGACTCCCCGGAACTGCACAACCTCGCCCGGAGCAGCGTCCGAATGATCAACCGCGGAATTGTCACCGGCGACTTCACTGAACTATACCGGTCACTGGCCGGGGTTTTCCGAAACCAGACAACTCCCGATGTCCACCGTGACCAATTTACCGAGTTGGTGAAATACGATCTCGACTTTTCGAATGTGACAGACCAGCTCGCCGTGTTCAGCGAAGCTCCACAGATTGACTCGAACGGAAAACTTCTATTAAAAGGCGAATTTGATGTCCATCCCCGCAAGGCAGCTTTCGAATTTATCTGTATATTTGAAGACGAGGAATGGAAGCTGATCTCCTACAACATTTTTTCCTACCCGAACCCTCCGTCAATACCGTCCCCGGCGGTGATTGACAGCCTCACGAGATCTGCCCTCACCGATTTGAGCGATGCCTTTAAAAGCGGAGACTTTACAACTTTCACGGCAAACGCCTCCAATTTCTTCCGTCAAGACTACACAGCGGAAAATGTTCGTGAAGCATTTATTCAGTTTGTTGAAGAGAAAATCGACATCTCCGGAGCCGACCAACTGGAAATAGCATTTACCGAAGAACCCGGAATCAACGAAGAAGGCATACTGACAATTTTCGGAACCTACCGCAACACAGTCAATATCGTCACTTTCGATATCGCCTGCCTTCTCGAAGATTCGGAGTGGAAACTGATCACAATCAACGTGGCGACAGAGCCAATTAACAGCGGGGAAGCCACCGAAACCGACCCGGTTGACGATTTGATTTCCTTTCTCGAAAACCGCTTCACCATCAATCCCGATCTTGATCCTGCCGAATTTCAGAACAAATTAGCCTCCCTGCGCCGGTTAATCTCCGAAATTCGCTAGTCAGCCACCAAACGCACTTGACGACCGGGCGTGCGTCGCCAGCGTTGAAAGTATGCCAGCCATGCACATATCCCGGTCGATTCAGATCGATGCTCCGGTCGAAAAAGTCTTCGAATCAATTTCCAATTTCAAAGAATGGCCGAAGTGGTCTCCCTGGCTGAACGCAGAACCGGGTTGCACGGTGATCTACGCCCTCGACGGAAAAAGCTACTCCTGGGACGGGAAATATGTCGGCTCCGGGGAAATGGAGGTGGAGAAGGTAAGAGAAAACAAAGCGATCTATTACAATTTGATGTTTTTCCGCCCCTGGAAATCCAAAGCGAAGGTCGTTATGAAATTGAAGCCGGAAAATGGTGGCACTCATCTCACCTGGAAAATGAACAGCTCGGTTCCATTCTTTCTATTCTTCCTCAAGAACATGATGGAGGGATTTATCGGTATGGATTACGAAAGGGGCCTTTCCATGCTGAAAGACCTTCTTGAAACAGGAGAGGTGCCGGTACAACTCGAATTTGGCGATACCGAATGCGGACCATTTTCTATAGTTGGCAGAAGAACGGAATGTGCCATCAAAGATATGCCGTCGAAGATGACATCGGATATAGATAAACTGAAGGAGTGGCTCGAAAATCCGGAAGTAGAGGATGCCAGCGGCATGATGACGATATACCATAAGTGGGATGTAGTGAACCAGGAAGTCCACTACACAACCGGCATACCGGTGGGCCGCATCCCGGATGATTTACCTGACGGTTTTGTTAGCGAAGAAATTCCGGAGATCGAAGCATTTACCTCAACGCTGACCGGTCCCTATCGCCATCTCGGAAATGCCTGGGCCGCCGGAATGATAAGAGCCCGCAACGGAGCTTTCAAACAGAGCAGGAAAGTCCACCCCTTCGAGATCTACGAAAACGATCCACGAGAGACAGAGGAAAAAGACCTCGTGACTACGGTGTATTTTCCGAAACGCTGATTTTTCTATTCTCAGAAGCCTGCCTGCCTGCCCGATGGCGGTAAGTGTTTCGGGAGCAGTCGAATTGCAACCCCTGTTTGCCACATTATCACGAGGTGGTATGGAGCAATTCGCTTATTCGATTAAATACGTGCCATGAAGAAAACGAAATTGGCCTCAAATTCATCACTTCTACGAACTTTCAGCATGAATCGAAGTATTTTCATCATCCTTGCATCCTTTGCTGCGGCAGCCACCGTGGTTTCTGCCGGGGAACCGTTCGAGGCATTTCTCGAGACGCATTGTATCAGCTGCCACGGCCCCAAAAAAGAAAAGGGAGATCTGCGGGTCGATCAACTGTCCCGCGATTTTAAGCTGGGCCTGGACACGCACCATTGGGCGGAAGTGATCGAGCAGGTTAATGCCGGCGACATGCCGCCGGAGGACGAGCCGCAACCGACCCAGGAGGAAATCGAGGCGTTTGTTTCCAGTCTCCATGCGCTCATCAAAGAGGGCAAAGCCGCTCGAATGGCGGCGCGGCCGGCGGTGGCCCATTACCGTCTGAGCCGGAAAGAGTATCAGAACACAGTCTACGACCTGCTCGGCGTGCGCTACGATCCGACCAAGCCGGGGGCCCTGAACGAGGACACGCTCTGGCACGGCTTTGAGCGCATCGGATCCGAGCTTTCGCTCTCGCCGTCACATATGGATCGCTACTTCAGCGCGGCGGACGTCGTGCTTGATCGCGCTTTCCCCACCACTTCCAGTGAGGCTCGCAAAGTCCGCAAGACGGCGGCTGAGTTACGATATGCCGGAGGAGAGAAACAACAGGAGGCGCTGGACCGGTTCGGCATCAAGCGGCCGCTGCGTTACCTGCTTTTTCCCGGCCGGGTCCAGCCCGCGCTGTCCTCCAACTGGTTTGGTAAGACAGGTCCGGAACACAGCGGGCTGTACAAACTCCGACTTCAGGCCAGTGGAATCCGTCCGCCCGGCGGCCACCCGGCCCACCTCAGTATCGGTAAAAAGACCAGTGAGGAGAATGTGGAGGGTATCATCGAATTCGACATCACCGCACCCGAAGACAGCCCGCAGGTTTATGAGTTCGAGGTATTTCTCGAAATGCCGGCGCAGCTGCATTTCGCCGTGGTAGCCACCGATGTGGTTGACAGAAGAGCCGGTGCCGCCTTCCGCAATGCGCTCGCCAGCCGGGGCAGTTATCTTTTCACCCACAGCAGCGAGACCGCGCTGCTAAACCCGAACGCTCCGCAGATGTTCGATGACAAAGGCAACGGTATCTTTTCCACTGTGATCCTCGATTGGATCGAATGGGAGGGTCCGCTGGTATCGGAGGCGGAAAAGTCCCGCCGCAGTGATGTGCAACCTCCTGATGAAGCGACTGACGAGGTGGTCGCGGAGCATCTGCAACGCTTCGCCGAGCGTGCCTGGCGACGACCGGTGAAGCCGGAAGAGCTGAAGGACTACCTCGAATCCTACCACGCCGATTGCGAAGCGGGCGAAAAGACGGCCGATGCCTGGCGCGGGGCGATGCTGCGAGTGCTGACTTCGCGACACTTCATCTACCTGGTCGAGGGCGATCCCGTGGCTCGCGAATTTCTTACCGAGACGGAACTCGCCTCGCGCTTGTCCTATTTCCTCTGGAGCTCGATGCCGGATGGCGGTCTCTTCACTGCTGCCAAAGGCGGTGCGCTGAATGGCAATGGATTGCGAAAAGAAGTGGACCGGATGCTGACCGACGACCGGATCAATCGCTTCATCGACGACTTCTCTCGGCAATGGCTGCAATTGCACCGTGTCGGCATGTTCCCGCCGGACAAAAAGCTCTACCCGGCCTACGATGACTGGCTCGAGGCCAGCATGCGCGACGAGCCGGTGGAGTTTTTCCGCGAGTTACTCGCGCAGAACCTGCCGATCGATAATTTCCTCTATTCCGACTGGACCGTGGTCAACGCCCGCCTCTGTGATTTCTACGGACTGCCGGAGCCGAAGACCGGTGACTTCCAGCGTGTCTCGCTCAAGCCGGAAGACAAGCGCGGCGGTCTGCTAACCATGTGCGCAGTGCTCGGACTGACCTCCGATGGAACCCGCCACCGCCCGGTCCATCGCGGCGTCTGGCTCAGCGAAGTGATTCTCAACAAGACGCCGCCGCCTCCCCCGGCAAACGTGGATCCCATCGAGCCCGTTCCGCCGGAAGGTGACAAAATAACCGTGCGCCAACGACTGGAAGTGCACGCCACTGACGCGAACTGCGCGTCCTGCCATGCGAACATCGATCCGCTCGGCTTTGCCTGGGATAACTATGACGCCATCGGCCAATGGCGCACCCGTGAAGAGGTTCCGACCGGCAAAGGGGAAGATCCGATAGTCAATGCCGCCGGGTTAATGCCCGATGGACGAGCGTTCAAGGACGCCAACGAGTTCAGACAGCGCCTGCTCGAGGACCGCGACAAGGTCTCTAAGGCTTTTATTGAGCATCTATGCACCTACGCTCTCCGCCGCGTGCTCACCTTTGACGATCAGGATGACCTAAGCGCTATTCAGGCTGAAGCGAAAAAGAGCGAATATCGAGTGAGAGATATGATCCGAGCGGTGGCGCTCTCTGACTTAATGCGAAAAAGATGAGGGCTGGGCAGATTGATGATCGGCGACCAAAACAAAACTTGGAGTGCGACTCCATTTTTTACTTGCGACTCCAACATTGGAGTCGCAAGGTATAAAGTAATGGACCGAATGCTACATTGCATCCGAGGGGCGCGCGAAATAGGCCGACTTCGTGGTTATCTACTGGAACACGCCGGGTTGATCATTGAAGAAGGCCCGAGCCACTCACTGGTCTTGCGAGACCCGCAACATACCCCTGAAGCAATCGAAGAGGTTTGGAATCTTTGTGTCCGGGCTTTTAAAGAAGAGGTAATTGTAAACATGCGCCTGATTGTCGCACGAACATCAAAGAATGGAGAGATTGAGTTTGAAGGCTTTCCCAGTGAAGTCACTGAGGAGGAGTCCCGGGAGATAATCGAGTTAATTCCTGAGAGTAAAGGGCTGCAACCCATTGGAAATTCGGCTCATGAAGTTTTGCGAGTTTTGATGATACGCTGGTTCCTGCGACTGGGAACGACCACCTTAACTAAACTGGGAGAAGATTCAGGCTACACCTATAAGCCGGTCAGGCAGGCGGTCGATAAACTCAAGCCGTATTTATTTAGTGGAACCCGGGGTATCGAATTGAAGGCATTTCCCAGGGAAGCCTGGTCACGACTTATTCTGGATACAGAAACCGTGCGTGAGACCCGGTTCTTTCACGCCAAAGGAGAATTCCCCAGGACGCCAGCAGCGATGCTGGATCGGTTTTACCAACTTTCAAGAAACGAAACAGAGCATGTGGGAATTGGTGGTGTGGCTGGTGCCCAAGGACATCAGGATATTGATTTGATAGGAATGCCTCGATTGGATTTTTCCGTCCACTGCGCCGGGACTGATCCAGATCTGGATTTTTTGAGAAAACTCGATCCGGCCCTGGAACCTGTTTCCTCCCCAACCTCACCCTGCTCTGTGGTGGTCCATCTTTTGCGAAGACCAGGCAACTTTTTTCAGGATCGACTGGCTGACCCGGTTGAGTGCCTTCTCGATCTCCACGAAATGAGACTGGATAAACAAGCAAGGGAATTTGCTCTTTCATTTCAACCAGTGGGCGAAGCGAAAATATAGACGATGGCTAAACAAACTGGTATTGATCGCGTTTCACCTTCGGTTGTCGTAAAAAGACTGGCAGAGGCTACTCCTGAAGCATTCAAAAAGAACATCGTTGTGATCGGAAGTATAGCAGCTGGATACCGGTATTTTGGAGAACAAAGCGAATTCGTTGTTCAAACCAAAGACATAGACTGTCTACTGCGTCCCTATATCCAGGCGGTGGAAGCCGGAGAGGCAATAACAGACGCTCTGATGGATTCAGGTTGGACCTACGCCCCGACAGACGAGTTTCCAGAGCCGGGAACACTTGATACTCCCGACGATCAGGTACCAGTAGTGCGCCTCAACCCTCCCGGCGAAACTGGATGGTTCGTGGAACTGCTGACTGTCGGTGAAAGCGAAGAAAACTTTGACCGGGAATTCATACCACTCAAAACCGCCCACGGAGTATTCAGCCTTTGTGCTTTTGGGGGAATTCGTTTGGCACAATGGGATCCAATTCTTACCGATCAAGGCATAGCAGTGGCGCGCCCTGAGATGATGGTTTTATCGAATCTTCTTCACCACAAAAAGATAGGGGAAGACTTGATGGCACAGCCATTTGCCGGTCGCTCAATTAAGAGAAGCAATAAAGATCTTGGGCGGGTTTTAGCCCTGGCATATCTTGCGGAACGAGATCAGGAAAACGTATTGTTGGAGTGGACGAGAGGCTGGAAAAACGCCGTAACCGAATATTTCCCAACTACCTGGAAGGATTTGTGTAAAGATGCAGGCGCAGGTTTGCGGGAAATGCTTAACAGTCCCAACGATCTGGATGAAGCCCATCACACCTGTCAGAGCGGCCTGGTAGCAGTGCTGCAACCATCGCTGGCGACACTAACGGCAGCAGGTGAGCGATTACTTGGTGATGTAATCGAACCGCTCGAACAAGCTGCTCAAAAGCATACTCATGTAGAGAATGGTAATGAATTATAACACCTCGATACTTAAGGCAAAAGATCCGAAAGTGTACCCTGTACATTCTGGGACCGTACAGGGTACACTTTTATAATCCGAAGAAGCAACCAAGAACATTTTATGAACTATTTAAACCAATCCTGGCGAATCGACCGCCGCCACGCGCTTCGCGCAATGGGCACCTGCATATCACTACCGATGCTGGAATGCATGGGTGCAGCAGAGAAAACCGACACGCCCAAACGCAGTGCTTTTATCTACCTCGCGAACGGTGTTCACTCACTGAACTACCAAATCACCACACCGGGCAAGGACTACCAGTTTTCCCGCTCGCTTAAGCCGCTTGAGAAACACCGTGATGTCATCACTCCCGTCAGTGGGCTGCATCATCCGGGAAGCATCGGCCACCATCACAACTGCATCGACATCTTTCTGACCGGCGGAAAGATCGGTCCTTCTTCTCGCAATACCATCTCGGTGGACCAGAAGATGGCCGAGGTCACCGGGCAACACACCCGCTATTCATCTATGGAAATCGCGATCACACAGGGCTCCCTCGCCTGGACAGCTGACGGCGTCCAACTGCCGGCGATGCGTCGCTGCAGTGAAATCTTCGCCTCTCTCTTCGAAGAACCGAAGGGCGGTATCGATGCTCAACGCAAGTCCCTGCGCCGCAAGGCCAGCGTCCTCGACGACAACCTCGCCGAAGTGCGCCGGCTGGAGCAAAAAATGGGCGCGGATGACAAAGGTCGCCTCGACCAGTACCTCACCTCCGTGCGGGAGGCCGAGATTCGCACCCGTCGGGCTGATACCTGGCTGGACACGCCGCTTCCCAAAATCGCCGATGCCGACCGCAAGCGCACCAACCGCGACATCGCCCAAACCCAGGCGGGCGACTATTGTCGCACGGTCTACGATCTGATGGTGCTCGCGTTCCAGACCGATGTGACCCGCGTGGCGAGTTTCAGCCTCGGTGGTGAAGGCCAGGCTATTGCTATTCCGGAGATTGGTATCACCGAGTCGCGCCACCAGCTCAGCCACCACGGCGGCGATCAGGGCTACATGGAGAAACTCACCAACTACGACACCTTCGCAATCGAGCAGTTCGGTTACTTTCTCTCGCGGCTGGCAGAAACTAAAGATTTAGGTGGTAAACCGCTACTCGGCTCGACCATGGCGCTTTTCGGTAGTGGTATGTCCTACGGCCACAGCCACGGCAACGCCAACCTGCCGCTGGTGTTTGCCGGCGGATCGGACCTCGGTATAAACCACGGCAGCCACCTCGACTTCAACCAGGGCCACTTCGGCGGCTACCAACTCGACAAGCCCGGTGAACACTACCGGCTCTGCAGTCGCCCCGCGAACTCGGACGCCCACATGAGCAACCTGCTGCTTCTGATGGCGCAGAAGATGGGCGTCGAGACTGATCAGTTTGGTGATAGTAACAAAGTTCTTAGTTTGTAGTTATGAAACAGTTCTTCGTTCTTCGTTCCTGGTGCGTGGTTCTTAGTTCATTGTTGGCATTGCTTTTGGGTTCGCATGGAATCGCCGTTGGCGAAGAACAAGGCACTAAGAACAAAGAACCAGGAACGGAAATCTACCGCCCCAAAGCGGGAGAATTCCCACCTCTCGAAAAGGCTCACTCTTACCGCGGCGAACTTGTTTTCGTCGATCATGCCAATCGTCGCGGTAGCATCCGCGTGCAGGGGCAGGGTAAGTTCTTCCGAAACGATCCGCATCCGTTTGTCATGTTGCCCTACGGCATGGTTCGCTACCTCGGCGCGCCAGCGGATCTCCGCGATATTCCGCTAGGTACTGTGTTGCACGTCCAGGCCTATCTTCCGCCCGATCCCAAAACCTCCGCCGTGCCGGTGTTGCCGGTCGATAACAAAGACAAAGATGTTGGACACTATCGTGGCACGGGTATTTTCCCTGCCGAAAACCACGTCCTGTTGCTCGAAGACGAAATCAGCCATTGCCAGCGCGAGGGGAAAGTATGGAGACTAAAGGAAGTCGACGTCAAAAATAACGCGGGGATAATCGTCGCCAATCTCGAACGGAAGGCAGGTGGAGAAAGCGAGGCAGAGGAGGAACAGATGACCTTCGATGCTGCCACACGCATCTGGCGCGGCCGTGAGCGTCTTGGTATCGAGGATCTCATCGGCGAAGGCATTTGGCCGGCCAATGGAAAGAAATCTCTGGATGGACAATCGGTCCAGCTGGGGATCACCTGGAAGCCCACGCCGGATGGCATTTTTACACAATTCCACATAGCTGACATCTGGCTGGACGACACCGCGATGCAGCGCGCCGCCGGCATTCAGACCGAGACGCACAAGGCTTTTATCCGCAGCCGCTGGATGCCGGCGACGGTTGATGCCGTCGAGTATGGTAAGTTCGGCAACGCCACCGTGACCGCGACTCTGTTTGGCGGCATGGACGACTCGCTCTACAGCGATTTCAAAAAGGGTGTCTCCGCTCTGATGAGTCCGGTCGAGAACACCTTGAAACATGGGCACGGCCACTATGGTCCCGCGCACATGGCTTGCAGGGGGCCCATTCTCGAAGTCATCAAAACAAACGAAAAGGCACCTCACGGCAGCAGCGGGATTCAGATTCGATTTAAGACCGACCTTATTGTCGAAGGTATCCGCCCCGGCCGGGTAGTCCGGGTCCGCCCCGGCAGCTGGCCCCAGGTTCAGGTGCCCCGGGAGGAATATATCATGGATAGCATTGAAGACCGCTTCCCAACTCCGAACATCTTTCCGAAATACTAATGGCTTCGCGTTCCTGGTTCCTTGTTCTTCGTTCCTGGTTGCTCCTGCTGACGCTTGTTGGTTCGTTACTCTTTCATGCAACTGCCATTGGCGAAGAACCAGGAACGGAAGTCTATCGTCCCAAACCAGGTAAATTTCCCCCGCTGGAAAAAGCGCATTCCTACCGCGGCGAACTGATCTTCGTAGACCACGCCAACCGCCGCGGCAGCATCCGCATCCAAAGCGATGGCAAATTCCGCTTTATCCACCCGCACCCGTTTGCCATGCTCCCGTATGGAATCGTTCGCTACCACGGTGCACCGGCGGACCTCCGCGATGTCCCGCTGGGCACGATGATGCATGTCCGGGCCTATCTCCCGCCGGATCCAAAGTCATCCGCCGTGCCGGTTTTACCAGTCGACAACCGAACAAGAAAAGAGGGCAACGCCGGCGTCGGAGCCTCGCCTGCCGAGAACCATGTCCTGCTCCTCGAAGATGAGCCCAGCCACTGCCTGCGCGAAGGCAAAGTATGGAAGCTGCAGGAAGTAAGTATAGAAAACAACGCCGGTATGATCGTGGCACGCCGCGAATCCAGGGAAGGCGGAACCACCCGGGCTGAAGAGGAATCCATGACTTTCGACGCCGCGACTCGCATCTGGCGCGGTCGCGAATTCCTCGGAGTTCACGAATTGATCGCCGATGGCGCATGGCCGGGCAGCGGAAAGAAATCCCTCGATGACCAGGAGGTGCTACTCGGGATCACCTGGAAGCCCACGCCCGGTGGTGTATTCACCCGCTTCCACATCTCCGACATCTGGCTGGATGATGCCTCCATTCAACGCGCCGCCCGCCATCAGAACGAAACGCACAAGGCCTTCATCCGCAGCCGCTGGGTACCCGCCTTTGTCGACACGGTCGAATATGGCAAATTCGGTCGAGCCACCGTGACTGCGACCTTGTTTGGCGGCATGGACGATTCGCTCTACGCCGATTTCAAGAAAGGCAGCCGTGCCCTGCTGGCCGCATCGGAAAACACATTGAAGCATTGGGCCGGTGGCACAGCGGGCACCGCTCAAATGGCCTCGAAAGGTCCCATTCTGGATGTAACCCGGGCAGACGGAAAGGTTCCACTGGGGAACAGCGGAATCCAGATCAGGTTTGAGACCGACCTCATCACCGAGGGCATTCGCCCCACCCGGGTTGTCCGTATCCGCCCTGCGAATTGGCCTGACCTGCACATCCCGCGGGAGGAATACCTGCAAGATCACAAAGCCAGCCACGAAGACCGCTTTCCGACCCCTGGCATATTCCCAAAATACTGAAGAAGGCCGGATTGACGGATCTACATGAATGAACCAGCTGATTTCAGCCCTCAGCCAACTTTTCGATTCCCTCCCCTTCCATCCTGACAATCCGCCATTCATCAAGTATCTCCGCTCCGGCGCGGTCGTAGAAATCAATCGCGTTTTGATTCCAGTCGAGAACACACCATTCGTATCTACCGGCATTTCTATCGCGGGCGATTTTTGCCACTTCTTTCAGCAGCAGTTTACCTGATCCGTTGCCGCGATATTCCTGTCTCACATAGATGTCCTCCAGCCAGATTCCCGGTCTACCGATGAACGTGGAAAATGTGGTGAAGAAAATCGCGTAGCCTACCGGAGTTCCATCACTGAGTTCAGCGATCAATGCTTCCGCTGCACGATTCGACCCGAACAGACTCGCCTCGTAGTCTTCCACGGTCGCGACCAAAGCCGGTTCCAGATTTTCGAAAACCGCCAGTTCCCGCACCATTTCGAGAATTTGCGGGATATCCCCTTTCGTCGCTGGACGGATCGTTGTTTGCATTCCGACGAAAGAAGCGTAATCCGCCGCTTTTTTCCAGCACGTATCGTGATACATTCGCCTCCCGATTCGGGAGAATTTTTATGGCTGAACAAAAAAAACAGGGAATTTGCTATCTCGTAGGTGCCGGCCCGGGTGATCCGGGCCTGATGACTTTACGAGGCAAGGAATGCATAGAACTGGCTGACGTCGTGGTCTACGACTACCTCTCCAATCCTGATTTTCTCCAATGGGCCCGCCCCGATGCAGAATTGATCTACGCCGGCAAGAAATCGAAAAATCATGCCATTCCCCAGGGTGGAATCAACCAACTGCTGGTCGAAAAAGCCAAGCAAGGCAAAATTGTGACCCGACTCAAGGGCGGCGATCCTCTCGTTTTCGGTCGCGGCGGAGAAGAAGCCGGCGAACTCGTCGAAGCGGGCATCAAATTTGAATTTGTCCCCGGAATCAGCTCCACCATCGCCGGCCCCGCCTATGCCGGAATCCCGGTGACCCATCGCGATCACTGCTCGCAACTTACCATTTTCACCGGGCACGAAGACCCGACCAAAGAAGAGTCGTCGATTGATTATCAGCAAATTGCCAATGCACCGGGAACCAAGGTGATGCTTATGGGCGTCGAGAGACTCCCGATCATTACCCAATCTCTGATAGATTCCGGAGCGGATCCGGATACCCCGATGGCCCTGGTTCGCTGGGCGACAACCGGACAGCAAAAGACCATCACTGGAACGATCAAAACGATTGCTGATATCGCTAAAAAGACCAATTTCAAAGCGCCTGCTGTGGCTGTGATTGGTGGCGTTGTGGGCTGCCGGGAAACGCTCAACTGGTTCGAAGATCGCCCTTTGCGCGGCAAACGGGTCGTTGTCACCCGGACCCGCAAACAATCCAGTAAACTCTCCCGCCAGCTCCGCGAGCTGGGGGCCGATGTTCTGGAAATGCCGACCATCCGGATCATGCGCAGCGACGATGATGATTACAGGGAATTCGCGAAAATGGTGATCGAAGCTCACACCTACGAATGGCTGATTTTTACCAGCCCCAATGCAGTGGAATATTTCTTCGATGCCTTCTACAAAGCTCGCGAAGACGCCCGCGAAATCGGCGGCTGTCGCATCGCGGCGGTCGGTCCCGGAACCAAAGCGAAACTGGCTGAATATCACATGGGAGTTGATATGATGCCGGATATTCATGTTGCCGAGGAGCTTGCCGCAAAATTTGAGAGCGATGTTTCAGTGGAAAATACCACCATGCTCTGGGTTCGCGCCAAAGACGCCCGCGACGTTCTTTCCAGCCGCCTGATCGAAGCAGGGGCGATCCTCGACGAAGGAATCGCTTACCAGACCGTTCCGGAAACCGAAGATCCCACCGGTTCCAGGAAGCGTTTTGAAAACGAAGGAGCGGATATCATCACCTTCACCAGCGCGTCCACCGTCGAATGCTTCCTCGATTTGGGGCTCGAAATGCCAGCAGGAATCAAGATTGCCAGCATCGGACCGATCACTTCACAGGCGATCCTCGACGAAGAACTGGAACTGGCAATCGAAGCGAAATCTCACGACATCCCGGGCCTCGTTGAAGCTGTTTTAGAACTGGCGAAGGAATGATAATCGGCGTTCCCCTGTCGATTTCTCTCCGTATAACGGCCCTGTTGATCGTCTCGCACTTTCTTGCCTGCGCCTTCGCCTGGAATCCCAAAACCAACCGATATGTGCTGGAATTAACCGTATCGACTCTCGTTTTGCTTTACTGCACGGCCTACATGGTGATGTGGATATATCTTCTTTCCACTTCAACCTTTGTAGAAGGATCCCTGAATTGGTTACACACACACTTTGCAACTCTGGATCGAATTACCAGCCGGGGGATCATCATCCTATGGACCGCTGTGACGGCCAATTTCGTATGGAACCATGCCCGCCCGCGCACCCGAGATTTTTTCGGAACGGCGGTCGCGCTGACCTTGTCAGGAATTCTGTTAGCCCACACGATTTCCATACCTGCATCGGTCGAAAATTTGTATTACGACCTTTATCCCCGTGAATTTCCGAATTAATCCGGAATTTCCTAAAAGCCCGTGCGCTCCTTAATCTTCTCCCAGCTCAAATCAAAACCCCTCAGGTAGTCCTCAAGTTGCTTCGCTTTTTTCCGCCCCGAGGTTTTCGATTTATCGAAAAGGAGTTCACCGGCCTGTTCGGGAGAATCACTTTTTCGGCAGACTTTAATCACATCAGCTAATTGAGCCTTTTGAAATCGCTCGAGTTTTTGCAGGTTTTTCGCATCCAGAACTTCAGAAAGCAGGAGATCAGCAGGGAGGTCGATTTTCGCCGGCGATGTGTTCTTACTTTCAGCTTCGAAGAGTCTCTCCCACATTTTGCCAGGTTGAATTGGCGAAATTGAGTTGAATTCGACTTCCCGCTCAACAGCCTGAGAAGGGCGGAGAAACCGCTCGTCAACTTTTGATCCCCATCCCCACTGCGTCTTCGAACTGTCCTGCGCAGGCAATATGGATGACCCGAAAACTCCGAAAGTGAATATCAACCACGACGTTTTCATAAAAACAACAAACGTCGGAAACTGTTCGAAGTCAAGGCTCCCGGGCAATCGCCCCAAACCCTTTCCAAAGGCAGAAGCTAACTCGACAAACGGATTCAATGAAATTGAGTAACCCTCCGTTTCGCAAGCCTCCTGGCGAAGTGAAAATGAAACGCCCTCTGCGGGGAGTTGAGTTACTCAATCGTTTCTAAAGCTGCCACAATTAAGTGGCGGAGTGGACGGGACTCGAACCCGCGACCTCCGGCGTGACAGGCCGGCGTTCTAACCAACTGAACTACCACTCCAATGATAGTTTAGGGAACTTAATAAGCCCCTGTTGCTGCGAGGCGGGATACTAAATTCGATTCATAAATCGCGCAACAAAAAAATAACTGAAATCCTTTGATTTTCGCTTCTATATGGATAACAGTTCCCGCCCGTCGATAAGGCGGAACTTTTGGTAAGTATTTTTACAGGATAATTGGAATGAATGTGATCGACAAAATCGAGAAAGAGCAGATGAAAGAGGAAGTCCCGCACTTTTCTCCAGGCGACTCCGTGGATGTTCACTCTCGAGTGGTTGAAGGCGGTAAAGAGCGGATTCAGATTTTCAAAGGGATCGTTATCGGTCGCAGAGGTTCTGGAGTCAACGAAGCGTTCACCGTTCGGAAGATTTCCAATGGAGAGGGCGTCGAGCGCGTATTCCAGCTGCACTCACCCAAAGTGGCCAAGATCGTTGTAACGAAGCGTGGTAAAGTCCGTCGTGCGAAACTGAACTACCTCAGAGACCGGGTCGGAAAGTCAGCCACTCAAATTAAATCAAAGGAAAGAAGATAGTTCGGCGAGTTACCTCGTTATAACCAATTTTTTTGAAGGACGCTGCAAAGCGTCCTTTTTTGTTTTAACGCAAAATCACCCCGCCGGGTCACATCGCTTAATGACGCCGGAAACGGAATCCAGCATTCTTTCGATGTTCAGCGGTTTGGTCCACACCGCTTTTACCCGCACATCGTGAATCACATCGTCCGGCGGAAGCGGCTCGTTTACTTCGCGGATAAAGACAACCGCCGGAGCAAGTTTCTTTTTCCCGAGACCAACCGCGTAAGCTCTTGCCACCATCTCATAAAACAGATTGCCGGACATTCCAGGCAGGGTCAGCGCGATGATAAAAAGCTGGTAATCCCTGCGGATCGCCAGCTCAAAGGCGGTAAGGACGTCCGGAGTGGAATCAATTTTCGCCCTGGTAAAGTTCCCGAAAGTCTCCTCAACAAGACGATAGGTCGCCGCAGCATCGTGCACCACGAGGATTCGGGGCTCTTCCACATCCAGCGGCCGGGTCGAAACAGGTTCTGCCGGAGTGTTATCGGGGGATTGATGAAGAGCAGGAGAAACCGGCGGCAGCGCAGGAGCAGGCTGAACCGACTGCTGCCGGGCCGCCTGGCGACGACGCGGAGTTCGCGCAGGAGCCACCCGCTCTGAACCGGAATTTTCTGATTCCTCTTCAGCCGGTGTATCGACCTTTCGCAATGTTGTCCATTTTTTTGCCATTTGCTTGCAGATTTATAACAGGAATTGAACACGTTTGGCGATTCAATTCATGAGCTAATTAGCCAGCTTCGCCCTATTGCAGATTCCGCAGGAGATCATTTTTCATCTTCTTCGTTTCGTGACAAGGTGGGCAAAAATATGGCCCTACTCAGCTCAGCAATCTCCGCTCTCGTTATGTGGTTCTTCATCTGGCTTTTGATGAGGAAGGATGGCGTCGTCTCGCTGAAACCCGTGCTTCTGATATGCATAACGGTGAGTGTGGCAACATATTTCGCGCTACGCTTCATCGGTTCCACCGGAATGTTAATCGTATTCGCCTTCCTGATTTGGAGTTTGATCCAGTGGTGCTTCCTTTCCTGGCCGAAAGCAATTCTTGTATCACTGGTCTGGCTGGCCACTCAGGCAGGATTTGGCCTGTTTGTCTCCCCCATCTTTTGATGTAGGCTGAAAGTAGATACAAAGTCCAGCCAATGAAAAAAATCGTTATCACAGGCTGCTCCAGGGGCCTCGGCCTCGCTATGGCGCGGGGATTTCAGCAACTTGGACATGAGGTTTTCGGTTGCTCCGGAAATCCCGAATCCATTGCGAAACTGGAGGATCCCGACCACTTTTCGGCCTGCGATGTGGCGGACAATCAAGCCGTAGAAGCGTTCGCCGCGTCATTTCTCGAGAAAAACGGCGCGCCGGATTTGTTAATCAACAACGCCGCCCTGATAAACCGCAATGCTCCGCTGTGGCAAGTGCCGACTGATGAATTTGCCCGTGTCATGGAGGTAAACGTGATCGGTGTGACCAATATGATCCGGCATTTTGTGCCCGCAATGATTACAGCAGGTTCCGGAGTGATCGTAAATTTTTCAAGCTATTGGGGCAGATCCGTCTCATCGGACGTAACACCCTACTGCGCAAGTAAATGGGCGATCGAAGGACTAACCAGGGGCCTCGCTCAGGATCTCCCCTCCGGCCTCGCCGCCGTGGCACTCAACCCGGGAGTCATCCATACCGACATGCTCCAGTCCTGTTTTGGCCCCGGGGCCGCCGCTTATCTGTCCCCGAAAGAATGGGCGGAATCGGCCGTTCCTTTCATCGCAGGGTTTGACGCCTCTAATAATGGCGACTCCGTGACTGTGCCCGGCCAGTGACCTGACTCTGCGCCATTAAACAGGGTACAGTCCGCCATTAAACAGGGTACAATCCTGCGTTGTTCAGGATCAATCGGAACATGGTGACTCTGTGAAACGGCCGATTCCGGAAAGATCAACAATTCATAAATGATTCTGCTTTCAAAAAGAGAGCTTTAGCGCATTATTCCAGAACCTTTTCTTACCTGCTTTCACCATGCCCAGAGACTTTAAACGTATTGTGTTGAAATTGAGCGGCGAAGCTCTCCGCGAGCCCGGCGGTCACGACAATATCTCTCCCGAGATTGTCGAAGATATTGCCAAACAAATCAAAACCGGTCACGACCGGGGCATCGAAATCGCACTCGTGGTAGGAGGAGGCAATTTCTGGAGAGGAGCCTCCGCAGCCGGTCGCGGAATGGACCGGTCCACAGCCGACCACGTGGGTATGCTGGCTACGGTGATGAATTCCCTCGCTTTGATGGGTGGACTCGAAGCGAACGGCATCGAAACCCGGGTGCTCACTGCGATTGAAATGAAGGAAGTGGCCGAGCCCTTTATTCTCCGCCGCGCATTGCGCCACCTGGAAAGAGGCCGGGTCGTCATCTTTGGTGCAGGGACGGGAAACCCGTTTTTTTCCACTGACTCGACCGCGTCCCTGCGGGCGAACGAAATATCTGCCGATTTGATTTTTAAGGGAACCAAGGTCGACGGCGTCTACGACAAAGACCCCGTGACCCATGAGGACGCGAGGCGCTACGCGAATGTCAACTTTCAGGATTGTCTGCAATACAATCTCGGCGTGATGGACAGCAATGCGTTTGCACTTTGTTCTGACAATAAGATGCCCATCGTCGTTTTTGATATGATGACACCCGGAAACATCGCCAAAGTATTATCCGGCGAAGATTTAGGGACATTGGTGAGTTCCTCACCCACATCCTTTGCGTAACGAAAAGAAAAATAGAAAGCTCACCTAAAATCATCTGAAACCATGGAAGTAGACGAATTTTTGTTGGAAACCGAAGATAATATGCAGAAATCTGCGGACTTCGTGTCGCAGGAAATGTCGGGAATTCGAACCGGAAAAGCTAGCCCTGCCCTGGTCGAAAATATTAACGTAAAAGTGGAATCCTACGGCTCAACTATGCCGCTGAAGCAGATCGCTTTGATTTCCACCCCGGAGCCGCGACTCCTCACCGTTCAGGCACACGACCCAACCGTGGTGCCCGATATTGAAAAAGCACTCAAAGAAACAAAATTCGGAATCACGCCGATGAACGACGGTCGCCTGATCCGTCTTCCCATCCCCGAACTGACCGAAGAACGACGCAAAGACCTCGTCAAAGTGATTCGCGACATGGCTGAACAGGGCCGGGTCAGGGTTCGGGCCGCCAGAAAAGACGGTATGGACGCTCTGAAGAACGCCCTGAAAGACAAAGAAGTTACCGAAGACGCATTCCACGACCTCGAGAACGAAGTTCAAAAATTGACCGACAAATTTGTCAAAGTGATCGATGAACATCTCGAAGCGAAGGAAAAAGACGTCATGACTGTCTAGACCCTTCACAAGATGGACTTTCAACCCGGAGCCTATTTCGACTTTCAGGAGACGGATCATTCCGAGCTGTTCGAGGATGTCATTGACGTCTGGGAAGCGCTGCCGAAGATCAAAGACTACGTGGTCGAAAAAGTCGCCGGAGTTCCCCTGGATGAACGGATTCAGGGGCAAATTCACCCCACCGCCCAGGTGGGTACCGATGTTGTTATCGGTCCGGGCACCGTTGTGGAAGCCTATGCCGTAATCAAAGGCCCCGCCTGGATTGGCTCTGACAGCACAATTCGAAGTGGTGCCTATCTCCGGGAAAACCTGATAATCGGAAACAAGTGCACCCTCGGAAATTCGTCCGAATTCAAAAACTGCGTTCTTTTCAACCGCTGTGAAGTTCCCCACTTCAATTACGTGGGCGATTCGATCCTGGGATACAGGGCTCACCTCGGTGCCGGGGTGATTTGTTCCAACGTCAGACTCGACCGCAAAGACGTAAAACTTCGCCTCCGCGGCGGCGACAAACTCAATACCGGCCTGCGAAAATTTGGTGCCATTATAGGGGATTACACAGAAGTAGGCTGCAATTCAGCGCTAAGCCCCGGAAGTATCCTGGGCCCTCATTCCATCATCTACCCCCTGACAAGTTGGACAGGCATACTCGCCGCCAATAAAGTCGTCAAAAACCGGGCCCTTATCGAAATTGTCGGCAGAGATTAGATCACCGGAGACAGGCTGGTAAAACAGCCTGGGGTGATCAGCTACCAGGCACAGCCCCGCGCCCACAATTGCATGGAATGTGGCTGCGAACGTGAGGAGTAGCGTATCATCGGTCCGAACCTCAAGCCCGGACAGAATATATTCATGGGTAGTGGTGATCTCCAGAAATTGGATCAACGGACGAAACAACATGGGTAGTGGTGATCTCCAGATCGCCACTTTGTAGATTGCCCATATTGGTGATCTGGAGATCACCACTACCAGAAATTTGCCCGACGGACGAAACAACCGCACCGAGG
>JARGOZ010000335.1 GCA_029213025.1 Verrucomicrobiales bacterium
CTCTTTTTCGCTGCCGTGCTCTTTTTCGCCGCCGCTTTCTTTTTCGTCGCTGCCTTTTCCTTTGCCTTTGCTTTTTTGGCGGGAGATTTTTTCTTCGCGGCAGGAGCCTTTTTCTTCGCAGCTGCTTTCTTTTTGACCGGCGCCGGGCTGTCGCTCCCGCCGGGTTCGTTCCAGCCTTTTACGAAGGAAGCATCGAAAAGGGATTGATACAGCTCTTCGATTTGTTCTTTGGAATCACTCACCCGAATTTCCCGGTTCATCGGCTCCTTGCGGTTCGGACTGAAATCGGTCAGGTGAACGACGTAGGCGGGATACTCCCTGCGGGTGACAGACTCCTTGTTGGTCTTCCACATGATTAGTTTGCGGACCATTTTTTTGCCTTTCAATTCTTTGACGCGTACTTCACGTTTGATCACTTCGGATTTCGGTAGTTGCAGATCCTCAGACGTTGCTTCGGCCAGTTCGATTTCCACTAAATCGGTAATCTGCGAAAACCGACAGTCAACCGGTCCCGGAGTCTTGTCATCACGGAGGCGCTTGAACTGCGGTGAAATCACACTACACAGAGGCAGTCGCCGCGCCGTTTTCCAGATGCCCTTTTCCTCATCGGAGGAATCAGGAACCCATTCCAGAACCATCCGGTCTATCGTCGCACCACGGGTAGTGTTTGATATCACATCCAGACAGGAAATTTCCACTACCCATTCCGGGCGAACCATTTCATAGGCGACCCGGTCTGAGTTGATTTCGGTATACTCGCTTTCCACTACCATATCGCGAAGGTCCGAAAGGAAATCCCGCCTTTGATCATCAGTAAAACCTCCACCGACTCTACCCAGCACCTGAACACTTCCATCAATGCGGTAGATCCCCAGTAGTAGGTCATGCAGCATTCCGGAACGGTCATCAGTTCCCTCGGCAAAGCCGATCACGCAAACATCCAAAGAGTGGCGGGGTTTCACCTTGAACCAGCCGCTCTCATCGCTCCTCGCGACAACCCCTTCACCGTCCTCCTCTTCAACCCATTGTTCAAAGCGGCTAAGAACGGCTTTGGAACCGTCACCCACTTGCGTTTCAACCGGTTGAACCAGGTCCGAATTGCCGAAGGTATCGGTCAGCCACTTCCACGTCTCACTGTAGTCCTGCCCCCATTCCTCCCCGTCGGTTTCCAGTAGATCAAAAGGAGCGAAACACAAGCGGTCAACCTGACCCTGATTTTCCGGTTTTCGGGCGAACCGGGATACATCGTGAACCCGGGCACGTTTCCCATCCTCCCGGCGCACATAGAGTTCCCCGGGGATCATGGCGTTCTTGATTCCCGCTTTCTTCAACAGCCCTTTTGCCTCATCCAGAACCGGCAGACCAACCCGAACGGTGCCACCCGGATTCACCAGAACGGCATTGCCATCCTGATAGATTAATACACTGAATTCCCCGTCGATTTTTCTACTGATATAGAATTCGCCACCGGGTACTTTTTTCGAAGCGGTATACTTATCAAAGGCGATCATCCGGGCACCGAGTTGCCGACGATAGGCCTGAACTCTCGGCAACCACATCGGGTCTTCTAACGCTGTTCCGGGTGCTACTCCGTAGCTACCGATTTTGAAGTCGATTCGGGATTTATCAAGCATAGCAGAATCAGGCGTTGTCGTCTTCCGGGCGGCGGAGTTCCATATTGGAAAGGTGCAGGATCAACGCGTAGCGATTCGTTTCGATCCTGCCTTCGAGAAACCCGCGGTAGCTTAATCCGCCCCGGCGAAACACGAGGGGCTTAGTTCCTTTTGCCCCACCTCCAAGCACCATAAAACTTTCGCTTTCACTGAGTTCTTTCGCCATTTGATAGAGGAAGTCATAGGTCAATCCGTTGATATGCTGGATTTGCATTTTGCCGGAAAAAACAAATTTGCGGATCGCGTCGACCTTCTTCATTTTTTTCCCCGTCCAGGCGAGCGGAACTTCGCCCGCCACGTTGGGCTCCTCGACATCGAGAGGCTTTCGTTTGATCTCCTCTCCTTCGGGCGAATACACGACCTCCCATCTCGACAAATGATGGACAATATCACCATCCGGATTGGTATAGGCTCTTGAAGTTTCGGAAAGAAATCGACCGTAGGTTTCGATGTCTACTTCCGGATCACCATTGATTAAAGCTTCCGCCACTGTATCGAGATCACCATGCTCTCTGATAAGAGTTTCAATATCATTTCCGGCGGTGGATCGAAGAATTTTGCGGGTTCCAACCTGGTGTTGCTGCGAATCAATCCAGCGGTACTCATGAGGAATCGTAACGCTCTCTGCATTGACGACGGCGTCCCGCCCCCGGTTGTCGCTCAAATTGATCTCTGCCATAGCAAAATTCCACTAATGTAGCGGAATAATTCGATAATTTCACTTTATTCGCGCACTCTTTAAAAAACGACTCATCAGTGGCGCTTGATGACCGTAGCTAGATGAGTAGTATCCGTCGTTTCGATGTTACAATCCACTCAAATACGAAGATGTGACGCTCTTCCGCCCGATAAATCCCCATTCGAGATCGCGGCGGGATTGAATCACCTGCCTGGACTCGTGTTTCTCGACACCTCATCTGCCGATGAACCGGAAGGCTCTCCGGCGGGCCGGATTGCGATTATCGCGGCAGATCCTGCACAGATTCTAACCGGTAATATCCACGATCCAAAATCAAGGGATCTTCTGAAAAATGTCTTATCAAGCAACAGAATTACGGGATTTGATTACGGATTTCCTCTGGGAGGTCTCGTCGGGGGAATCGAGTACGACGGCGAATTTACTTTCGGTGAATATCGTCACATGCTGGTCTACGACTATACGGCCAATCGATGGGTCGAAACCGGTGACCTGAGTAGTCAGTTTCAAACCGGCGACAAAATTTCCGGGGGGCAGAGGCATCTCGAATTTTGCGATTCGGTCAATAAAGAGAACTTTTGCCGGAATGTCGAAACAGCCATCGAATA
>JARGOZ010000120.1 GCA_029213025.1 Verrucomicrobiales bacterium
AAATTTGGCGGTATCCTGCTGCGGCTGTGGAAGCGGGCCACAAGAAACCAGCGGACGATCCTTTGCATCGCCGCCTTTATCGCAGGCGGAATGATGTTTGCTCCGGTTTCGATGCCGGTAAAGGCCACCTGCACGTTGCAGCCCGAAGTTCGCCGCACCGTGTCAGCCCCGTTTGACGGCATTTTGCGCCGGGCTTTTGTTGATCCCGGTGAGCGCGTCAGCGTCGGGCAGCCCCTGGCGGAACTCGATGGTCGCGAAGTGGACTGGAACCTCGCCGACACCGAAGCCAGAATTCTTGGTGCCGGAAAACAGGCCGATCTGGCTTTGAGTGCCGGACAAATTGCCGATTCTCAAATCGCGAATCTGGAGGCGGAAAGTCTCTCCGAGACCATCAAGGTGCTCAAGTATCGCAAGGAAAATTTGGTGATCAAATCGCCCATCAGCGGGCTCATTCTCGAAGGCGACCTGAAGCGGGACGTCGGTGCTACGATGCGCATGGGAGAAGCACTCTTCGAAGTGGGCTCAGTGGACACAATGGTCGCGGAAATTGAAGTGGATGAATCCGATATTTCACTGATTCGACAAAGTGCCGAAGTCCGGTTGCGCTTCGATTCCAAACCGGGTGAAGCTCTTGAGGGGGAAATTATTTCAGTTTCACCGCAGTCGGAATTTCGCAGCGGAGCCAATGTTTTCATCTGCCGGGTCGTCCTCGAAAACCAGGAAGGCTGGCTGTGGCCCGGGGGGATGGGGCGCGCGAGAATTGATGGCCCCCGTCGCCCTGCGATCTGGTGCCTCTTGCGAACTCCTGCCAACTGGATTCTGCAACACCTTCCCTAGAGTTTCGAGAAATGTCAGCGGCTGAAAGCAACTACTCGATTCAGGATTTATCTGCGGCCCGCCCCCGTCTGCGCAGCGATTTACAAATCCATTTTCAGGACGGCGGCTATGTACTCGAAGATCCCATCAAAGGAAATTTCTTCTCCATCGGAGCGGTCGAATATCGATTTCTGCAACTCCTCGACGGCACCCGAACTGTAGCCGCAGCCGTCGGTCAGTTGTCTGTCGAAGCCGAAGCAGATGCCCTGCCGGAGGAAGCAGCCCTCGCTTTGATCCGCTCCTTTGCCGATGCGGATTTGATGGAGGGCAGCACCAGCGAAAAAGCCGAACAAATTCGGTCTGATTTGCATCGAAAGCAGGACGGGAACCATCTGCTCCAACGCACCAAAGGAATACTGTTCTGTCGCTTCCCCCTCGGAAATCCGGACCGGCTGCTAACTACTATTTTGCCATGGGTCAGTTGGCTCGTCTCACCCGGTTTCTTTTTGATCTGGTGTCTCGTCGTTTCAGTGGGAGCCATCTCGTTAATGAAAAACTGGAACCGGTTCAGTGAAGAAATGTCCGGTATGTTTGAAGTCGGCAATCTATTTCTCCTCGGCGTCATTTGGGTACTATTGAAAATTTTCCATGAAGGTTGGCATGCCGTCGCGTGTAAAAAGTTCGGCGGCAGCGTTCCCGAAATAGGAGTGGTTCTTTTGCTGTTCATCACTCCGCTCGGCTATGTCAATGCCACTTCCGCTACCCGGTTTTCTTCCAGGTGGAAACGGATCTTCGTCAGCGCCGCAGGGATCTACGGCGAACTCTTCGCCGCAGGGCTCGCCGCCATCATCTGGGCCCGACTGGACCCGGGCATCCTGAGCCGGGGCCTCCACGAAGTCATCGTGATTTCCAGTATCACAACGATACTGTTCAACGCCAATCCACTGATGCGTTTTGACGGGTACTTTATCCTGTCAGACCTCACCGGAGTGGCCAATTTATATACCAAAGCGCAGCAACGCGCCTCCGCCTGGTTTCGTCGAATCTTTCTCGGTGCATCACCCGCCCCGCTACCCTCTTCCGGTAGAGATAGCGGCAAATGGATTACTCTATATGGAGTAGCCGCATCGATCTGGCGTTTCCTGATTGTATTTGGCATCCTCGCATTTGTCAGCCAAAGCTGGAAAGGTGCGGGAATGCTGATCGCTGTATTTGTCATAGCGGCGACTTTACTCACATCGATACAAAGTGGGCTCCGTTACTTCCGGACCCGGGCAGCGAAAGAGAAAGTGTCACCTTTCCGCGCCGCAATCCGAATCACCGCGACACTCGCAGTTCTCGCATCGATTTTGTTTTTCGTCCAAATCAAACCCGGCATCCGCGTCCCGGCCGTGGTCGACTGGCAAACCGACGGCGATATACGGGTCGATTGTCCCGGCTTCCTCGATAAACTCTATATAGAGAACGGTGCCATCGTCAAAAAAGGAGACTTGCTGGCAACCATCAAAAACCCGGATGAACTGGCCCGGATCCGGAAAATGCGCTTCGAACTGAAGCAGCGACAAATTGAAGCAGATAAACACCGGTTGAACGAAAACATCTCCGCCTACCAGGCTGAGCTGGAGCAAATCGATGCCCTGCAAGTGCGCCTCAAAGGCGAACAGAACTATATCAACTCCCTGCACTTGAAAGCAAAATGCGACGGAGTGGTCTACGGCAACGACCTGGCAAATCTCGTAGGAACCTACGTCGATAAAGGAAAGCTGATTTGCACAGTGGGAAGCCCCGAAGCCAAACAACTCATCGTTGCCATACCCGAAGAAAAAAGTGATGCCCTTCTTGAGTCAGTGGGAGCTTCCGCCACCTTTCGGGCCCGGGGACGAATTGCCACAACGCCATCTATTCTCCAGCGAATCAATGCTACCGCCTCCATTCAGATTCCGCATTTCTCTCTGGCCACACCGGCAGGCGGGCCGCTTGTCTCCCGCCGGATCCCGGGTTCCACAAATGCCCCGCAAGACCACTCCGATTTGACCGGTCGCTTTGAACTCACCAAACCCCACTTCGAAGCCCGGGCCCACCTCGACCCCGCATCAAGCAGCAACCTCGAAGTAGGCGAAGTCGGATACCTAAAAATTCACAAAAGCGAACCGATAGCGCTCGCCCAAATCCTCGGCCGGAAAATAGAGCAAGCCTACCGGCATCGGGGGCACCGCGAGTAGAAATTTGCACTCCTGGAGAGCGATGTGACTGGAATGGCGGATTATGATTAGCCGCAGAAATTTGACGAAAAAAGCCATTCGTCAAAAGAGAGTCGGGACGACTGGATTCGAACCAGCGACCTCTGCAACCCCATTGCAGCGCGCTACCAAACTGCGCCACGTCCCGTTTGACCGCCTCTGAAGACCTTTTTCTCATCGGCGGGCCGACATTGTCCGTCAATTTCTGAAAAGAGCAAGGCAAACCAACCTCGAAATTGCCCTGTTTTTTTGACGGACGTCACCGGAATCTGTGGCATTTTTACCCTTCTCCATTTTTCGAGACAATGAGCGATCAAAAAATCAAAGTGGTAGTCGTCGGGGCGAGCGGGTATACGGGGCAGGAGTTGCTCCGTTTTCTCATTATGCATCCCGGCGTGGAACTCGTCGCAGTAACTTCGCGGGCGGAAAAAGGCCGCCTGCTTACCGATGTTTTTCCCCGCTTTGTCGGCTCCCCGGCCGTGGAAGGACTCAAATTTGTCGAACCCGATATTGAACAACTCGCGCAAACCGGCGCGAAGTACGCTTTTCTGGCTCTTCCTCACGGTGTGGCATCGGAATATGCAGTGCCTCTGCTCGATAAAGGATTTCGGGTGATCGATCTCTCGGCGGATTTCCGGCTCAACAGCCCCGAGGTCTACGAGGAATTTTACGGCGAACCGCACCCCGCACCACAGCTTCTTACCGAAGCGGTCTATGGTCTCGTCGAATCGAAGCGGGACGAAATTCCCGGTGCGAGACTGGTAGCCTCCCCCGGTTGTTATCCCACCAGTGTTTTAACGCCGCTTTTGCCTCTGGTGAGAAAGGGCATCATCAAGCCGGAATCAATTACCGTCGCGAGCATGAGCGGAACCAGCGGAGCCGGAAAAAAAGCGGCGGTGCCTTTTCTCTTCGTTGAGGTAAACGAAAGCATCCGCGCTTACGGCGCTCCGAAGCATCGGCATCTCAGCGAAATTGAACAGGAACTCAGCCTCGCCGCGGGAAAAGAGGTCAAAATCTCGTTTGTCCCTCATTTGATGCCGGTGACGGCAGGCATCGCTACGACGATTTTTGCGGAGCTGACGGGAGACCCGGCGTCGATCAGCAAGATTTACAAGGAAGCCTACGGCGACTGCACGTTTGTCCGGATTCTCGGAGAAGGTTCGTTTGCCGATACCAAATATGTGGTCCGGACCAACTTTGTCGATATCGGATGGGTAATCGATGAGCGAACCAATCGACTGATCATCTCCTCGGCGGAGGACAATCTGGGCAAAGGAGCCGGCAGCCAGGCGATCCAGTGTTTTAATCTGATGAACGGTCTTCCCGAAACAGCCGGTTTGTTACTTTTTTAAATGAAGATTTCTGAAATTACAGATGGAGTCTGCGCCCCGAAAGGTTTTCGGACAGCAGCAGTGAGTTGCGGTATTAAAAAGAAAGGTGCGGACCGTCTCGATCTCGCCCTGATCTATTCGGACCACCCCACAGTGGGTGCTGCCGTGTTTACCAAAAATGAGGTAAAAGCAGCCCCGGTTCGTTTGTCGGCAGCGAATATCAAAGCCAGAGAACCACGCGCTATCATTGCCAACAGCGGCAACGCCAATGCCTGCACCGGTGAGACCGGCAGGCAAAATGCGGAGGCGATGGTCGCCGCGACTGCGCAAGCTCTCGGTCTCGATCCGGAAGAAGTTCAAGTATGTTCCACCGGGATCATCGGCCTGAATATGCCCATTGAGCGAATCGTTCCGCGAATTCCGGAGTTGGCGGATGGCCTCGGCTCTAACAACGATGATGTAGCTCGCGCCATCATGACCAGCGATACAAAACCGAAAACCTACGCCGTGGAATACGAAGAATCCGACGGAACGAAAGTCCGCATCGGAGCGATCGCCAAAGGGGCCGGGATGATCAATCCCAATATGGCAACCATGTTTTGTTTCGTCACTACAGATGCAGCGATCAGTAGAGAAAAGCTCGAAAGCGCCACCAAAACGGCAGTCGATCAGTCCTTCAACTGTATCTCGGTTGACGGCGATATGAGCACGAACGACACAGTTATCGTGATCGCAAACGGCCAGGCCGGGAACAGCGATGTTAGCGATACGTTTCAGGATGCTCTCAATGAAGTGATGTTGAACCTCGCCAAAAAAATGGTCAGCGACGGAGAGCGCGTTACCAAGTTGGTCACGGTTCGGGTCAAGGGCGCCAAATCCCGCGACGACGCGGAAAAAGCCGCACGGGCGGTCTCCAATTCAAAACTGGTAAAGTGTTCCTGGAACGGTAATGACCCCAACTGGGGCCGCATCATTCACGCAGTGGGATATTCCGGCGCACAAATCGAGGAATCAAAAATTTCCATTTCTTTCAATGATCTTCCCGCCTGTGAAAACGGGTTGACCTCACCCACGCCTCTGGATGATCTCGCGTCTGCAGTAGAGAACAATCAATTCACGGTAGGTATTGACCTCAACCTCGGCGATGGTGAGTTCACCATGTATACGGCTGATTTGTCACCCGAATATGTAGTATTCAACCGGGAAGAGTATGCTCTAACCCGCAACCGGATTGAAGGGTAGGTATTTCAGGACGAACAATCTAATAGTAGAACAGGCAAGTGTCTGTTAGCGTTGCGGGAGCCGTCTCTTAGCATTTCTATTCGCTCAAACAGGCAGAAGTGCCTGTTCCACAGATTCAACCTGTGCGTCGGAAAGGCCGTTAGGCTCTAAAATGATGGCCTGAATTTCGCCCCAACGGGGCAGCGTCAAACCAGCCCGGGGCAACGCCCCAGGTATAGAAAGAAAAGCAATAGAGCGCTGAAGGCGCGGCTTCAATCTCCGTTGAACAAAAGCCTTGAAGCCGCCCTTACAGGGCTCAATGGCAGGGCGGATGCTATTCCCGGGGCGTTGCCCCGGGCTACATTGAATATGCCCCTTCGGGGCGTGGGAAGACTTTTTGCGTGGATGACTGTACAGGGTACAATCTGAAACTGTACCCTGTTGAATCGCCTGCCATGATTCAGGAAGCCATACCAAAGCCCTGTCGCAGTTGCCTGGTATAGAGATTGTGATAGTGCCCTTTCTGAGCAAGGAGTTCGCTATGTGAACCGCTTTCGATGATCTGCCCTTTATCGATCACGAGAATTCGGTCAGCCCCCCGAATCGTCGAGAGCCGGTGAGCAATCACAAAACTGATTCTACCATGAAAGATGGCCTTCAAACCGTGCTGGATTACCTGCTCCGTTTCTGTATCAATAGAGGAGGTCGCCTCGTCCATGATAAACAGGGCGGGATCCCCAATCAGAGCCCTTGCGAAAGAAACCAATTGCTTTTGCCCTGTCGACAGTCGGCTACCACCTTCGCCTACCTCGGTATCATATCCGTTTTCGAGAGCCTGAATAAAGTCGTGTGCATTTACCATCTTTGCGGCTACCAAAACCTCTTCATCGCTCGCTTCGATATGGCCGTAACGGATATTTTCCCGAATGGTCCCGCTAAACAAATGAGGCCCCTGCAAGACGATCCCCAGATTCGACTGATACCAGGCCAAACTCCGTTTCTGTAGATCCACACCGTTTAACAGAATGGCACCACCGGTCGGTTCATAAAATCTCGCCGCCAGATTTACAATCGTACTTTTGCCACCGCCACTGGCTCCCACCAGGGCAATTGTCTCGCCGGCATTCACTTTCAGATTAAAATTTTCCAGAACACTTTCGGTCTCGGAATAGCAGAAATCAACATTTCGAAACTCGATTGAACGGATCTCTGAATCACCTCCATCGGGAGCGATACCCGGTGGACGCTCTCTGTCCTTCCATTCCTCCAGTAAAGCCTTAACCTTTTCGCTGTCTTTGATCCCCGGCTTCGTCGCAAGCAGACTGAGAACCCGTTCCCCGGCCGCTTGCGCGCCCTGCATTTTCACGAGAACTTCGGCGATCTGATTAACCGGATCAAAAAACTGCCCGGCATAAAAGATGAACGCCACCAGCGTGCCGAGAGTCATCTCCCCGGAAATCACATCCGCTCCGCCCCGCCACAGCGCAATGCCTGCTGCCGTGCTACCCAGCGTGAGAACTATAGGTATATATACAGCCGACTGCAGGGAGTTCTGTAGAGAAACCCGATACATTCCGGTCGACAGGTTTCGAAACTCATCCAGATTCGCCTCCTCCCGAACCAAAGCTTTACTGGTGCGAAGCCCCTGCAGCGCTTCAGAAAATGAGGCGGTAATCAGGGAATTATATTTGCGCGTTTCCCTGGAGCTCAACAAAAGCCGCTTCTGAAACCAGGCACTGATAAACACAAGCGGCGGCACCACAGTCAATACCAAAAGCCCGAGCACGGGATGGAGAACGATTAAGACTATCCCGATGATCACCACCAGACAAAACGCCCATACCAAATCGAGCGTTCCCCACGCAATGATCCGGGAAAGCTTATCGCAGTCTGATGTTAACCGTGAAATCAGCCAGCCGGACGGCCTGTGGTCATAGTAAGCAAACTCCAGTTCCTGAAGCCGTTTAAAACTTTCCGCCCGGATATCATGGCTCATGTGATTTGCCAAACCGCCGGCGGCCCGAATAAATATCCATACCCCAACGCACAGCAGAACGGTCAAAGTGACATAGACGGCAATTTGCGGAGTAAACCCGCTTTCCGCCCCGGAAGCAATGACATCATCGACGGCCCATCTTGTCACGAGGGCGAAACTGGCATCAACCATCGCAATCGCCACTGCCGAAACCGACAGTCTCTTCAGATAACCACGATAGGGCAAAGCATGTCGGAACACCCTTTTCCATAATGAGAGATCCAGCCTTTCGCTAAACACATCTTCTTCCGGTTCTGTTTTCATATCAGTCAGTCAGCGGAATTTCGTTTTCGAGATCGTTCTGAATTTGCCAGAGTCTCCGGTAGAGCCCATCTTCGTTGACCAGGTCATCATGAGTTCCGTGCTGCACAATGCGACCGCCATCCATAACGATGATTTGATCTGCGTGAGCTAAAGTAGAGAGACGGTGAGCAATCACCAGAGTTGTTCGTTTGCCGTGCCTGCTCCGCAAAGCTTCCAGAATCCGGTTTTCGGTATCGGCATCCACCGCACTTAGAGCGTCGTCCAACAAAAGAAACGGAGTTTTTTGCAGCATCGCTCTCGCGAGGGCGACCCGCTGCCGTTGGCCACCGGAAAGTGTTACCCCTCTCTCCCCTACGAGAGTGGCATACCCTGAAGTAAAGCCGGAGATCGTTTCATGGATGTCAGCGAGTCGGGCAGCAGCCGAAACTTCCTCATCGACGGCCGAATGTTGACTGAGCCTGATATTTTCGCCGATGGTCTTCGAATAGAGAAAAGGTTCCTGCATCACTACACTGAACTGGGAGCGCACCCATTCTGTATCAAGACCGGAAAGCTCCATTCCGTCGATCTGGATTGAGCCGGCGTCATAACCGTAAAACTTAAGAAGCAGACTCATAATCGTGGACTTGCCGGCACCGGACGGTCCTACGATTGCCAGCGTTTCCCCGGGAGCGATTTGAAACGAAAAACCGTTAAGCACCGCGCCATCACCGTAACTGAAACAGAGATCCTTCACTGTAAGTCCCCCTTTTGCCGGACGACCCGGCTTCACCGGATCCTGCGGCGGCTGCTCTTCTTCTACCTGAAGAATTTCGCCGATCCTTGTTAGCGCGACCAGTGATTTACCCAGTTCCGTCAGGGTTCTTCCCATCTGTCGCACCGGCCAAAGCAGCATGTTCAGAAACATCAAAAAGGCGAACAAGGTACCTACCGTCAAAGAACCGTTTGCGATAAATGTGACGCCGACAAAGAGAACGAAACCCTGCTGTAACAAAACAAAAATGTCTGATGTAGACCAATACCACGCCATCAGCTTAAGTAACCGGAGACTGCGGTCCCGGTAATCCCTATTTGATTCTGCAAACTTTTCGATCTCGAAATCCTGTTGCGCAAAGGCACGCACAACTCTCAGACCGGTGATATTTTCCTGAACGACACGAGTTACCTGCCCCTCTGCCTCATCGACTTCGAGAAACAAATGTTTCACCTTTTTGGTATAGAAATACCCGAAGAAAATAATCGGCCCAATCAGTACAAAGGAGGCCAGCGCCATTCTCCCGTCCAGCACTACCATAATCGGCAGCGCCGTGAGCAGCAGGAGCAGGGAGTTACTTACCGCCACCACCTGGGAAGACAGAGCCAGTCGCAGAGTCTCTACATCCGAAGTGCAGCGTTGAATCAAGTCCCCTGTCTCCGCCCGGTCGTGATACTCGACCGGTAGACGCTGGAGATGATTGAACAGGCGATCCTTTAACTTTCGAGCTAAACCATCTGAAGCCTGTGCCGCGAGACGATCCTTTCCATAGCTGAAAAAGCCGGAACAAAGCGTAAGACACACCATCAAAAACGCCGGAAACCATAGGTGACCTTTCACATAATCACCACCGCCCATAAGATTGATAATCAAAGAGGTCAGCACATCATCATTCGGCTTTTCCGCCAGGGCAAAATCGATCGTGGCACTGGCGACGAGCGGAGTGATGTAATTAATTACGGTAAACACGAAGAGACAGGCGATGGCACCACCGTATCGGCCGCGAAAGCCACGCATCAGTTCCCAGAGTAGAGACCGGGGACTTGCTGAAAAATGAGTTTGTGACCGACTGAAAGCCATGTAACCGAAAATAGAGAAAAGTGCCAAAAAAAGCCCGCTTGAAACTGCGGGCGAAATCACTCTTTACTGTTTTGATTGCTGCCCGCTAGACGATTCGGGCAGCCTGTAAGTTCGTCAGACAATACCCGTTCCTGGTGACCAGGAATTCAGAAATGTGTATAGACCAACCATATTCATAAGCTTCGTTTCCGGATAGTAGTCCTGCCAGGTATTCGGGGCAAGCGGTTTTTTATTCGGGAAGCCCCTCCAACCGCTTTTCGAGAATCGAAAGTACAAACTCATCATAACCCTTCATTCGAAAGCCTGACTTTCCGGTATGTTTCCGCAAAGAATCGAGGTACTCCCGGGCTACCCCGCGCCGCCCCGCCGCTTCGTGAAGAAGAGTCAATTCCCACAGCAAACATTCTTTGAAGTACGGATCCGATTCCGTTTGCGGGTAGGGCATCAATGCCAGTTTCAGGGCTTCCGCCAGCATTCCCCGGTCAGCGAGACTGCCAAACCATTCCCGGTAGGCACAGCCCCGCCGCGGCGATTTCTCTGCAAGATGCCCGGCCAGAAAGTGGATATCCCCTTCGGTTAATAGAGATTTGCTCTCTGCGTAGGCAAGACTGTTGCGGTCTTCATACCCGCAGTCCGTCCACGGATTCGCCAGTAAACCGGTCATGTAGCGCCTTCTCTCTTGCGTAGATGGAAACAACTTATCCGGGCTTACCTCATACGGGTTGATCCGGTGGGCGTTGTAGGAAATGTAGGCCCCTTCATCCTGCAACAGTTTCGCAAAACTCTTTTTTCGGGGACCGTCAAGACTCTGCCACCATTCTTCGTATACATCCATTTCATCCAATAGGGCATGAACTCCGGCGAGATAAACAAGGAAAGAATGTAAACCGGTGTTGAGCGGAACGCTTTCCCCGGCGAGACGGCAGACGGGCAGAAAATCCGCCAGTCGCTTGCGGTCGCGATCGCCGTAAGCAGTCGCGAGACGGCCGGAAAGCTGAGTGATCAAACCTTCGCAGGCGCGACGGCGGTTGGCATTAAACCACTTCGATTCATCAAACGCGATTCGACCAAGCTGGAACCGCATCGGCAGATCAAAGCCTTTCTCCAACTCCTCCAATTCGGAAAAGATCGCCGCCCGGGTTCCCCAGTAGGAGCCGAGAGATTGAGCACTGTTGTTGGTACTTTCCGGTAAAGGAGTGTGCTCCCGGAGCAGCTCGGCGGCGCGGGGATTTCGAACAGCGAGCGATAACATTTCCAGGACGCGCTTTTTCCGCAAACCAGCTTCCGGCACAGTGAACTCCCCCTGTTCCAGTAGCTGAAACAGCCTTGTCTCCCGATTCGGAAAAGCCGCATCCTGCGGGAACGGATACGGATCCACTATGGATGCAAAATGGAGTGCCGCGAATTCCCGGTCCTGTCTTTTCGGTATACTTTTCAGAAAGCCGGGAACTTTACGATGCAGCTCTGCGTTGTAAATATTTTCCCGGCGGTACCGGTAGAGACTGTACTCGCGCTTTTCCACCTGGCGAAACAGTAATTTCTTTGCCCGCGCGTTGTATCCATGGATTACAAGATGCATAACTGCCGCCGGCGCGACATGCATAGTTGTGGAAAATTCCTCCAGCATTTTGTCGATGGCGGCTTCATCTTTCAGACGACAAGCCAGATCAAAAACCGGGACGACCCAATAGTTACTCGGATCAAACGCCCTGCCTTTTCTCTTTGATGTATTGTTAAACCGGTTCCGCTCCTCCCAGGCCCGAAGGATTCGTCGCCCGGTGCTTTTCCATTCCGGATTTTCCCGGTCAGCCCTCAGAAAAAGTGGAAACGCATAGCTGAAACTGTTCGAGGCATAGGGCGTCGCCTGCTCGAGAATTTCCGCTATGACTTTGCCCGTGGCGATACCCGCTTCACTGCCCCAGCAGCTTTTATTGTCATGCCCGAGGAAAGTAGCAAAACCACCCCGCCAGGCGAGGCTGATGTTGTCATCCATCAGAATTTCCTCTGCGAGCTGCAAAGAACGCACCCGGGAAAAAGGTTCTTCTCCGAGTTTCCGGTTCCACGAAATTTCCACCAGCGCCGTCCCCGTCAAATAAGCCTCGGCTACAGGAAATAGAGGATCGAAGCCCTCGACACTGCGCGCCCACTGTATCGCAGCCCTTCGCTGGGCGGGCCGCAGCTGGTAATTGAGACTGTAAAAATACGGGACCAGATAAACCATATCCCCCTCCCCGCAAAGCTTGCGCAGCTCCTGCGCAAGCGTCTTCATCCCCGTCGCCGGTTTATAATTGCCCCCGCCGGCATTAAAGATTGCCACCATGGCATCCGTCTGATTCCGCCCCGTGAACCCGAGACTGGCCACGCTGCCGGCCCGGTCCTCACGGAAGGTTCGAATCATCACCCCGATTGCCTCTGCCTGCGAGCGCGAGCGCAGATACCTTTGAAACCAGCTTCCAGTGTGAGTCCAGCCGTTCCACATCGATTCATACCAGCCGTCATTCTGCAGCTGCTCATGGATGACGAGCTGCCTCGCGTGGGGAAGAATTTTTCCGGCCAGATCCGGAGCTTCGGCGAGAGATCCGTTCAGCAAATCGTAAAGAACTTTTTCCAGTTCCTGTTGCCTGATCCCGACTTTTTCCAGAGTTTCGCTGGCGAGAAATGTCTCGATAGTAAGGGTAGACTCATCGGACACCGCCAGCCACCAGGGAAAAATTGCGACGAGTAGTATGATGAATCCTTTACTCATCACTTCTTTTCTACATTCTCTGCACCGCAGTTACAAGCCTAATCCGGTCACCCACGGCGAACATGCCGACTATGAAAAAAGAAACTTCCGTCGCGACAACAAGCATTTCCATCCCTCATTTGCTGGGAGTGTTGGGTGGTGCCGCTTGCATTTCGCTCGCACCGATCTTTGCCGTTCTCAGCATGCGCGGGGAAAACGGCGTCGGCAGTTGGGATGCCGCTTTCTGGCGGGTGTTTATCGGAGCCATCGCCCTGGCGCTGCTTTTTGGAGTCCGAAAACGATCGGTGATCCCGACCCGTAACGACTTCGCTTTCGGGCACGCCTGGATCTGGCTGCCCGGTGTTGCATTCGGTTTTGATTTCTGGGCGTGGCACTGGTCCTTCGAGCACACCTCGGTAGCCAACTCGACTCTACTCGCCAATACCGCAATTCTCTGGGTGACCCTTTTTGCCTGGGCAGTTTGGAAAGAACGCATCACCAAACTTTTCGTCGCCGGGGCCGTGATCGCTTTTTCCGGTATGACGATGCTGATGCTCAGTTCCGGTGTTCGAGTCCCGCCCACTGACGGCAACCCGGTGTTCGGCGATTTTCTCGCTCTCGTTACCGCCCTTTTCTACGCCACCTACCAACTTTCGATCAAGCGCTTCCGCCGGGAACATTCCGCTCCGGTGCTCATGTTCTGGGCCAGCGCGATAGCCTCGGTGGTGTTGCTGCCTGTAGCGTTGAGTCATCCCGACCGGTTTATGCCCCACGGTCTTGAAGGCTGGCTGCCGCTACTCGGGCTCGGCGTGATTTCCCACGCCTGCGGACAGGGATTGATCGCATTGAGCCTCGGCGGACTGCCCTCCAGCCTGGCAGCGGTCTCCCTGCTGCTGCAGCCGGTTTTGACGGCGTTTCTCGGGCTTTTTATTCTCGGGCAGGAGTTGGTGCCGCTGCAAATCGCCGGAGCCTGTGTCGTCGTAGCCGGGTTGTTCGGGGCGATTCGCGGGCAATTGCGGTGAGTTGCCGGCTATTTTGACCTAAAACAAGCAGTCAGCCATTAGCCATTAGCCATTAGCCATTAGCCATTAGCCATTAGCTCCTCAAAATGGGCTACCTATGCAGATCCGGCGAGATACAGAAAAGCTAACGGCTAAATGCCAAAAGCTAATCGCCGTTTTTTAATCAGCTTTCCGCAAATCAACGATTTCCCTTCCTGCCGAATCAGGCCCGTCCCCGATCAAAATCCGGGTCGCACCTGAACCGTTCAATTCATCATACCGCGCCCGCATTTCGCGCAACACAGTCTTCTGTTCTTCCGTTACTTTTTGCGGACCATGCCCCCAGGTTACCCCGATGATCTCTTTGTATGTGACGAGGCGCAGCCACCCCAGTTTGAACATTTCTGTGACACCGAAGGTGGGTGGAATTCTGTCCGGATCAATTCCGATCCCCTTTAACGCATCCATCCCGAGAGCAGTATCAGCAAGCCTCCGGGCTCCAAAAGAATGCTCGCTGACGCGGTAGAGGTCTCCGCCAGGAGCGAGGAGATATTTGTTACCTGTTCTCGATATTTCCCTGACATTAGTTTGGTGGATGAACGGTTGCATGCCACAGAGGTTCGAAGTTCGGCGACGAAAAGTCTAATTCTGCTTTCCGGAAAAATTAGACCTTTTCTGCATAAATTTTTTCGCCCGCCGTAAAACGAACATCACAAAACGGGGATCACTACAAAAAAACATTAAATTATAATTCGCCCCGCTTTTGTCTTCATTACTCAAAACCAACTCTTGACCATGAAAAACATTACCGCTGGAACTGTCTTCAAACTCGCCTTCGGAATCGCACTCTTTTTCGGTGCCACAACAGCCCACGCTCAACACGGCAACTGCGGACATCATCCGCTGCGAGTTGTTTACTGCGGACACGACGGACTGTCGCTTCGCTGCGGTCCGGGAACCCACAATCACCGGCTTGGCACCGTTCATCAGGGGGCGACCCTTTATCCTACCGGCGAATCGCTTTGGTCCTGCGGAGTTCTCTGGCAAAAAGTTGCCGTGCGTGGCTATATGAAAATCGGCGGTTGCTCAAAATATCTGACACACCGGGGCAACGGCTTCTGGGAAGTGACCTGGTACCGTCCCGGCGACAATTTTGTCTCCATGCGTTCAGCGACATCTTCGCGCTCCTGTCTTCTCGCGAAAATCCACACGGGTTCATTTGTCCGCAGCCACTATGACCGCCACGGCTATCTCGAGGCCGAAGCCGAAGGTTGGGTAGCGGTGAGAACTGCCAGTGGCAAAGTCTATGTCCGGTAAGTAGTAAAAGATCTACTAACGAACGAATCTGCTACCTATAAGCGCCACCAACCTGGCCGCAGCCGCATTCGCCGCTCCTTCGGGACGACGTTTGCGGCTGTTGCCGTTCTACGAGAGGCTATGGATTACTGAACAGCCTGGCATTGAGCATGAAGAGCGTTCCCAACGTCTGCCAGCAGATTAGAATATTCAAAATGGTTACCCCTATGAATCGGCCGCCCAAAATTCGTGAATGGACAAAATTAACGATTTTTTGTTTGCCCCCATTTTCGCATATTCCGTCCTCATTAATTTATCAATTGCCGCCGAGTTCGAAATCTATATCGTTTAGGCAATTTAACCCGTATGACTGACCACTATGAAATGCTCTTCAGTGATTGTAATCTTCCTTTTTCTTTCGCACCCGTCTTATTCGAAATCAACATCGTCGATTGACGATATTCTTGCGGCCTCCCGGGGCTCGAATCAAACTCAACCGATCCCTCGTGCAAGCGACGAAGTTTTCCTCCGGCGAATCTATCTTGATGTCACAGGTCGTATCCCCGCATTTGAAGAAGCCCGTATATTTCTGGAATCAAACGATCCAGATAAGCGGTCGCAATTGATAGATGAGCTTCTCTACAGTGAGGGATATGTGAATCATTTTTTCCATTTCTGGGCAGACATTCTCCGGATTCACTCAAGACAGGGCGGAGGGAAATCCGTGACTCCATACTATGTGCAGTTCGTCCGCGACTCGCTTCGCGAAAATACGCCCTACGATGAATTTGTTTATACATTAGTTACGGCACAGGGTGAAGCTTCGGTAAACGGAGCGATTGGTTATACCTATCGCGACAAGGGAATGCCTCTTGATCATCTAGCTAACACGATGCGAATTTTCACGGGAACCCGGTTGGTATGTGCCCAATGTCACAATCACCCCTTCGATAAATGGACCCAGATGGACTTTTATCAAATGGCTGCGTTCACCTACGGCATGGATGTCAACAACCGGTCGTTCAGAACGAAATTTACGGAGGCCCAGCGTTCGATTGCGAAGCTGAACATGAACCCACAAGAAAAGTCTGCCCTCCAAGGCGCTTTCCGCGATGTGATGCGGGGAATACCAACCAGCAGCAGAGCAGTCAGTTACGATTCCGGGAAACTACCAAAACTGCCGCATGACTATAAATACGACGACGGGGATCCTCGGCAGAAAATCCATCCGACGAGTTTGTTTGGTGAAGACTATCAACTACAGAATCCGGCTCAAGGCCTGTTAGCCTTTGCTGATTGGCTCTGTTCTCCTGACAACCCCCGATTCACCACTGTAGTTGTCAATCGCCTCTGGAAAAAAGTGATGGGTAGAGGGCTGATAGAACCGGTAGACGAAATCGTGGATCTGACCGAAGCCAGCCACCCGGAACTGCTGGCAGCTCTTGAGCGCCTTATGGTGGAGGGCAACTATGACATGAAGGTGTTTTTAAAGATGATTTTCAACTCAAAAGTCTACCAGCGGGAAGCGTGCCGACAAGAGATTGCCCCTGAGGAAAAATACCATTTCCCGGGACCGCTACTTCGGAGGATGTCAGCTGAACAAATCTGGGATTCTGTAGTTACCCTGATTAATCCATCTCCTGAGACGGGTGATTGGAAAAAATATCAGGAAATAGAGATTGAACTGGCTCACGGAAGGGCGATTCGAGATACGATTGGCAGTTTTGAAGCCGAAGGTGTCCTGGGATTGGCAAAAGCAGTCGCATCTCTTCGTGCTTATCTCGGTAACAGGAAATCGGAACTAACTAAACAGTTAAACGCCGCCCGGAAAGCCAGAGACAATCAAAAAGTCGCAGAATTATCGGCTGAATTCAAACATCTCCAGACCCGGCAACGTCAGACAATCCACCACTTGATCTACCAACCGGAACTCCGGGTGGGAAAAACGGATGAATTGATGTTGTCATTTCCTAATGGTGACAGTGAAGCCGTATTGATGACTGATATCATCAGTTCGAAGGGCAGAATTAACGTCGCTTTGTTGCGTAAACTTCAAACCCGAAAGGAAGCCGAAATCCTCGAACAGGGCTTTAAAGAAGAGGGTATCGACGACAGGGCTGAAAAGCGCAACTACCTCGCATCCACCAAAATAATCAGGGCAGCTCATCTCGGATCACCTGCTCCAATTGGGCATTTTTTGAGGGCATTCGGTCAGAGCGATCGTATCTTAATTGAAAATGCCGTCACTGGGCCTGCTGTCCCCCAAAAGTTGGAAATGATGAACGGCACAACGTTCGGCGAGCTGGCGACCGGGAATTCTGTCTTTGCCCGTAAACTAAAAAAACAAAATTCGATCGAGGATAAAATTGATTTTATTTTCCTAAGTTTGCTGAGCCGCTATCCAAGCGTCAGAGAGCAGAAATGGATCGTGGCACTAAAACAAGATCGCGGTGAAAATGCTGTCGAAGATCTGATCTTTGCTTTACTAAATTCCACCGAGTTTTTGTTCGTTAAATGAGGAGTCGTGCCCGGCATCCGATCATTCCTTACTGGAGATCACGACGGCATTGGTCTCGATCTCGAGGTTATGATCAGCAATCTGTGCGGTAAACTTTAAGACTTCGTGCAGCGGAATGTTTTTAAGTCGAAGCGAGACTCCAACCTGGCCATCGTGTAGCCAATCTCCGTCATAGACAATATTAACTCCACCCTTACCCTTACCGGCGGGATCCAACTCATTGGATTTCATGGCGAGGAAACTGAGTGCATCAGTCAGGGGTGTGTCGCTAAATTCCACACTGGGAATCACGATGTTATTCATCTTTTTCTCAATCTCAGCTGTATCCTGCTCACCAGATGCTTCTTTTTCCTCAGGTGGACTTGTGATGGTTATCGCAAAATTGGTGGTCTTCATTTGAGCTCCTGCCACCATCGCCGTGTAACGAATCACATCACCAAGCGGGGCGTATTTCAGTTTTAACGTTACCGGATTTTGTCTCAAGTCAGGTTCGACAATGACTATATTTACTCCCTCTCTCGCGGGATCAAGTTCCACCGATTTTTGCTGAAGGTAGGCCACGGCGTCGGATAGCGGCGTATCCTCGAAATTCATAACCGGCAGGATCAGGCTGTTGAGTTTTTCAGTAATTTTTTCCTGCGCTCCTGCCGTTAATGCGAGGCAGGATACCAAAGAAATAATGATCAAATTCACAAGACGTTTCATAACTCAAGGATGCCGTATATTGCCTGCCAGTGTCAACGATGAAATCTAGCGCACGGGGTCGGTAATCTAGCGCACGGGGTCGGTCAATATCGCACGGAGTCGGTCAACAAATTTTGATTTAACGCTATGAAAAGGGGTAGTTAATCTAGACTTTAGACCCTTTCGTAGAATGTTTCGTTTGCCGAGACTACCGAGGATAGAATTTGAAGGAGCAGTTTATCAGGTCATAGGAAGGCATGGCGCAACTGACTCGGGATCACAGTGTAAAACGGGGTGCTGAAATACTGGAATTCACCAAACAGCATTTCGGAACAATAAAGGGGTCATATCAGGCATGCCTGCCCGCTCATTTTGTCGCAATTAACTACCTGCCCCCCCTTATTAAGGCAACCCGATGCTGGCCCGTGCAGGTCCAGCACTAATCACTTCTTCCCCGCAGGCTTCGCGTCGTATTCCTTCCAGAATTCCCCGGCGGTCTGGGCGGGGATAATTGAATGAGCCTGGCCGGTGCTGCGGGTTGAGAGGCGGCGCAGATTGGGCAGGTGGCGCAGGGGCGTAAGGTCGAGCGACCCTGCGGGCAGAATGAGTTCCTCCAGCGTGGGACAGTCGGCCAGCGGGCTGAGGTCGGTGACGCTCGTTCCGGAAATCTGCAGAAAGCGCAGGGGCATCCCGCGCAAAGGGCCGAGATCGTCGAGCGCTTTAACATTGTGACAGTTCAGCCGGGTGATCGGCAGTCTGGTCAGAGGCGTGAGATCGGTAACCGGCATTAGAATGAGAGCGAGGTCCTCCAATTCGGGGCACTGCGCGAGCGGGCTGAGGTCGGTAACGGGGATACCCAGGAGTTGCAATCTTTTCAACGATGCGCCGGCCAGCGGGGCGAGACTGGACACCCGGGAGGCATTACGGAGTTGGAACGAGATCAGCGGAGCGCCCTTCAAGGGCGCAAGGTCAGCGATGGACTTGGATTCCCCGCAATCGAGGTCGGTGAGCGGCATCCCGGCCAGTGGGCTAAGATCACTCACGCCGGATGAGTTCATCTTTAACGTGCGCAGCTTCATGCCGCGCAGCGGGGAGATGTCGGTGACGAGCGTCTCGCTCATGTCAAGGCTCTCCAGGGGCATCCCGCGCAAGGGCGAAAGATCGCTCACCTGGGTGCGGCCGATTTGTAAATCCTTGAGCGGCAAGCCGGTCAGACTGCTCAGGTCGGTGGCATTGCCATCAAACAGTGAAAGTCCCGAGACCGGCTGGCCCTGAAGTATGGAGAGATCACTGAAGGCCAATCGATATAGCTTCACCATGAACGTGCCATCGGGCAGTGGCATGATCCGTCCATCGCCCCATCCGGGCTGCTTCTGATACTCGCGCAAGCGGGCCTTCAGGGTAGCCATGGCAGTTTCGGCGTTCGGATCAATGAGCGCGGCGAGCGGGGCGCTTTCGACCAGGCGCTTTTGCGTCCGCATCGCGGCAAGGAGCTCGTGCTGCTGCTCCAGCGTCAAGGTCGCGCCGCCGCTTTCCCGCAGGAGTTTTTCGCAGAGGGCCAGGTTCAGTTTCGACGACTCATCCTCATGGCGTAATGCGAGCACGCGGCGGTAGCCCGCAGCCGCCGGGGCGAGGTCCTGCGCGGATTGCTGCAGATTTGCGCGGAAGAGGTGGTAGTCCGCTGTCGCGTCATCGAGCTGGATGGCGTAGCCGATTTTCTCGAGGGCGTCGTCGAGAGCGCCCTCCTCCAGCACGATCTTCGCCTGCGCGAAGAAGACGGGCGCGGTGCGGCGCAGGTCGGTGAGGGTGTGCTCTGCCCTCCGCCCCGCGATAAAGGCCTGTGTGCCCAGCGTGCCGCCGACCACGAGCACGGCCAGTATACCCAACGCGGCCGCCTTGTTGCGCTTGATGAGCAGCGTGAACTGCTTCCACGATCCCGCGTTCTCTGCGCTGGTCGCAAAGCCGCTTTGATACGCTTCGATGTCCGCGCTGAACGCGGCGACATGCTGGTAGCGATTCACTTTCTCCAGCGTCAGCGCTTTCATCGCCACCGCGGAAAGTGCGGGCGGCACACGTCCCCCGGGAACATGCGGCAGCGGTGTGATCTTCGTCGCTTCGAGTACTTTGCCCCTGGTCCTGGATTTGCCTTTGGCGGCGGTGGCTCCGAACAGAGTGGGCGAAGTGATCTTCGCCGTCTGCACCTTTTCCAGGATTTCCCACACATCCTTGCCTTCTACCGGTGGGCACAGGGTGAGGATGGCGTAGAGGATGCCGCCGAGGGAAAAGATGTCCGAACGCTCGTCGAGTTCGTTGACATTCCCCAGCGCCTGCTCGGGAGCCATGTAGTTCGGCGTGCCCATGACGGCACCGTCCATGGTGGCGGTGAAAGAGGCCGGGCCGGGCCGGGCAGGAGATTGTGGAGGCGCGACAGAGGAAGCTTCCCCGCTGCCCCATTCCCCGAGGATCTTCGAGATGCCCCAGTCCATGACGAGCACCTCTCCGAACTCGCCTACCATGATGTTCTCGGGCTTGAGGTCGCGGTGGATGATGTTCTGCGCATGCGCAAAGGCCAGCGCATCGCACACCTTGCGGAAGATCGTGAGCAAGCGGTCCAGCGTGTAGTGCGCCAGCGTCGCTGCATCCTCCTTGCGCAGACGGTCGAGGATGTGCTGCAGCGTCTCCCCCTTCACCAGCTTCATGGTGTAGTAGAGCTGGCCTTCCGAATCACGGCCCAGATCGTGGATGGGGACGATGTTCGGGTGTTCCAGACGCCCGAGAATGGCCGCCTCCTGAACAAAGCGCTGCTTCTGATCGTCGCTGCACCCCGCTTCTGTGAGCATGACCTTCGCCGCGATGGTGCGCCCGAGTCTGCAGTCGCTCGCCTCCAGAATCGCACCCATGCCTCCCTGGGCGATGCGGCGGCCGAAGACGAAGGGAACGGGTGAGTCGGGATTGGCTCCCATAACCGATACCGCCTCCCACTCAGCCTGCGTTGGAGAGACATCGGGGTTGGCGACGGGCATGGTTGCCAGATCGGCGGGAATATCCGCACTCACAGAGGGGCCGACACGGAGCGTCGCGAAATCATCCGGGATCCCGGAAGGAGTGACGGGTGGTGAATCGTCCGTTGTGGCCATGCGGAAGAAAGCTGGGGCGTTAGACTCGGATTGCAAGCCTATTGACAGGAAATCGCTTAATAATCAAGGCTTGGAGTACCGCTGCACGCAACCCCTGGGTTCGATGGGGGGGCAGGGAAAGGAAGGGGCAGAAATTCGACTTTGGCCTCGTTCAACCTGAAACTTCTACTGAATTTTGAGTTAAAAGTCAAGATTGCTGGACTTCAAAATCGGGTTAATGCCGTTTATCCTTAAGTCCAGTCCCGAAAGTGCAGCGACCTCTTTCCGAATGCCTTGTTGTGCCTATGCCATCGTTAGCTGTGGGTGAATTGATAAGGGGGTGAAAGAGAGGCGGATAAAGGTTCCGGGGGCTTTCGTATGATTTCGCTCCACCAAATGGCGGCTCCAGCCAACGTAGAAGCCCCTGAACCGAGGGATAAAACTATTCCTAAAATGTCATAATTAACTACCTGATCACTGACCCCAATATA
>JARGOZ010000121.1 GCA_029213025.1 Verrucomicrobiales bacterium
GATCAAGATCGGAGAAACAGTCCTCCATCAGGTTTTCCATCTTCTGAACGGATGCATCGGGAATGCGCGGCGGACGGTCAAAATCCCCGCGCCATTTGATTTGCACCTCGTATTCTTTTTCCACCTCACTTACTAACTTCGCGATACGATCCTTTACTTCCGTGCCAATCCCGGGAGAAGCCACCCGGATGTTCAACTGGGCCACGGCATGATCCGGAACTGCATTCAGCGGCGCGGCCGAATGAAAACGGGCTACGTTGATGATTACCTCGTCCATTTCATTACGGAGTTCGCGCAGGCTGAGAATTAACCCGGAGAGAGCCTCGATCGCATTGCGGCCCTCGGATTGGTCGCGACCGGCATGAGCCGAACGCCCCGTGACTTCCGCCAGAAAAAAGCCGGTCCCAAGCCGGCGCCGCACCAGTTGCCCGGTCATGGTCGAGCACTCAAAAACCAGACCGATTTGACAGCGGGCCGCTCCCTGCCGCAAGATGTCGCGCGCACCCGGTGTGCCGATTTCCTCCTCGGGATTCAGGATCACTTCCCAGCCGATGGAGTCTTTTTCCGGATGCTCCTCCAACAGACGCAGAGATTCCCGCATGACTAACAAACCACCCTTCATGTCGGTCACACCTGGACCGCGCAGAATCCTGCCATCCTCCAGAATTTCACACTTCTGAAACGGATGTTCCGGCCCGTAAACCGTATCATAATGACCTGAAAGCAAAACCTGGAACGGCGCAGTAGGTCGCTTTCGAAAACGCAATACATTACCCAGTTCCAAATCGAAAGCCCTGCCGTTATCATCATACTTCCGACAGGGTTGCAGTGGTATAGATTCTGTAGTATCGGCCAGACTACAGAATTCGTCCCGCAACCGGTCATGCATTTTCGAAAGACCTTCCAGATTACAGGAACCGGAATTGATTTCACACCACTCAATCAGAGTATCTCTCAACTGCGTCTGTCGCGACGGCGGTAGAGCATCACGTATCCAGTCGATCATAATTGTGGTATGGTTAGTTTCTGTCCGATTTGGAGAACGGCAGACTGCAGACCGTTGGCGTTCTTCAACTGTTCCACCGTGATACCATATTCGTGACTGATCCGCCAAAGTGTCTCGCCCTTTTTTACGGTATGATTCTCTACTTTCACTTCCGTCCCGGACGCAGCGGTTCCCTCACCCCGGGAATGCGACAGAAACCATTGATACAAATCGTCCCGCTTGTAGGTAGGGAAAATGATATTTCCATGATCTCCACCCGGTATTTCCGTAAGCCGGGCCGAACCGCCGGCCTGATTGACCGCCTCAACCAGTTTGCGATGGGGTTCGATAGAAACGATATCATCTTCCAGCCCGTGAAACGCCCAAATAGGTAAATCATCCAACTTCCCCGCCAGCGCAATGCCTCCATACCCGCAGAGTGGCGCCAGAGCCGCAAAACGTTTTTGATCCGCCGCAGCCAGATACCACGCGCCGCCCCCGCCCATACTTACTCCGGTGAGATAGATACGACTCCGGTCCACATTATACAGAGATGTCACCTCATCCAGAAGCTCAAGTAGAGATTGTGACGGCCAACTGTGCCCCGGCAGCTGCGGAGAAACTACCACAAAAGGAAAGTGCGGTTTTTTATCGAGAAATGCCGGTGGACCATAGCGCTTCACCGTAGCCAGATCATTTCCCCGGATGCTGCGACCATGCAGAAAGAAAATCATCGGCCACGGCTTTTCCGACTTTTTATAGCCCTCCGGCAAATGCAGCAGATAGCGCCAGGCCGGTGGTTTGCCATCCGATTCCTCCGAGGCATATTTCGCCGGCAGAAAAGTCCGGGCCGTGACCTCCAACTGCCTCGCATCGGCGAACCTGGTCGAGGCAAATATGACCAATCCGAAAATCAGCAACTTCATCTTTATAAAACGAAGATAGACAGGGCAAACATAGACAGAACCACGCCACATTTCCTGAAGTAGCTGTTAGCATTTAGCTGTTGGCTTTTAGCTCCTCAAGACGGCTAACAGCTAACAGCTGACGCATTGTACCCTGTTAGGTCACTCATCGTACCCTGTTGAATCACCTGACAAACCGCGCGATATGGATCTGCCAGCGGCGGGCAGACCACTCCGGCTCGTAATCAGCCCCCTGCTCGATCCACTTACTCAGAATAGCGACCTGCTGCGGGGAAAGTGCGTTATCCTCTTCCGGCGGCGGCATCATCAACTCGGGATCGGTGGAGGAAATTCTCACCACCATTTCGCTGTCCGGCGGATTTCCCGGGACGATGGCCGGTTTTTCACCGGAATACGCGCTTTTCGCCAGATCCAGCCTCAAATTGGCCTCGCGGGTGCTCTCATCGGCCCCGTGGCAGCCGAGACAATGCTCAGTCAGAATTGGTAACACCTGTTCATGATAGGAGATTTTTTTCTCCGCCACAATCGCACCGCCCCCGCCAGCCATTAACTGTAACGGCACAAACTCATTCACCTTCAGATACATCCATAGAAGAACAAAAACCCCCGAAAGCATCGCCACAAAAGATGTCGCCATTCGGAATCCGGCTTTGGAAGAAACTTTCCGGACATCCTCCGCCGGGATAAAATCCGGCTCGGCCAACTGCGCGACATCCACCCCGGGGAGAGGAATCACATTATCCGGCAGCAGATCCGCAGCCAACTTGAGGCGAATGGAATTATCAACGCCCAGCATCGTGTGCAGCTCCTGGCTCAGCACATAATATTCGCGGGCCTGCTCGTCCCCGGCGAGGATCGATTCCAGATCGGCGGCATCCGCTGTCGACAGCCTGCCATCGAGCTGGAGGCGGTCCACCAATTCCACAAGTCGTTGGGATGGAGATTCTTCTGTCATTTTGCGCCACCGGTAAGTTTATTGATACACTGAAACAGATTATGCCTGGCCCGGTGCAGAAGCTGCGAAGCCGCGTTGGCTTTTACATCCATCTCGCGGGCGATATCCTGCACCGGCGCCCCGTTCAGATAATGGCGCTGCACAATGGTTTTCTGTCGCTCCGGAAGTTTCTCGAGGCAGGTTTTCAGCGCATCCAGCCTGGAATCGTAGGAATCAGAGACCCGTTCCCCGGTTTGAGCGAGCGATTCCACCAGCTCGTTGGAAAACTGCAATCGATCACGGCCTTTATTTCTGCGCCACGCGAGCACCTCGAAATAAGCGATGCGGAAGGCCCATGCAGTGAAATTGGAACCCGGCTCAAAATCCCGCGACTTCCGGAGCAGGGTCATATTCGTCTCCTGAAGAACATCTTTCGCTGCATCAATGTCCGGGATCATCGTGCGGATATAGCCGATCAAACGGCCCTGATGGCCCGCCATCAGATCGGAAAACGAGGCATCTTCAGAATCGGGATTATTTTCAGGCATCATCGGTAAAACTCCAATCCGGAGCCGCCGTAGCGGCGTTTGAGAACAAGCATACCAGGCTTACTCCGTTCCGCAGTCCTAATCTTACGAAAAAAAAGGCGATAAACCCTACATTTTCTTCTTGAAAAAGATCCGCAACGTCGCAATTTACCCCTCGCTCGCGGAGACCCTTCGTTTCCCGGGCAGAAATGCGATTCCTCAGTAGCTCAGCGGTAGAGCGGGTGGCTGTTAACCACTAGGTCGTTGGTTCGAACCCAACCTGAGGAGCCATTTTATAAGTCATTCTAAACAAGATTGTTACAGCTTTCAATAGTGCCAAAATCGGCCAACTGTGCATAAAACTGTGCAAAAACTCGTTTTTCGAAAGCCGCTATGCAAATGCTGCTCTACTGCTGGTAGGCGCTGATTTGGTGCTCCCAACAGTTGGATTCTACAATGAACCAGCCCTAGATGAGAAAGCGATTTAAATTGTATACGAGAGGAAAGACTTACTATAAGCGTGACACGCGCAACGGAACAAGAACCAGTTTGGGAACTTCTGACAAGCAGGAAGCGGAAAAGCTGATTGCTGCGGAAAATGAGGCTTTAAATGACCCTACATTTGGACTCTACATGGCACAGGCTTATTTGAATGCCACTGACCCCTTGGCCTCATCGCGAACTTGGTCGAACGTTATTAATGAGTTCTCCAAGGTAGGGGGGACATCAACCGTTGAGCGGAAAAAACGTGTCTTTGAATCCCCTGAATTCAGCCATATCAAGGATAAGCCTTTGTTAAAAACGGTCGCTGAAGATCTTTACCTGGTTCTCGATACTGACAAGACCAGCGTGTTTACATATCTGATTCAAATACAGAATTTCGCGCTGGACATGGGTTGGATTCCCAAAGCTGTGATTCCCCGGAAGCGATTCCCGAAGCCGCCAAAAAAACGGGACACGCGATCAATTACCTATTCGGAACATATGCGGATTTTGGAGGCAGAAAACTGTCCTGAGCGTAGGAGATATTACCACCTTTTGTGGCTGATTGGCGCTTCTCAAAGTGATGGAGCTGCACTTACCCATAAAAATATCGACCTAATTCGAGAGCTGATCTCTTATGATCGATGTAAGACGGGCCAGGGGTGTATCATGAAGATTTCCGAAGACCTACGTGCTCTTCTTGATGAACTTCCAAAGGATGGATTGCTGTTTCCCGGCATCCAAAATGGTGGAGCCAATTATCGAGCCTCTGAGTTTCGCAGGAGGTGTCGCCTACTCAAAATCAAAGGAGTCTCCCTACACAGCTATCGATATGCCTGGGCAGAACGAGCGTTTGAAGCGGGAATACCGGAGCGATTCGCGATGGCAGCTTTAGGGCATGGTTCAAAAGCAGTGCACAGAGCTTATGCCAAAGCTGCCCATGTCGTATGTCCTGCCCTGCCTTCTATCGCCCCGTCTGAACTGGACTAAGTAATATCACACATCTCTTCGCCCCTTGCTTTCTCTCCAGTATTCGTACAATTTCTCAGTAACCTTGGCATTCCATTTTACATCGGCTATTTTTTCTTCAAGATCTGACGATGAAAAATATTTCACCGCATTCGAAACAGGTTTCCCAAGAGGTTTGAGCAAACCAGCTTTAATCAATATTGGAATATCATGATCTTTGCAGCCTATCAGAATTGCCGTCTGTTCGGCGTTCAGTCTGGATGGCAGCCTTCTTAAATTGAGTAGGAGTTCGGGTTTCATTAGTTTCTTTCCAGTGGATACTTTCCGGGTCTTTTTAATTTTTCAGCAATTAACAGACTATGAGATACCTGCATATAGAACCTCAGGCTCGACACCGCCCAGGAGGACATAGATGTGGGTAGACATCAACAGATCACCTAAGGAACCAGCCTCCAGTCCATTAGCTAAGTAATTCGCGATATTCTCAAGCATCTTTCTTCCATTACTCTCCTGTTCAGAAGTAGGCTCCCGGCCTGTTTCTTTCCACGCTTTGTAACTGTCGTCTGAATATTGCTTGCCCCCTCCCCATTCGAGAAGGTGCTTACTGTTTAGCAGACTTATTGCATCCACGCCCGTTGCCTTCGCAATAGCCATTGCCTGATGAATCAGAAGCGGGCGCTGACCAGACTCAATCGTTCTAAGAACGGAGTGACTTACACCAGATAAATCGGAAAGCTCCTTTGCGCTTGCTCCAATATATACCCTTAATATTTTAAGATTTCGAGCAGCCTCCCCGGATATCGAGGCAAGGAATCGCTCTTCCATCGAACTCCTTCCATCCGAGACAATCTCGGAAACACCTTGTTTTTCTTTCTTATTTTTCGGCATTCTACAAAATATCGCACTGCTGACTCATGTAAAGTCAAAACGAGTTTCCAAAACTAATAATGTCTTTCGTTATGTAAAAATGTTGCATTATGCATCTTTTTATCTATAGAGTCTTTCAGTCCTTTTGGATCGGGCCGACGTCGCTGCCTTCGTTTCGAACTGACAGATAAAATCAATAATGCAATTCAATACAGAACAAATCAAAACCGCCGACACCATAGGCGACTGCCTGGAGAGAAGAGACATAGACGTCGTCCCGGAGGGCACTGACAGGCTAAAGGCGTGCTGTCCTCTTCCAGGACACAATGACAGCAGGCCCTCCTTCACTATCTACGTAGAGGATCAACGCTACCACCGCTTCAGGTGTATCCGCGTTACCAACGTTCGCCGGAGGAGGCCGGCATCTCCAAGGAAAAACTTTGCAATGACTTGTAGGCGCAGATCCACGGGGGCTCACGTACTTCGGCTGATGCTCTCCAGAGCCTACATGATTCTGGTTAGAGATGCTTTACCTCAGAAAAGATTTTGGAGATAAACTTAAAAGCAAATACGACTATCTGAAAACCAAGACGGGTTGAAGAAGGGACCACTCTCCAAATATCAAGATTTGTGTCCAAACCAAAAAAGAACAACACTAAACCATCAGACCCGTTCATCATCGGCATTGATGCCGAGTACGTGGAGCGTGGCGAGAGCAATTACCTACTCTCCTTTCAGTGGTATGTAATCTTCAGGGACAAGCACGACAAAGGAATCCTCTACGCTGATGGTAAACGCCCCACATTGTCCCAGTTACTCCGAACAATCCTCTCACAAGCCAAAGAAAACGGTCTCTTTAAGCATTATCCGAAATCAGTGTATCTCGCGGCACACTTTTCTGTGGCTGAGTTCCACCTATTTTCAGATTTTGGTGCCCTAAAGTCGCAGGTCGACACGGTAAAAAATACCTTTGTGACTGTGGCACAACCAATTTCGTGCAGAATCACCAGCGAAAGCAGAAATCAGAACACGATTCAGGTGATACTTCGTGATACCAAGCTGCTCACACCGGGTGGTGGCGCTCTATGGAAACTCGGTGAAATGCACAACATCCCCAAGCTTGAAATTGAGGACAATATGAAAGAGCAGATGGATCAACTCCTGGCAAAGGAACGAGACCTCTTCGAACGTTACGCCATTCGTGACGCTGAGATCGCAGCAAAACACGCTCTCTGGTGCTCCAAACAAAATAAATTTCTGACCGGAGACGCAAGCATCCCTATTACAATCGGCGGGTTTGCTGCCAGTTTTTGTCTGAAGCGCTGGGAATCCACAGGTATAAAGCACTATGAGATCATTGGGCACGAAAAGAAATACAAGACCATAAGGACAGGCAAAAGAAGTTACCTCAAGCCTATCGATTCAGTCGCCAAATACGAACACTTAGCCAGGCAGGCATACCAAGGGGGACGAAACGAAGCCTTCTGGTTCGGACCAACTCCTGAGGGAAGTATAATCGATGTCGACCTTGTCTCCGCATATCCATCCGTCATGGCATCAATGGGCATGCCCCGGTGGGAAGACATGGAGTCAGTAGAATCAGTCTACGATTTTAAGGATGGAGACATCGGATTCGCAAGAGTAACATTTTCATTTCCCAATTCAGTCAGTTATCCATGCCTACCAGTCAGAACAGAAGAGGACTCGCTACTATTTCCCTTAAATGGTGAGAGCTATGTAACAGCCGCAGAAATCCGATGCGCAGTGAAGATGGGTGCTGAGATAATCATCCACGACGGACTAAGAGTTCCAACTGACCAGACCATCAAACCGTTTTCAGACCCGGTAGAAAGCCTTCTGGGCTTAAGAAAGGCATTCACAAATGCCGGATTACATCACCACGCTAGATTTTACAAGGAGTTAGTCAACAGCCTATACGGAAAGACTTCTCAGGGACTTCGCGCCAAGACAGTATTCGACAGTCGGTCAGGGGCATCAAAGCTAATGCCAGACAACAAACTCACCCAGCCATACCTCGCAGCACACATTACAGGAGGAGTGAGGGCCGTTATGTCAGAAGCCATACACGAAATCACGAAAGCAGGTTTTAACGTCTATTCTGTGACCACTGATGGAATCTTGACGGATGCGCCGCAAGAAATCGTTCACACAGCTTTCCAGGGTGATTGTGCAACTCCGGTAATCGAAGCCAGAAAGGCGCTAACCGGGAGCGAGGAGATTGTGGAGATCAAGCAACGTGTTCGCAAATGCGTCATAACCGGCGCTCGTGGCACATTCACCATTAAACGTGGCGACACCGGAGAAATTGTCCTGGCAAAAGCCGGTGTTCAAACTCCAGCAGGGCTAGACAAAAAAAATCAAAATAACTGGATGTTGGAAAAATTCTTTTCACGGGAATTCAATGACGCTTTCGAACTCAACAATCTTCGCCCGATTCGTGAAATCTACAGAAACAACTCTGATCTGGTTAGGGTTAAAAAAGAAGTCGCCAGTAATCTGGAGCACGACATGCGCCGAAACTTAACTGAACCACAACAGATACCCGTCCGCCTCCGCCCCCACGAGACTCATGTAGCATGCCAAACCCTACCATGGCACACTATCGAGGAATACACAGCAGCCCGGCAAAGGTGGAGAGAGTGGAAGAAATCAGAACACACACTAAAAACAATCGAAGATTATGATGACTGGGAAGACTACCACCTGGCGGGACAACTCAGATCCAACGGACTACGAGGCAGGCTTACCGGCGGGTGCTATGGTGCAGCGATAAAGCAATTCCTCCGCGCCTTCACAAGCAGCTCATGGGGACTCCGGGAACACCAAGCAGCCATGACCTATGCCAAAGCAGCATCGACAATGCAAAACGCCGGTATAGATGTTTCAGAGCAGGACTTTAAGAACGCAGCACGAAATAACACATCTTTGGTGAGACACGCTATTCCTACCTCACGCAGAGTTCTGGAACTCACAGGAACAATCACAGTTATCTTCCCCGGTTTTGATCCAACACAAATGTTGAAAGATTCATAACGATCAGGTAGTTTATTCACAGTCTCACTACTCACTGAAAAGTACGAAAAAACACCACTCTTCGTACTTTTTATCACCGGTGCAACATTTGACAATCCATTATCCCACAATGATTTACACAATAAGTGTTATTTACCCTTTTGGATAGAAGGGTGGGGTGTTACCTGCACTTGTGTTCCTTGCGTATGTTTTTGTGTAGCACTGTTGTGCTGAAGTTTTTCTTGTGTGGCTTGTGCTGTTTTTATTTGGAAGAGTAATAATGGGATGGCTTTAGCCGTCTCCGGGAGTCCCCCGCTCATGCTCCTCGGTCAGGCGTCGTAACGGCAGAAGGCCGTTGCAGACTGAACGAAATCAATGTTGAGGTACGTTATTTTGGGTGGCTGTGTTGTTACTCTCACTACATTTCCTATTCTGAATCGCTCATCCTGATTCCTCAATACATGCTCAGTGTCTCTCATTTTTATTTAGCCCTTTTTATGCTCCGGGTTTTCTATGGTTACCTGCCTCCGCACGTCCTGACCCACGTATCTACTTCCATCCACCTACTCTGCTGCGCTCTCAATAGTGTTTCACCGGGATTATTAAGGATTTTTCGATGCATGTTCAGTATTTGCTGAATATTGGTGATAATCCTTTTAGGCACTTTTCTATTACTATTTTCTGACCAGACTTTTAACCAACAGCGTATACTCTTCACCCTGTTCGCCGTCAATCTGTTGTACTACCGAATCTTCTGTCCCTCTGATTTTGATAGCGGTCTTCGTTTTCTCACTGAATATTTTGTTAAAACCGGTTTAGCACAACACCTCGGCCGGTCACACTCTGAACACCACCCGACACATAAAGAAAAGGAAGCACGTTTTACGGTGCTCCTTTCCCGGTTGAATCTTATCGACGTTAATCACGCCAGAATGCCACCCTGTCTGTGAAAGTAGGCTCCGGTTCCGGCGTGGGAGCTTTCTTCCAGAACTTCACTTTCTCCATAACAGGACGATCATCTGATGTGTTTCTTCGTCTCAGGCTATCTTCCTCCGCTTTATCACGTGCGGCTTTCGCTGCCGCTTCCCGATGTAACGCTCTCGATTCACGCTTCTTGAGGACAGCAACACGCCGCCTCGCGTCATCGAGTTCGTGCTGCACATCAGCATAAGACTGACGTGATTCCCGATCCGTCGGTTTAAGCGTCAGGAGCCGGGCACGTGCGTTCTCAAGATCTTCCTGAGCTTGCTCCAGGAGTTCGTGATCAGAGGTAGTTACACCACAGCTTACCAGGGTAAGTGTGGCACCGACAATTGTAAGATATATCAATGTCTTCATCGATTGTGTATAACACGCTGCCGGGTCTGTTGCGTTGTTTGCGCTCAGACGGCTTTGACGGAAGTAAATATACCGGTAAAAATGATAGGCTATCGTTACCTGATAAAAGATCTCTTTTTGGGGTCAGACGGTAAAAATTACCGACATAATAAGCTTAAAAGCTTATTCTCTTGTGTCTCACTCCCCAGAAGGGGAAGAGAAAATGGCTGCGCCAGCTTGTTTGAAAAAAGAATCTCAACCAAACATGCTTTCACTCATGCCCTGTTGCGATTCAATCGCGACAGCAGATTATCCCAGCATACTGCGTGGAAATATTATCAGCTCAGAGATCCACAGACATGATTGCTCCCTCACCCGGCAGTGTGATTCTCAGCCTTCAACATGTAACATTTCATAAAGTACTCTCTCAGGCATTCTGAGAGCTTTTTCCATTTTTCCGCTCTCTGTTTACCCGGAAGCAATTCAAACGCGTCAGAACTGATTCTGGTGCGTTTCACGGTACTCCCCCTGTCCCGGCTGAGGATCAATTGCTATTCACTTCCATTTTCAGCCAAATTCGTTAGTTCCCGGCTTAGCTCTTCTGGAGAAAAATTTATCACGGTGATAATTTTATTGGTCGCATTCCCAACATCTAAAAAAGAAGAATGGCACAGGGCCCGAAGGCCCCATGCCAAACACAAAAGTGCAGGTTGTGTTATTTCCTGCGAAACCGTCTACGCTTCTTTGGTTTGCCCGGTGGAAGCACTGTAGCTCCGTCACCATCCATGGTTTCCAGCAAAAACTGCTGGTGGGCGCCTGGCGTGACATTCCGTGGATACATCAGTTCATCGCGATCTCTCATCGCAAGAAACCTGGCCTTGTCCCTATACACAGCGAGGCTGAATAAATAGGTCCATACAAACAAAGCCGGATCCACCAGCAGAGCGAGGCCGAATGCAATTGCGCCCGCAACCACACTCGGTTTCCATTGCAGCCTTTCAGCCACTCCGGCGATACCTGTTAAGGCACCATCCTCACTTTCTTTGGCTGTGGCAAGGCGCATCTCAGCGCTCTGGATCTCAGCAGAGAGTTCATTTATCCTCCCGTCCAGAGGATCGATAAATGTTTTCTTCTTCTCCATTTTGGCAGTGATGTAGTTATCACCTACCCTGCTGATCTCAGTCCACAACTGGTCACGTTTTGATTGAACACTCCGTCTCTCAGCTTCGAGTTGTTCCAACCTGAGCATCTGTCCTTCTCTCACGGCAAAGCCTTCCTTCAAGATGGTGAAGAAATAGAAGGCGCACCCCATCGTGAGCCCCGCTACTGCAATGAGCGAAACCACTTTGAAAGGAACAGGGCTCATCCCGGCGATAATGTGCCTGAACCCACCCCTGCTTCCCGCCGCCCATGCTGTCAACCCAGCGATGGCAACGGCGATAATACAGAGAGGTAAACTGACCGTCTAGGCTCCGGGCATGGCATCCCGCCACCCCTGCGTGGCAAGATATAGTGCAAACAAGTAACCGAACACGGCCAGAGCGAGCGCCATTCGAAAAATGACTGGGGTCCGGTATTCCGCGCGGTGCGTATCTTTCGTCAGGTCATCCTGTGCTGCTAACATTCTGGCCTGGCGAGCGAGTCTCTCCTGTTGATTGGATTGATCCATGGTATCTATTGTGTAGTTCTTCCTTAATGAGGAGCCGCAGCCCCTGTGAGCACCACAGACATGCGGGCGCTCAAAAGTGAAACCATGAGGAAAGATCCCTGGAAGGCGGATCTAAGCTAAGGTGTCCGTTCTTCGGATCTATGTAACACGACTGAAACAGCTATTGCAGATTTAGTGCTGCATCAGGCTGGGAGAGGATGAGTTGGAAGTAGATTTCGGAGCGATTTACAACCCGGGGTCACTATGCCCGCGTTGATGCTCCCCGCCCTATCCATGAGAGCACGACACAGCGGAAGTGACCTTAATGTCCTGATCGATGGAAGAGAGCAGAATGAGAACACACCTCAGCGGTCATTTTGGTTGCGGTATCCCACGCATCCTCAGTTCACTTCTGAGACGCTGATCTTTTTCAAAAGCACTATGAAGGCTGTCGTACTCCGAGGCGCTGAGAGCTTCAATATGGGCGTCAGGAGTTACTCCATTCAAATAGTCTATGATGAACTGTCCATGCCATCTAATTTCATCCTGAGGGAGATTTTCAATGGTAGTGACTTCCGGACTAATGTCACCCGGTCTTGATATACTGTGATGAGCACCACCTTTTCCCTCAAGCAGCACCCACTCACCTTTCTCAAAACGTGTCCCCAGGGTTAGCAGAACCGTCAACAGATCTCTGTGAAATTTGGGCCGATTCAGCATGCCATAAATGACTCCGTAACGAGTGACATCAATTTGGTACAGATCCGGCTGATCAGGAATAGCCCTTACCTGTACGGTGTTTTCTCCCGTTACCAAGCGCATATAGTCAGGATCATCAACCGGTGATCCGGGAGCAGGAAGATGTATAGGCGGCATAGCTTCAATGCGACCGGCGATTTCACCAGGGTCAACACGCTTCGGGCTAATCACGTCTGATCCACCCCTCGGAATTAAGAAGAGCGCACCGATAATCAAAAGTAGAGCGGTACAGATGACAATCACTTTTATCACAGCACGCCTGGGTCGCGAGGACTTCTTTCTGCCGCGACTGGTTTCCCGGAGCCCTGAAGAACCACCCTGTGCTTGTTTTCCCGGAACAGGTGGAAGTGCCTGCCTGTTCTCCTTATTCGTCTTTGCCTCTGCGAAAGTGATCCAGTCTGACGCTCCTTCCTGTGCCACCAATGTGCCGTCATTCAGTGTCCCTGCTCCATGTAGTTGCTCTATCACATCCCATGATAAAGGACCGATATTCTGATTGGCAGCGTCCATGTAGTAGTATTGATCTGTCATAGGGAAATCAGGTTACTGCTCACGATTCACCAGAAAGTTTCTCATTGGTTCCCATTCATCCTGCCCCGCCTGAGCAACCATAGTTTCACTGGACACAACTCCGGTGTTGTGAAGTTGAACCAGCACTCCTTTCGAGACTGGTCCTATGGATTCATTGTTTGGACCTACATAGTAAAACGAGTCTTCTGTGTGACCGGGAGAAGAAACGGTATCACTGTTCGAAGGAGTTTGATCAGCACGAATCGCCTGTGAAGACAGTGCCGGAAAATGCCTGACGGGCACCCCGAAAGCACCTGGCTTTAAGCCGGTTTCTTTCAGTGTCGTTGTGGTTCGTTTGTTTAAGGCGAAAATCATCCCCAGACTGATCAGGGCTCCGGGAATCCCCAGGAATCTCAACACAACAGGTTCGTTCCCGGAGAACGAGATAAAGAAGAATCCGATTGCTCGCAGCAGACCGACTGTGGAACAACAGCCAATCAACCACATGATTTGCTGACGGTTTGAGTATCCCAGAGCAAGAGTGACCATGTAAACACCAACGGCGGGAGTCATCCAGTAGGCAGCTGGAAAACCCAGCAAACTGAAAAAGTGCCCCGCAAATACGCTCAGGATAACACCCACAAGTAATACCTTTTGAGATGCCGCAATCGCACCGGGATGATTGCGGAATGAATCAGTGTGGAAGTGTTTGCGCTGCCACCAGTCCGCACCCAGAACACCTCCGGCTGAAGCAATTGAAGACAGCAGCCCAATCATCACCAACGTGGTCAAAGGATATGAAACGGGCATAGACAGGTTAAAAACTGAATCGAACACAAAACCCAGGAATGTTGCGCAGATCCCCGTGGCTGCAGCACCGATGATAAAAGGCCAAATCCGGGAGAGCACTGCTCCCCAGGGATATTGTCCCTTTGAGGTTGATGAAGGAGTGTGAGAATTTGAATCCATCCGGGCAATCGAAGTGTCAGAGATTTGTGTTTACCTGAGCTTTTTTAAGATTTGAGACCTTCGTTTTGACAGCACACCCCATCTCGCACTCACCTGTTGGAGATTGTAGTTTGCGCGGTTGTAATTGCCGGTTGCGTTCAAGGTTGTCCCACCACCCTGAAAGGTAAGTACTCTGTCTCCTCTCACGGCTCCATAACCAGCGGCAAAGCTCCCAAAGAAGGATTCCCACTCTGCCTGATTCATTTGGGATCGCAGGTTTTGGGCAAGTATGTTTAGCTGAAACATTTCACCCTCGATGAGTTGTAACTCCTGTCGCAGTTCGGCTTTGCCGGGGCCGCCACATGAGGGCAGAAGGATGGTTAGAACACACAGAGCGATAACAGTCAGTGCCTGCTTCATGATTCTCAGGGTCCAGCACAACTGCGACTCTGTAAAGCTAAAATAACCCATTTTGGGTTATATCAATGACAGCGCGAAGATCCTCAAAATGGACTCTTCACCTCGCTACGAACGCTTCCGCTCGCTACTGCGGCAGATTCGTGTCGATGCGGGAATGACACAGGTGGAGTTGGCTGAAAAACTGGGAAAACTGCAGAGTTATGTCTCCAAGGCTGAGCTTGGCGAGAGGCGTCTCGATTTTCTGGAGGCGCTTGATTATTGTGAAGCTTGCGGGGTGACGGTTGAAGAACTCATTGCAGAACTGAAAACTTTACCGGAGGATTGAGCCTGAGATTCTTGAAGAAGCTGAATCGTTTCGGATCGAGGAAACGGGTGGTGCATAATATTGCTGCTGCATGTGAGTGCAATTTTCACACATCTTGTTTTCGAGAAATATCATCTCCGACGGAAAAGAGAACATCCTGTTAAAAACTTAGGACTCTCCATCGTTTGATCCGGATTCCAGCGCGGAAGTTTTGTTCGCAATGCCATCTACTTCGGAACAAAGATCGTTCGCTTCCGTGTATTGACTTTTGAAGGTTCCTGGGCTTTCCCTTTTTCACCAGCCCGTTTTCTGGCTTCCAATGCTTTTTGACGAGCTTTTTCGAGGGCGAGCTTGGCCGGATTGTAGGGTGTGCCGGGCAGGGTTGGGTTTGCCCCTGCTGTCGATGACGGCGGCCTGGCAGGCGCAGCTGCAGATTTGCGGTCGTAGGACAAGGTCAAGGGTTGCCCCTGTTTTTCCACTTTAGCAATGAATTCGCCGGGACTTTCGCCGGGAATCACTTCCTTCAACAAAAATCCTTCGGGATTGGCAGTTGCGGTAACTTTGGTTACCGCATTGGTTTTGCGATTTTGAACGTAGGCGACATATTCCTCTCCCTTTTTGATAACTCCGGCCAGAAAATAATCGTTCTTCGGAATCTCTTTAGTCTGCTCAATCACGGGCTGTGGCGCGGCCTCCAACTCAAACGGTGAATTTTCCCATATATCGGAATAACGTCCCTGGGGATGCCTGATTGGCGGCGTGAATAACTCCGAATCCTCTTCCTGCCCGAATATTAATTCGGCAGATAGAATGATGAGGGCAAGTAGCAGCATTTTACTCATTTTCTCTACTTTAACTTGCCGGGGCATACCAGCGGAGCAGTTCAAACTCACAACGTATCACGTCCAGAGTTTTCTTGTCGGGGATTACTTTTAGATTCTCGATAACAAAGAAATTTTCCGGTGTCTGTAGCTGATACAACCAGCCGAAAACATCCGGCAGAGTGCCCTCAGCAACGACCTGTGCCCCGGCTTCCACCAGCGAGTCGTTCTGCCGACCCTCAATGAGCTTGATTTCCGACACTGTCACATTCTGTGGAGGATTTTTTATCGTGGAGAAAATGTGATTATCAACTGCGTCACGTGTAGTGTAGGCAGGTTGATTGGCTTCCAGCCAGTTGTTCCGGCTCTTCCACAACGGTTCCTCTTCAAGCAGGGTTTCGTATTCGACCAGTTTTAATTCGAGAGCCCATTTCTCTTCGATCAACGCGGTTCTCGATTTTTTGAATAGATCAAACCCGATCCCCCCCCCTAACAGCAGAAGGGTTAGCAGAAAAACAGTCAGAAGGATTTTTTCTCTCGGCTTCATAGGTTTGCTTCTCCGACAGGAATACCAAAAGCGGTAAATTTTGCGGTATCCCCGGTGATTTGCGGTGGCGGCACCTGCCATTGGTAGTTAGACAGATCGCTGCTACGTTCCAGATCAGCTTTGAATTTAATCGCAGTCGGGACATTGCTTGCTTCGCCCCGGATGGTTATTCTCCCTTTGCGGATTTCGAATTCAGTAAGGCGGATACCCTTCGGAGGCAGTAAAGATCCTACCCGGTGAAAGATTTCCACCGGATATTTTTCGCAGTCAAAAGCCGGTTGTAGTGTTTCCCAGCGCTCAATAGCACTCCTGACTGATTCAGCCTTCGGAGCAAGTTGTGCCACCCTGATTTCAGTGAGACGCACTTCCTCTTTCAATTTCTCCAGTCGAAAAATGGCAACGGCAAACCCAACGAACAATAGTAAACAGACAAACACTCCAAGCAGAAACCTTTTCCTTGCAGATTCTTTACGGCTCCGGTATGCGACCAGCGCTTCGGGCTGCAACCCTGGATCGAACTCCGGCATCCGAATCCATCCCCCGGATTCCGGCTCCCGGCGCTCTATCGGAATTTGAAGTAGTGACTCAATTGCAGTCGAAACAATTTCTGTAGGACCAGTTTCGCTATGGATGACAAGCTTTGCCGGTTGAGAGCAAATCCCCCTGACTCTCAGCTCGCTGAGAATCCCGACGAGTTCTCTGACTTGTTCGTCGCCCGGATCGCCTACACCGAATGCATGCCAGTGAGTCAGGATCGATTCCAAAAAGAATCCGGCAACCCAACGGCCGCATTCCTGCCAGAGATGGATTTCGCCCGGCTCAGCTTTGATAAACTGGGGATGAACAGCAAACCTCTGCCAGTTGTATTTCACAAATTTCTGTGGCAAATCGCCTATTACAATTACATGAACCAAAATGTGAGCATCTTTTCTCGCCACCTTTCGGATCGTCATTAGATGGCTGTCCAGACCGGGAACCTGACCGGTCATTCGCTCGATCTCAAATGCAGCCAATTGCGGCAACAAATCGGGTTCTTTGCTATTGATCCAAAGCGGAAACGATTGGCAGTCACAGGAGTCAAAGACCCAGCCAACCGGTTGACTTTTTCCTGGCGAACCTCCCGGAACCCATGCCCCGGACTTCCCGTCCAACCGGAACCAGTCCCGGAGATCTGCATCGGGAACAGAAAAGCTGAGTTTTGATTCGTTCATAGTCGCAATTGCCGCATCGAAAAATCCAATACAGCCGGAGTAGAGGAATGGTTTTCCACAATCCAGACCTGTTCCACTGCTATATCGCCGACCGTGCCAACCGCCACGATTCGTTTGACCGGATCATCGATTGAACACAGTGGCAGAATCGCTTCCCTGTCGGGCCCGTAGGTCATTAACAAATCGAGAGCTTCATCTACACTTTCAAAGGATAAATCATCCTCTGTCAGGGCGACACCATCGCTACCTGAGCGGGTTTCAACGAAATGTTCGGCGGTGGTAGGAGAGCAGCCTATCACCGCAGCGATCAATTCCGCAGGAGCTGAACTGAGATCGAGCTTACCTGAAGAGCGCAGGGTGAAAAACGAGCGCCAGTCCGGTTTGATCCGGGCGAGTTTCGGATAGCTCTCCACCAGGGTGAGTTCGTCGAGATCAACGAACGGTCTGTTAAACGGCAGATCCGGTTTTCCTCTCGCCAGGTAAAAAGGCCGCTCTCTTCCATTTCCGGTAGCCCTGCTGTCCGCATCGACCCAGTCGATAAGTTGGTCCACCAAATCCTTTGCCTCGTTACCGTCCATACCCCAGTTCTCGAACAAGTTTTCCAGCACCTTGCGCCGGGGAACGGTAGCGAACTGATTAATCGCCAGTTTACTTCCTTCACTCAGAATGACAGCCGAATAACTGCCCGCAGCGTTTCCCCCTGTCAAAAGTGGATCGTGAGGTTCAACCTTTGGATTCATAGCTATTGCCGCCACATTGTGGGCTAGCTGTTCAGCCCGGAAAATCGCGCTTCTTGAATTGGTATGGGAAACTTCAAACAACAGAAACTGTAAAGTGGTAAAAACAGCTATACTTAAAATCGCAATGGTCGAGTAAACGGCGATCAGAGCGGATCCGCTTCGACTGGAGTAGAATTTCTGGAGAATGCAGTTCATTGGACAACGACCTAATTGGGACTGCGCGGAGGAATCCAGAATATATGTTTACTTGCGTCCCGTTCGCCTTCGTGAGCATAACTCAGCTCCGCCAAAACCGGGCGTCTGGATTTAATCTTCCACTCACCGACCCAGCGACGGGTTGTCGGATCAAAGAACTGCCACCGAAACTGTTTCAACCTTTCCGCCAGAATAATTGAATCATCTTCTTCAAACACGGAGAGATCATTGCGCTCAAAAGCCTGCCACTGTTCACTTTCCAGATGGTGCAGCGTTACCCGGATGAATCCACCCCGGCCTTTCCCGGTTTGTATGACGACACCGTCCACTGTTCCTCTGTCTTCGCCGGATCGTTGAAAAGCGAGAGGGCATTTCCCCAGTGCCAGCAAGTTAGTATAGCTGCCATCGGTTTGAGTGGTCGTCAGTTCGATTTGCGCACCCGCCGGTAGTGACAAAAGATTACTTTCCAGTATTTCAATCAACCGGTCCTTTGCTTCACTGCGGCTCTGCGCCTCCCTGATCTCTGAACTCAACTGAAAAGTGCCAATTGTAATACCGAAAATAGCAGAAGCGAGCAACCCTACCAGTGCCAGCACCATAATCATTTCCAGCAGGGAAAATCCCGCACCAGCAGTGGCAACACTCCCTTTCATTGCGTCGTCCTTCGTTCAGTTTTCCACAAACCCCGGTATACATACCTTTCGACGCGGGCCACCTCCCCTTTTGTCCTGTTACCCGGTTTCTTTAGAAGCGCCCGGCAGGCCACGGTATACATATCCTCCAGCGACTGTCCCTCGTCATTCACCAGATCCAGTAACGATACCTCCACTTCAAACAGGTACTCCCGATCTATATCTTCATGTTTGTAGGCTCCGGCTTTCAGGTCTGGATTGAAACAATACTCGTTGAGCAGGCTCTTCAACCGTTGTTCGACGCGATGTTGTTCGGCCGCCTCATTGGTAGCCAGCCCGATGATATTGAGTGCGTGCAACAATCCGACACCTGCCGTTGTAAAGATGGCAATAGCCAGCATCACTTCAAGAAGAGTAAATCCATAGACGCTCCGGAGTGAATAATCCCTGTCCATAAATTTACTCAGCAACCGGTCGGGCGGTTAACGGGTCAAAACTCAATACAACTGAAGTTGATTCACTCTCCAGTCGGAAGCGTAGCGGTTCGATCAGCCCACCGGGATGAAACACCCAGTCGAATGGATCCGGCCGATTAAACTCTCCACCTTTAGACCGTTGCACAGAAAGTTCTACCGTTGCAGGAACAGCGAGTTCTTCACCATCACTTTGCAGTTTTTCCGACGACACTGTGATCACCCGGTCTTCGCCAAACGCATTTCCCGATCTCGATGTTTTCACCACAAAACGCTCCAGCTCATATCTGAATTCATTGAGTTCGCGCCCGGTATCCTTTCCCGGGATATGAACCACAAAAAATCCCACCATCAGCGAAACCAGGGCAAGAGATATCACCAGTTCCAACAGCGAAAATCCATCAGGGTTATTACCAGTTTCCGATATCATCTTCGGTTCCTTCTTTGCCGTCTTTACCGAGAGAGTAGACATCGAAAGATTCCGGGTTCTTTGTTCCGGGATTGCGATACTGGTATTCACGTGCCCACGGATCTACCAAAGCTTTCTTTTTCATGAACTGCTGCCATGCCTCCGGTTGAGGCGGAGTGGTCGGCCGTTCAGCCAGTGATTTGAGCCCCTGTTCCTGTGTAGGCAGAGAACGGGCTTTTGTCTGGTAGCGGATTAGACTGGCACTGATGGCCTGGACATCCGCTTTTACTTTCGCTTCTTCGCCACTGCCGATCACACCGACCATGTAATAGACTCCGGCACTGAGCAACAGAGCCATGATCCCGAGGACCAGGATCATTTCCATGAGAGTGTAACCGCCGGTTGTTGCAATCCTGTGGTGGTTGGGAATGTGTTTCATGATGTGCAGATTAGGGAATTTCTACCGGGAACGCAAGATTTCAATCGTATCATAAATCACAGAAATCATCGTATATGCCATCGTTCCGATTACTCCGGCCATCGCGACGATAATAATCGGCTGAATCATCGCGCTGACCCGCTCGATGGTTTTCTCCAGAGCCCGTTCTGAACGGTCGGCGGCCCGCTGGATACCCTGATCCAGACTGCCGGTCTGCTCGTTGATCCGCACATAATCAGCGAGGCTGTCAGGAAAGCAGCGGTGTTTCCGCAGACTGCCGTGGAGCGATGAACCGTCTGTCACTTCGTCGGTGATCGCTTTCAGCTCGGATTGTAAATAAACATTACCGGTAATGCCGTAGGAAAGTTTCAAGCTGTCGACGAGGGAAAGGCCGTTTTCGAGCAAATTTCCGAGAGTGCGCAGAAAATGAACCTGAAACCGGACGAGGATCAATTTCCCGGCCAGCGGTATCCGCAGTTTGATCCGGTCCCATACCGGACGATTGGCAGGATGGGAGGTAATCAGCTTAAATAAAATCCCAAACCCGATCACTCCCACCAGAAATACCCACCAGTGCGATTTCAACAACTCAGCAGAGCCGGCAATAAATTGCACTCCTCCCGGCAGGGAACTACCGGTAGATTCAATCAAGACCGTTAACCGGGGAATAAGGAAGGTGATAAAAAGCACTGTCACCGCCACTCCCGCGAGCAGCAGAAAAGCTGGATATATCAGAGCCGTAGCCATTTTACTTTTCAGTTCCTGAATCCGGATCAGATAGAGAGTATGGCGGGTTAACAGTTTTGAAAGAGTCCCGCTCGCCTCACCGGCTGCCACCAAATTCAGATACAGGGAATCAAAGCTGGGCGATACCTTTTCGAGAGCACGCGACAGGGAAACTCCATCGCGGATTCCGGCACGAAGCTGTGCTGCCACTTTACCAATTGCTACCAAATCCTTGCGCCCCTCCATCAGCTTTAGAGACGGCTCCAGTTGGATACCTGCGTTAAGAAGGTCACTCAATTCCTCGGTAAAAGTAATCAACTGATTACCACTTAAACGAATCCGGTTGAGTGCGGATATTTTCGCAGGAGGCTTTTCCTGCGATGATTTGGTGAGTCCCGGTTGAATATCGGTTTTCCCTGCGGGACCGAGTTCGAGTGTTTGCAATCCGGCGGAAGAAAGCTGGCGCAGCGCATCAGAGCGGTCGCGGGCATCCACCGATCCAGTGGTCCGGTTCCCGTTACGGTCGACAGCCTGATATTGAAAAGATGTCATAAGCCACCACAGGGCATTGATGCAAAAACTGTACCCTGTTTACTCCCGGATTGTACAGGGTACAGTGAAATTAAACAAAAAAAAATTACGCGGACTTCCTGTGAATCACCCGGTCGCTGCCAGCACCTCATCCAGCGAAGTTTCGCCGTCCTCCACTTTGCGGATTCCGTAGCGCTGCATGGGTTCGAAGCCCT
>JARGOZ010000122.1 GCA_029213025.1 Verrucomicrobiales bacterium
TCCGTTGCGCCCCAGCTGAATTCCACCTCAGCCTTGACTCCGTGTTTCTCAAGATATTTTTCCACGATGCCGATAGCCTCCGCCGCAATCCTTTTACCCTCAAGATCCTTGACCGATTGAACCGGCGAATCCTCCGGCACCACCAGCACCCAGCGGGTCGGGTTCGAGGTCGCACGACTGTATTTCAAATCGCAGATCACCTCGACATCGGCACCGTTTTCGGCGATCCAGTCCATTCCGGTAATGCCACAATCGAGAAATCCATGATCGACATATCTCCCGATTTCCTGAGCCCGGATCAGGCGTATTTGAATTTCCGGATCATCAATCGAAGGGCGGTAGGAACGCGAAGCTCCATGGATGTTAAAGCCCGCTTTTTCGAACAAATCCAGGGTCGGTTCGGAAAGACTGCCTTTCGGCAAGCCTATCTTCAGTATCTTTTCTGTGTCTTTTGCCATTTCAGGGTCGCATTATTGCCGCAAAACACGCGATGTCATGCAGCATTTTCGCATTCCGGCACAGACGTAACAGGGTACAATCCGCGATTCAACAGGGTACAATCCCTTGCAGGAGCATTTCCGGCAATTAGGCTGTGTTCCGAAATATGATCCAAAACACGCTAAACAGACGATTTTTTCTCCAATCCTGTGCAGCTGCGGCGGTCGGAAATGGAGTCGTAAGCGGCGGTCCGGGCCTTACAGGAAAGATCAAAATCGCGGTGAAATACCATATGATCGATGAGCCCGATCTGACCGTGGAGGAAAAATTTACGCTTCTCCGGAAAATCGGATTCGACGGATTGGAATTCAAAACCAAAGAAAAGGTCGACTGGGTTGAAGTCGAAAAAGCGATACAAACCACCGGGCTTCCCGTTCATGGAATCGTAAATGCCGGCGATACCGAAATCAGTCCGGCTATCGAAACAGCCCACCGTCTCGGCGCAGAATCGGTTCTTGTATTTGCAGCGACGCAGAAAAACCTGTCCTACGAAGAAAATTTCAAATTCTGGCAGGAACAGGTGCAAGGCGTTCTGCCTCTGGCGCAGGAAAAGAACATTACGATTTGCATCGAAAACGTGAGGGCGTCCTTCCTCAACCGGGCGGAGGAGATGGCTCGATTTATCGATTCCTTTCAAACTGACAGCGTGCGCTCCTACTTTGATCTCGGAAACACCATAACCTGGTCCGAACAATCGGCGCAGCACTGGGCCGAAGTGCTCGGTGAGCGCTTTTTTAAGCTGGATATTAAGGACCGGGGTCATCCGGTATTTGGCGATGCCAAACTGAAAAAGCCCGGAGCACAGGGAACCAACGGCGGTGAAGTTCACTGGCAGAAGGTGCGGCAAATCCTCGTGGCGGAGAATTTTTCAGGCTGGGCCACAGCGGAAGTGGCCGGCGGGAACAGAGCCCGGTTGGCCGGTATCGCAGAATGGATGAAAGATGTCCTCGATTTGAAATCGCAGGATTGACCGATGCAGAAAAATCCGGGATAATCACGATATCGCGTATCACAGAACAGCCCCCTTTTCTCTTTTCCTGATTGCCGCGCTCTGCGCCACTTTGCAGGGTCAGGATACCAGTGTGTCTGAAGAAATGAGTCGGAGTCGCGAGGTGGACCGGGTCGAGACCATTGGGCGACGGGCAGAGGAACAGCAAATCAAGGTCTATTCCAAGTACCCTCAGATCAAAGCCCACTTCACTCACTACTCCCGCAATCTGCGCGGCCAGTTTCGCCAGACGCTGGGTCTATACAAAAACGATGACTGGAGAGTACACTACCGGATTTTCCTGTACGGAACCGGGGATGACGTCCATTCCGGGCCCGACATCCTTACCTCGGCGGAGGTGAACGCGGGTAACCGGTTTGCCATTAAAATCAGTGTGAAAATTCACGACCGGTTTGAGGAGCAATCGTACCGGCTTGCGTTGATCAAGATGCTGCTTGTCGAGCAAATGCTGGAAGCGTGGATGGAAAACCCAAACGAATTGACCAATCTGGAACTCAAGGCTCCGGACTGGATGATTCACGGCTTTGACCACAATTTGCGCCACAAGGAACTCGGTCGGCCCAGCTATTATTACTCCGGTTTTTTGAAAAGTGGCAAGCTCATGAAAGTCGATGAAATCATGGAGCCGGGAAAAGCCCGGGGACTCAATCCTCTGAGTCTTGAAGTTTTCCGGGCCTCCTCCGCCGTCCTGGTGGGAGCCCTTTGCGACCAGAAAGACGGTGGCGAATCGATCCGCGGGATGCTCCAGGACATAGCAGTAGAACCGGATTACGACCCGAAAAGTCTGATCCGGAAACATTTCCCCGGATTCCGCGAAACCGGCGAGGGAATCGACAAGTGGTGGTCGCTACAGTTGGCCACTATGGCCCAGCAACAAAGTTTCGAATACTTCAGCCCCGAACATACTGAAGAAATGCTCGTTGAAGCACTGAAAGTGGAATTTCCTGCAATCGAGATACCTTCGGCACGTGCCCGGAAAACCAATCCGTCTTTTATGGACCGCCTCAAAGGAAAGGTGTCTGATTCGATAGCGGGAAAGAACGAAAGCAAACCGGCTTTTTCCGGCTCGATTTCCCAATATCGACAATTTTTGGACCGTGGCGATAAAGCGAATCAAATGATCCGGCATCGACAGGCTTCGCTCAAGGCCCTCAACATTAAAGCATTCCCCTTATATCGGAACGTGATTGGGCGTTATACCAATGTTTGTGAAAAACTCCTACAGAGAGATTTTGCCGGTGTCGACAAAGAACTGGCTGACCTGGAAAGCCTCCGTAAAGGAATTCAAAGCTCTCTCGAAAAATCCCGGGATTATCTCAATTACTACGAAGCCACCCGTTCCCCGAAAAGAAGCGACGCCTTTGACAGCTACCTGAAATTTAAGGAAAGCATCAAAAACAAACCTCTTCCCCCGAGGACTGACCCTATTGCCACGTTCATGGACAGCGTGGAATCGCAACGAACGTTTGCGAGATAGATCTCTGGAAAAGTTTTTAAAAACTTTTTGTGTATTCTTATATTTAAGATATATTAGATATATGAAACTCACGATTTCGGTTCTGGTTATTTTATTCGCGGGATGTTTCTTCTCCAGAGCGGCGGAACTTAGTTCTGAAAACAACTACAAACTGAAAGCTGTCTACGATGCCCTGCCGAAAACTGATGGCAACAGGGACGGAATTCTGACACTGGGCGAGTTGAGATCCTACGTGGAAATGAAGTTCAAAGATCATGCCACTTCCCGGTCGAACTTTTATCTCGGAAAGTTTTTAAAAAACGAGCCCGAGTCCGATCAAAATCACGACGGCATCTTGACCAAATCGGAATTGCTGTTTCACCTCAGGGAACCTACCTGATATTCGGTATAAATGCCCTTTTGCGAGTAGCTGAGAGAGAGTGCTAGGGTGGAACCAATCCCATGTCACGAATTACTCTTCTTCTGCTGCTTCTGTTCACACATCCGGTCATCTCTGCAGAGAAACCGGATATTCTCATGATAGCGGTGGACGATCTTCGTCCCATGCTGGGTTGTTACGGAGATCAAAATATCAAAACTCCCCACATTGATGCGCTGGCTGCCCGGGGAATGCTCTTTGAGAATGCCTACTGCCAGTATGCAAAATGCGGCACCTCGCGGCTTTCAATCATGACCGGATTAAGGCCTGATTCCATCGGGGTATTCAGCAACAATTTCAGAGACGTCAGTGCTTTCCGGAGAAAGCGTCCCGATCTCAAATCCCTGGGCCATTGGTTTAAAGACAACGGATACTACACAAGAAGTTTCGGGAAAATCTATCACGATGAATGGGACAATCCCAATGACTGGTCCGAGCCATCTTCTCCGGGGCGACCAAGGGAAATGTGGGAAGTTGTCGATGAGACGAATCCAACCGGGCCCACCATCATCGCAGAACGCCTGAAATGCCCCGTGATGCAAAGCCCGGATGTACCGGATAGCCACCTCTACGCTGGCCGAATGACAGACGAAGTCGTGGCTTTGATCAAGAACAGGAAGAGTGAGCAGCCACGATTTATCGCAGCCGGCTACCGGCGCCCTCACCTGCCGTTTATTGCGCCCCAAAAGTATTATGATCTTTATAAGCCGGATGAAACCTGGCTGCCGGTAAACCCGAGTCCTCCGAAGGGCGTGTTCCCCATCGCCTGGTTTAATTCCGACGGCTACGGAAAAACCGCACAGAATGTCGGCCTGGAGATGCCCAATCCCCCGACCCGCCGCGAAGCAATCGCGTGGAACGGGTATGAGATGCGTAGCTACCTCGGTGTGCCCTATCACGGTGTAATACCGACCGAATTACAGCTGGATCTCATTCATGCTTACGCCGCCTGCATTTCCTACGTTGACACCCAGATTGGACGCCTTCTTTCTGCGCTTGAGTCTTCGGGACAAAGGAACAACACCATCGTAATCCTGTGGTCTGATCACGGCTGGCATCTGGGCGAAAGCAGTGCCTGGGGGAAGATGACCAATTATGATATCGCAACCCGGGTTCCGCTGATTATTTCAGATCCTTCGACAAAACCCGGCAAAGCAAATTCCTTTGCGGAGTTGGTGGACATTTATCCGACCCTTTGCCAACTGGCGGGAATCCCGGCACCGGATCACCTTGAAGGAGGCGACCTTTCCGCCGTGGTCCGAAATGAAGAGGCTCCCGGCAAATTGAGCGCCCGCAGCCAGTATTCCCGATACAAAGATAAGTTTGTCGGACACACAGTAAAAACTCACCAATTTCGGTATGTTAAATGGACAGACAAGTCAGGCAAAACCGTTGCCGAGGAATACTACGACTCGGTAAAAGACCCTCACGAAACGCACAACGGCATTTCCGAACTGTCGGAGATGGAACTCGAAAAGGTAAGAAGCGCTCTTCAGTAACCCTCCCGGGGCGGCCCCTCCACAAGTCCGGTGGGTTGGAAGACCCATTGGTGCCAAAAAGCACTGACATCGTCAAGTGAGACGATTTTCTCCATTCCGTAGATCAGCACATAACCGAGCAGAGCGGCGAACACCAGGTGAGCCACAAAAATCACAATACCTTTGAGGAAAGTGGTCTGATACATCGCCGAAATAAACATAGCCATAACCAGCGCGGCTAACAAAATACCAATGTATATCAAGCCGAGTCCAAACTCGCTCTTCTGAGCAAACACAAGGTAGCAAACTGTCAGAATGACCCCGGCAATCCAGCTTCCCAGAAAAGCGCCGATTGCACTGAAAGGATTGAATTTCTTGGCAATAAACAACCCGGCCAGCCACATTCCGACAATCAGGAGAGCAATCGGCGACAAAATTGCGATTCCGAACAACCAAAGTTTCTCCTTCTGCATGAAGCCGTCTGGAAAACTGCGGTGGAAGACAGGGTGAAAAAACAGCAGGCGTTTGCTTTTAAAATCGAGATCCCCGGTGCTGTAATTCGCTCTTGCCCGGGTTTCAGGATTTTCGAGCGTGACCATTTTGGTGGGAAAATCGAAATCCACCGCGTCCGCCTTTAGTACCTGTCCGTCAAAAGTGCGCCACTCCCCCGCTTCGATGCCTAAAGTGAAGAAACCCGAAAGCACCAAAAGGAGAAAGGGTAGAGATACTGATTTTACAATTTTCAAGCCGGGCAACATAAGGATTTTCTATGGGGATTCAATCAATCTCACTTCGCGGGTTCCTGCTGAGTAGTTCTTTAAGTGCCTGAGCACAGGGCTTTCCATTGTAGAGAACCTCGTAAGCTTCATCAATCAACGGAGTTCTAACCCCGAGTTTCCGGGCCAGATCATAGGCATTTTTCGCAGTTGGAACCCCTTCTGCCACCTGATTCAGTTCATCGATTGCTTCCTGCAGAGTCTTCCCCTGCCCCAGCAATCTGCCCACCCGGTTATTTCGACTGTGGACGCTATAGCAGGTGACTATCAAATCTCCAATACCGCTTAATCCCTGAAACGTTTCTCTCTTCCCGCCCATTGCCATGCCGAGACGGGTCATCTCCGCAAGCCCCCTCGTTACAAGGGCCGCTTTAGAGTTGTCGCCGAGGCCGAGGCCGTCGGCTGTGCCGGCTGCGATTGCGAACACATTTTTGACTACCCCACCCAGTTCGATACCGATCACGTCGGTGCTGGTGTAGGTCCGGAAGTAGGGCAGGGTTAGGATTTCCTGAATCCGGGCTGATAAGGATTCGTCGTCGCTTCCGATCACAGCCGCAGTCGCTTTGCGCGAGGCGACCTCTTCGGCATGACTGGGTCCGGCAAGCACGGCAATCGGGTTGTCCGGAAAAAATTCGCGGACCGTCGCCTGCATCAATTTTCCGGATTCCGGATCGATGCCTTTGTTACAGGTCAAAATAATAGTTTCTTTCGGGATTCCTGCCTCCCGAAGTTCGGTGAGAACCGTTCGGGCAACCTGGGACGGCACAACCAATAAAATGAGAGATTTATCCACGACGTCCTACATTTTTGTCGTAGCCGAAATCGTTTTCGGGAGGTCTATGCCGGGCAAATAATACGAATTCTTTGAGTTTTGATTGATGTCATCAGCCCGACCCTCATTTTTACCGTAAAGAGTAACATTCATGCCGCAGTCAGCAAGCACGACGCCCAGCGCAGTGCCCCAACTACCAGCTCCCAATATTGCAGCGTCTTTTATCATCGAACAGAAAAACCAAAAACTTCAAATGCCATAAACCACCGAAAAACACCAGGATTTTGATCTCTAATCCGGAGCCTTCCGTTCACTCTTCTTTTGAAATCGTGCTTCCTCTCCCTTCATCAGTCTGTCGATGTTGCCCCGGTGTTTCCAAATGGCGAGAACACACAGGATAAGACAGAAAAGGAGAATCGCCCAATCCCAATTTCCGGTAACCAGTGCCTGTATCGTCCCGACGATCGGCAGGGCTAAGGCGGCGGCGATTGATCCAAGTGAGACATATCTGGTAATTTTAAACACGATAATCCAGGAAAGAATCGAAAACAGCGCAGGAACAGGAATTAGCAGAATCATGGCACCGGCCGTGGTCGCGATCCCTTTCCCTCCCTTAAATTTGAGCCAGAATGTGTAGTTGTGCCCCAGAATTGTGGCGATTGCTGTGACGATATGGACAATTGTGCTCTCCGAAATCGCCATTGCGATCAACACGGGGATCATTCCCTTCAAAATATCAAGCACGAGAACCGAGATACCAACCGGCTTTCCAAGGGTTCGAAGCACATTGGTTGCGCCGATATTGCCACTGCCGTGCTCACGGATATCGATGCCTCTCATTTTCCCAACGATCAGACCAAACGGGGTCGCACCCACCACATATCCGATCAGGATACATAACCAGGTTAAAGGTTCAGAGAATTCAGGCATAAGTGAGTAATTTGGTTAACCATTGATGATGGTTTCGATTATGTCCAATAAAGTGATATCACACAAAAGAGAAGTGGAAGTTTAGTCACGCTTCATCCACAATCCAACCAATGGCTATAAACGCATCAGCCTTCGGGAAAATTGTGGGAAAGGATCAGGTTTTAACCGAAAACGCGGATCTGATTCCTTACGGCTTCGACGGTACCGCCGGAATAAAACAGCTTCCCGGAGCTGTCATTTTTCCGGCTGACACAGCGGAAGTTGCCGCGTCCGTGAAAGAAGCGGTAAGACAGGATATCCCAATCGTGACCCGGGGCTCCGGAACCGGCCTCAGTGGCGGAAGCGTCCCGATAGCGGGCTGCCTGGTGATTTGCCTTGTCAGACTGGACCGGATTCTCGAAATCGACCCTGCCAATCTCACAATCCGGGTACAGCCGGGTGTAATCACCAAAGATATTGATGAGGCGGCATTGCAGCACGGTCTCTTTTATCCCCCGGATCCCGGCTCCATGAAAATTTCTACGATCGGAGGCAATGTCGCGGAAAACAGCGGCGGGCTTCGCGGCTTGAAATACGGTGTGACCAGGGACTACGTAATGGGCCTCGAGGTCGTTCAGGCGGACGGGGAAGTCACCCGTCTGGGCAACGCCTGCGTGAAAGATGTAGCCGGCTACTCTCTGAAAGACCTGTTCATTGGATCGGAAGGAACTCTGGGAATCATAACGGAAGTGCTTCTCAAACTCGTGCCCCGCCCCAAAGCGAGAAAAACACTTATGGCCACGTTTTCCTCCATGGAAGCAGCTGCGGAAGCCGTCTCCCGAATCATTGCGGCCCAAATAATTCCCTGTACGCTGGAATTTATCGACCAGGTCACTTTGCAATGCGTGGAAGATTACTGCCAAATTGGATTACCTGTCGAAGCAGCCGCCGTTCTGCTCATCGAAACAGACGGCCATCCTTCAGCCGTAGCGGACGAAGCAGTCGCCATGGAAAAAATTTGCCGGGACCACGGTGCTGATGACGTAAAAGTGGCGGCTACTGAAGAAGATGCCGCAAAACTCGCCTCCGCCCGGAGACAGGCTTTCTCCGCCCTCGCCCGGGTTCGCCCGACGACGATTCTTGAAGACGTCACTGTCCCGAGGAGTGAACTGGCAAAGATGGTGAGTTTCGTTAATGAAACAGCGGAAAAATACCAACTCCAGGTCGGAACTTTCGGTCATATGGGCGATGGCAATCTCCACCCGACGTTTTTGACCGATGAAAAAAATGCCGAAGAAATGGAGCGAGTCCATCACGCGCTTTCGGATATCGTGGATAAAACGATCGAACTCGGCGGCACAGTGACAGGAGAACACGGTGTAGGGCTTGCCAAAAAAGAATATCTTTCCCGGCAGTTCGACACCACGGGATTCGCCATGCTGAAACTGGTAAAGAAATCACTCGACCCCGACAATCGATTGAACCCCGGAAAAATCTTTGATCCTGCATGAGAGCGTTAACACTCAAGGATCTCGATTATTCCGTGCTGCAGCAGTGTATGCACTGCGGGATGTGTCTACCGTCCTGCCCAACGTACGAATCCACCAAACGCGAACGTCACAGTCCCAGAGGAAGAATCGCCCTGATGAGAGCCGTCGCCGACGGGGATCTCGATGTCGGAGCGGAGCTGGCGGAGGAAATGAATTACTGCCTTGGTTGCCTGGCCTGCACGACCGCCTGTCCGGCAGGAGTAGACTACACAACCATGTTCGAGACAGCACGGGCCGAAACAGAGGCATCGCCGCTAACCGGTACGGTAAAACGGCGCTTTTTACGCTGGCTGCTGCTTAACCAGGTTTTTCTCTACCCTGGACGCCTTCAATTGATCGGTCACTTATTGCGAATCTATCAAAACTCCGGTCTCGATCTCATAGTTCGGAAGCTGAAACTGCCCTATCTCCTCGGAAGGTCCATTGGTGATCTGGAACCGGCTGCACCGCAGATGAACCGGGAGTTTTCGGATGAATGTATCGACCTTTGGGAGCACCCACCCGAAGGCGTGAAAGTCAGGGGTAAAGTAGGTATGCTCACTGGCTGCGTTCAGTCTCTCGCCTTCGCCGACGTCAATCGCGATACGGTGGACGTGTTACTACACAACGGTTGGTCGGTTTTTACTCCGCGAACTCAAGCCTGTTGCGGATCTCTTCATGCTCACAATGGAGCTCCGCTACTCGCCCGGCAGACCGGAGAAAACCTTATGAGTCAGTTTGAAAGAGAATTCCCCGGTCTGGATGCAGTGATCACCAACGCGGGCGGCTGCGGATCTCATCTGAAACACTTCAGTTCGGTAATCGATGCCGACATGGCGACACAATGGGACGAAAAAGTGAAGGATATTCACGAATTTCTGGTCGAAACCGGATATAGAATCCCTGAAGGAAGCGAAGCTGAAATACATGCGCTGACCTATCATGAATCCTGCCATCTTTGCCACGGCCAGGGCATCAAATCGCAACCCCGCGAAATACTCGATTCACTTCCTGCCTGGCAGAGAGAGGAACTGCCCCATTCGGATACCTGCTGTGGTAGTGCCGGTATTTACAACGTTCTACAACCGGAAGAAAGTGCACGAATACTCGACAGAAAAATTGAGTCGATCGAAAAAACCAGTGCGACCTGTGTAGTTACTTCCAATCCGGGTTGTCATCTGCAAATCCAGGGAGGTCTACAGAAACATGGCCTCGACATTTCCGTCACTCAGCCGGTTTCTCTCCTGGCTGAAGCCTATCGAATTCAATCCGGGAATTCCCCGGTCGATAAATCATAGAGAACCGGGAACCTCTCTTCATCGTTCCGCGAAGGCTCAATTTGCGTACCCTCATGCCATTCGTTAAACGAAGTCACCGCTATGGACCGGATCTTCCCATCCAAAGTCGGCCTGGCAGTCTTGATCATTTCCTTGAGAAAGACTTTCTTTTCGCCAGTGCCGGTCCGAAATTCCCTCGGAATGATATAGTGGGCCCGGGTCGGATCAGCACCATGGCTGTTAAATCCAGGCATAATTCCGGGAATAAACTGGACACCCAATTGACCCGCTACATTTTTATACTTCTTATAAACATCTCCTGCCTGCTGTAAAAACGGCGTCCAGTCCCCTGAGTCTTCAAAAACCGGCTCCGGTCCGTGCATGTTGTAGGAAGTGATCGCATCAAACAATTTGATTCGATTTTCGTCCGGTTCGCCCCAGTAGACTTCGTCGCCCACAAGAAATAGCTCGAAGCCCCTGATTCCGGCAGCGGCCCTGGCGAGATCGATCGCATTTCTATAGTTACCGGTCCAGGTTCGGGTGAGATACAAATAGACAACCGGACGACCTTCAATTCTGTAGTAAGCAGGGTGGGAAAAGTATGTATCGGAAAGGTACCCGAAGTCATCGAGAAATTTCCGGGTCACCTTTCCGTTGAACTCAATTCCTTTTGAGGGATCGAGCCCTAACAAACCTTCACTCTCGTAAAAGATGCAAAAAGTTACCGGATGTTTCTGATCCGCATCTGTGACCTGGTTGAGCACTGGAGCGACCCGGTATTGAAGTGTCACATCCTCCCACGATTCTTTTCCCCACCACGCACAAATCCAGTTGGATATTCCCCCTTGATGAGACCACTTCACCTGCTGGACGATTGTCTCCGGATCACGGGAGGAATATTCCCCCGTCTTCGGACCGTTGCCTTCTGTTTTTCCCGAATACCCTTCGCTCCAATGCCGCCCGTCACTATGATACCAGGGGTAATAATACGCACTGATGTGAACCAGAGCCTCATCCGCCGTCGCTAATACCGGAATCAAAAAAAGTACAACCCCTAACAGAATTCTTATCATCGACTTTACGCCGCTTTCGTCGCTCTTTTATTGAATGCCTGAAGAATTGCCGCTTCGTCGCCTTCCATTTCAATCACCAGGTCGAACAACCTCTTCGTTTCGGCAAGAAACCGCTCCTCTGAAAACCTTTCGGCGTTTCTTCGTATTACCGAAGTCTGCCAGTCGATTTGATCGAACTGCCGCAATGCATCAATGACCAGGCGCGAATCAAAGCCGTCGAAAAACACTCCGGTCCGGCCTTCAACAACGGTCTCCAGGGCCCCGCCGCCCCGAAAGGCAATAACCGGTTTGCCGCAGGCCTGAGCTTCCACCGGGGTAATTCCAAAATCTTCCAGCCCGGGAAAAACAAAGCCCCGGCAGCCGGCCATTTTTTCTTCCACGACTTCGTCGGGAGCCCGGCCCAGAAAGGTAACGCAAGAGCCGGCCATTGATTCGAGCCTGTCGCGATCCGGACCATCACCAATCACTACGAGGTTACGTCCTTCTTTGGTAAAAGCCTCAACCGCCAGATCGATCCGTTTGTAGGAAACGAGTCTCGAAACGATTAAGTGGTAGTCTTCGCTGCGTTCGCTGACTTGAAAACGCTCCACGTCGACCGGTGGATAAATCACCACGCTATCCCGGTCATAGCAGGCTTTGATTCGCTTTTTGATAAACCCGGAATTGGCTACGAACAGATCCACTTTTGCGCTTTGCCTTCTGTCGCTGTCGCGAAATAACGGCATTACTTTTTTGACCAGTTGGCGCAGAACCGGATTGGCCACTTCGTTCTTCAGATAGTCATCAGGATTCCAGAAAAATCGCGGCGGCGTGTGGCAGTAGCACACCACGTTGGCGTTTTCCGGCCGCGGTATCCATTTCGAAAAGCCGCTGCTGCTGATCCACAAAAGATCTGTTTCAGAACTGATTTTCAGGGAACGGAACGCAAAGGGATACAGAAAAAACAGCTTTTTGTGCCATTTCTCCAATCCGGGAATGGACTGCATCCAACTGTTCACGACACGTTCAGAAGCAAACGGAGCCGGCAAATTGTTTCCCCTTGTAGCACTGGTATAAATCGGCGCGTCAGGATATGCTTCAGCCATAACCTCAACGACCTTTTCCGCTCCACCCATCTGAATAAGGAAGTCGTGTATGATCGCGAGGCGTTCACCATGTTTCTGAAGCCTGGTTTCCGAACTCATCATCGTTAGAAACGGGGCAGAGAGGAGAATAATCATAAAAACGAAAGCTCCCTGAAATTACCGCCAACAGCACCGACTCATACCTGAATCGCATTCTTTATTCAACTCGCAATATTTACCTTCTGATGGAAAAATCCGCTTGTGATGCACTCGCCGGACTGATAACTTTTCACAGTTCTGTATTTTTGATAATTTCCACACCTCCCCACCTCTCAATAGTTTGAAACAACTGTTACTCCGTCTTCAATTCGTGGATCTAACCGGCTCGTTATCCACGTTTTATCCTTCTGCGATTCGAATGGCAGGAGCGGCCATGCAGTTTCTCAACACCATTCTTATCGCACGGAAACTGGGGGACGAAGGCAGCTCCACGTTTTTTTTCTGGAGCGCCATTATTATGACTTCCTCGCCGATGGCGAGCTACGGTCTCGAACAACTCGCGCTTCGGGATGTGCCCCGGCTTCAACTTAAAGGAGTCACTAATGTGAAAAGCTACCTGGCCGGGGTGCGGTTGATCTCTCTGGCGCTGGCTTTCGCCATCGGCCTCGGGCTGTTCATTTATGCCGGGGTTAGCGACGGCTGGGCAAGCTGGAATCTGTTAATCCCCCTCGCTCTGGCAGCGATGACCACAGTCTTGATCAACGGGGAAGTTTTGAAAGGATTATCCCATCCCGTTAAGGGAATGTTCTTCGGCCATTTTATCCCGGTCAGCCTGTTCACTCTCTGCGTTCTCCTGTTTGTCTCAATCTCGACTGTGACACCCGGATCAACGGAGGCTCTTGACGGCACAGCCTGTATCTGGCTGCTATTGATGTGGTTTGGTTGCTTTGTCGCCGCGTCCCTTTCCGTCAGGTTCTCCGGCCAGCCGGAATTTCATGGTGCGCGATTCGTGATGCCCGACACAGCTCTCGTGAAAACTCTTTTAAAAGAGGGTCGCTCGGTTTTTATCGGGGGAATTTTTGGTGCCCTCAGCTTCCTGTTACCGCTTGCCCTGTTGAAGGAGTTCCGTCCTCAGGAGGAAGTTTCCTATGTTACAACAGCTTTTCGAATCAGTATTCTATTCAACATTCTCTCGGTGGCGATCCACAGCGTATTTGCACCGCGTATTTCCCGTGCTGCCGAGGTTCATGATGGAAAGGCACTGTTCATTGCATACAGCAAAGCCGTTTCATTCAGCCTTCTCGCGCTGGGCCCGCCACTGATCATCGGAATCATCTTCCCCGGCCTGATCATGAAGATTTTCGGGAATTCCTTTGTCGACGGAGCGAATACCCTTCGTCTTCTGCTCGCTGCCAATCTCATCACTCTGATTCTCGGTCCGGTTCTTCAACTACTGGTTATGATCGGAAGAAACAAACACCTGCCGATATTTGGCGCTTTCAAACTCGTCCTCGCAGTAGTTGGCACATGGATCCTCATTCCCAAATTCGGCGGCGTGGGAATGGTTGTAGGTATGTCAGGGGCTTTTCTTCTGGAGGAAATCGTAGTGCTTAACTATATCATCGCCAGATTCCGAAAAATGAAGCGAACATGAGATCTCTGACGATCAACGCGAGATACAAAAACCGCCCGGTTACCGGGGTGGAGCGCTTCGCCACCGAGGTGGCAAACGAACTTCGGGGTCGAGACCTGGTCAGCCGGGAAATTGACCCGGGTCGGCAACTGGCCGGGATCAAAGGACACGCCTGGGAACAATTTGTGCTTCCGGCAAAAATGTTTCCGGGCAAAAATGAAATTCTGCTGTCCCCCTGTAACACCGGGCCGGTCGCCGTCAAAAACCAGTTTGTGGTCATTCACGATGCGGCGGTCTGGGATTATCCGGAAGGTTTCAGCCGATCATTCGGAACTCTTTATCGCAACCTGCTTCCGGCCCTCGCGAAGCGCTGCTGCCGCGTCGGCACCGTATCGGAATTTTCCCGCTCACGGCTGGCAGAATATCTGAAGCTCCCCGAAAATGAGATTGTCGTCCTCGGCAACGCCACCTCTTCGGCATTTCGCCCTGCGGTAACCCGGCGCTCTGAGCACCCGCCGCGCTTCTTCTGCGTCTGTTCACTCGATCCCCGGAAAAATTTCACCAAACTGATTTCCGCCTGGCAGGCACTTCAGAAAGCGGGCTCTCTTCCCGAGGGCACCACACTTCGGATCGCCGGCGGTGCCAATCCCCGGAATTTCTCCTCGGTAACTTTGGAGGAATCCGATACTGTAAAATGGCTGGGCCGAATCAGTGACGGGGAATTGATCCGGGAATACCAGCAAGCCACAGCGTTTATCTTTCCCAGTCTGTACGAGGGCTTCGGCCTGCCTCCGCTGGAGGCCATGGCCTGCGGATGTCCGGTTCTGTTGTCCCGCTGCGCCAGTCTGCCAGAGGTCGGAGGAACCGAATTTGACCGGAAAAACGAGGGCGCCGTGCTTTATTTCGATCCTTCCGATACCGACTCAATCAGCGCGGCGATTAACAACTTCCTGTCCCTTAACGGGCAGGAAATTGACGCTCTCTCAGCCAATGCGGTCAAACGAAGCGGGAAATTCTCATGGTCAGCGGTCACTGATAAAATTGTGCAATCTCTTGAAGATTAGCAGAACTTTCGCTTGATCAATTCTTAGTTCATCCTAAACATTTTCTATGGAAGAGCTACCTCTCGGTCTGAGCTTTGATGATGTCCTCATGGTTCCGCAACACAGCGCAGTGTTACCGGAAGAGGTCAATATATCTACGCACCTGACGCAAAATATTCCTTTGAACATCCCGGTGGTTTCCTCTGCGATGGATACCGTAACAGAAGCGGCACTGGCCACTGCCCTCGCGAGGGAAGGTGGAATCGGAGTGATCCACCGCAATATGCCGGTAACCGAACAGGTTGAGATGGTCGCTAAAGTGAAAAGAGCGGAAAACACCGTGATCCCCGATCCCTTCACGGTGAAAGCCGACATCACGCTGGCTGAACTGCAGGTGATTATGCTGAAACGCGGGGTGAACGGCTTCCCCGTCATCGATGAGAACGAAATTCTCGTCGGCATGGTTACCAGTCGGGACATCTGGTATATCGAAAATCCTGATGAACTGGTCTCACAAGTGATGACTCCTCAGGACAAACTTGTCACGGCTCCGAAAACCACGACTTTGAGCGAGGCGCGGCGAATCCTTTACCAAAACCGGATCGAAAAACTCCCGCTGGTCGACGACAAAGGCCGCCTGGCTGGACTGATTACCGCCCAGGATATCGAAAACCGGCAGAAGTTTCTTAATTCAGCCAAAGACGATCTCGGCCGTTTGCGCATCGGAGCAGCCATCGGAGTTGGCGGCGACACATTCGAGCGTGCGGCCGGCGTGATCAGCGCCGGCGCCGATGCTGTATTCATTGATGCCGCTACCGGGCACACCACCCGGGTGTTTGCGGTGATCGAAAAACTGCGCAGCGAATTTGATATCCCGGTTGTCGCCGGCAACGTCGTCACCAGAGAAGGGGCGGAAGATTTGATCTCGGCCGGTGCCAGCGTGGTAAAAATCGGAGTTGGTCCCGGTTCCATTTGCACGACTCGCGTCATCGCCGGTGTCGGGGTTCCCCAGTTCACGGCGATTCAGGAAGTGTCTGCGGTCTGCCGGGAAAAGGGCGTCGCCACCATCGCCGACGGTGGTATTCGCTACTCGGGAGACATCGTAAAAGCGATGGCTGCCGGTGCCGATATGGTGATGCTCGGCTCTCTGCTCGCCGGCTGCAAAGAAAGTCCCGGATCCATCGTCAACTACCAGGGGCGAACCTGGAAAGAATACCGGGGAATGGGCTCGCTCAAAGCGATGAAAAAAGGCTCCGGTGACCGCTACGGACAAAACTCATCCGGCAAACTTGTCGCCGAAGGTGTTGAAGCCCGGGTTCCTTATCACGGCCCCCTTTCCGATACGATTTTCCAACTCCTTGGTGGACTACGAAGCGGAATGGGCTATGTCGGGGCCACCAACCTCACAGAGCTTCGGGAAAAGGCGCGCTTTATGCGGATCACCCCAGGCGGTCTCAAAGAAAGCCACGCTCACGATATCACGATCACCGAAGAACCCGTCAACTACCGGCAGGCTACCTGATCGATTTTTTCCGCTCAATTTACATCCTTTCTACTTTTCATGGAACGAGATCCTATCGCCGTTATTGATTACGGTTCACAGTACACTCAGCTAATTGTCCGCCGGATTCGGGAACTCGGCTACTATTCCAAACTGTATCAACCCGGCGAACTGCGGGAAACCGGCAACCCCGCTGTGGTCATTTTGTCCGGAGGCCCCCGCTCCACTCTCGAAGAGGGAGCGCCCGATATTGATTTTGAATACCTACTGAGTCTCAAGGTGCCTGTCCTCGGTGTGTGCTACGGAATGCAGCTGCTCAATCAAAAATTCGGCGGCTCTGTCGCGCCCGGCAATAAACGGGAATTCGGCCCGGCGATTCTGAAAAATGAATCCACCGGTAACTGTATTTTTACCGGTATGTCGGAAAGTTCCCAGATCTGGATGAGCCACTCCGACACCGTGGACAACCTTCCGCAGGGCACCAAAGTGCTCGCTCGCAATGACGAGGGAGTTCCCGTCGCTTTGCAGTGGGATGAAACGATCTACGGCATTCAATTTCACCCGGAAGTTTCCCATTCCACCGAAGGCATGACGCTGCTGCAAAACTTCGTCGAAATGGGCGACCACCTGCCCACATTCGAAATCGCGTCTTTCAAAGATCATCTCGTCGAAAGAGTTCGCGAAGAAGTGGCCGGTCGGAAAGTGGTTTGCGGTGTATCCGGCGGAGTGGATTCCTCCGTGCTCGCCGCCCTTCTGCACGAAGCCGGTGTGGAAACACGGAACATTTTCGTCGATACCGGTTTGCTACGGCAAAATGAAGCGGAGGAAGTGAAAGCGCTGTTCGAAAGCTTCGATATCCCGATTGAAACCATCGACGCCTCAGAACAATTTCTCACCGCTCTGAAAGGCCAGACCGATCCTGAGGAAAAACGCCGCATCATTGGCCGTCTGTTCGTGAAAATCTTCTTCGATGCCGTCGGCGACGATGTTGAGCTTCTCGCTCAGGGCACTCTTTACCCCGATGTAATTGAAAGCGCCACCAGCGGCTCCATCGCCTCTACGATTAAGACCCACCACAACCGGGTCGACAAAATCATGGAGTTGAAAAAGGCGGGCCGCATCCTCGAACCTCTCGATGAGTTGTTCAAAGACGAAGTCCGCGCCCTCGGTGAAGTGCTCGGTCTGCCGGCAAAAGTCGTGCATCGCCACCCCTTCCCCGGCCCCGGTCTGGCCGTGCGCTGCCCCGGTGAAGTTACCGAGGATAAATTGAAAATCATTCGCGAAGCCGACAAAATCTTCATCGACCTTCTGCACGAGCACGATCAATACGACCGGGTCTGGCAGGCTTACGCCGCTCTAATCCCGGTAAAAACGGTGGGAGTGAAAGGCGACGAACGCTGCTATGAGTATGCTCTCAGCATCCGCGCCGTCACCAGTGAAGATGCCATGACCGCAGAGTGGGCCAAGCTGCCCTACGAAGTCCTCGGCGATATCTCCAACAAAATCCTCAACGAAGTCGACGGCGTAAACCGCGTTCTATACGACATTTCCACCAAACCACCCGCCAGTATCGAGTGGGAGTGATCCAACAGGGTACAATCCAAAACTGTACCCTGTTAGGTGGGTTAAAAACGTAGGATGGATTGCTAATCCGTCCTGATGAATTCGAGGGACGAGAATTCATCTTCGAAGCCCATCTGCCGTTGCATTGGCCGAGGCACCGGGGGAGAATTCTCGTCCCTCGAATTCCCCCGACGGATTAGCAATCCCTCCTACAAAAAGAGCAGTGCGACAAATCAAAATCCGGGTGTGATTTTTTTGAAGAATAATCACCGCAATCCATTTATCAATATAACAATACCCTCCCCGGGTAGCGCTTCGCTCAACCCGGGGCTTTGTTACGTAACGGCTTTGCCGAAGAACCGAAAACGAAAAAAGTCAGTGCCATTCGACTGAACCCTGTTGAATCGCCACTGGCGCAGAAATCACGATGCGCTACATTCGCGCGATTCATCATGCTGGCTGTCGAAAATCTCTCTATCCAATACGGAGCGCGTTCTTTGTTTCAGGATCTTTCCTTTACCATCCGGGCGAAGGAACGCTGGGCCCTGGCCGGCCCCAACGGGGCGGGAAAATCGACTTTGATGAAGATTATCGCCGGGATTGAAACGCCCGACAGCGGTCGCCTCGTCAAAGCGAAACAAAGCACCATCGGCTACCTGCCCCAGGAAGGGGTCGAGCACAAAGGCGCCACGCTATACGAAGAAACATCGAAGGCTTTTGACGATGTGTTGAATCTGCAAAAGGATCTCGCGGAGGTAGAAGAACAACTCGAAGGGTGTGATCCGCAGTCGGAAAAATACGGCGACCTCCTCGAAGTCTTCGGCGACATCCAGCTGCGCCTCGATCACCACGATGTGGAGCGAATGAAACCGCAGATTGAGAAGGTTCTCAACGGACTCGGTTTCAAATCAAAAGATCTCGACCGCCCCTGCGAAGAATACAGCGGCGGCTGGCAGATGAGAATTGCGCTGGCGAAACTGCTGCTGCGCGAACCCAGTGTGCTGCTGCTCGATGAGCCGACCAACCACCTCGATATCGAAACCGTCCAGTGGCTGGAACAATGGCTGCGAAACTATGGCGGCGCCGTCGTCCTGATCTCGCACGACCGGTCCATGCTCGACAACCTCACCAACCGGACTCTCGCCTTTGAAAACGGCGAAGTGCAGCTGTACTCCGGGAACTATTCCTTTTACCTGAGAGAACGGGAGACCCGCAAAGAACAACTCGAACGGGCTTTCACCAATCAGCAGAGGGAGATCGAAAGAGCGGAAAAACTGATCAATCGCTTCCGGGCCAAAGCCTCCAAAGCAAAGATGGTTCAGTCGAGGATCAAACAGCTCGAAAAGATCGATATTATTGAGCTGGAGCAGGAAGCCGGCTCGATTAAATTCGAATTTCCCCAACCGGAACGCAGCGGTGAGACCGTCCTGAAAATGGAAGGTATTAACAAATACTACGGAGATCTTCACGTCCTGCGGAACCTCAATTTGCAAATCGAGCGCGGCGACCGCATTGCCATTGTCGGCGTGAACGGAGCCGGAAAGTCGACTTTTTCCCGGCTCATCTCCCTGGCGGAGGAACCCACTTCCGGGGAAATGAAAATCGGTCACAAAGTCGGGGTCTCCTACTTTTCGCAGACTCACGCCGATGAACTGGATCCGGACAAAACGGTATTGGAGACGCTGGAGGGAGCGGTCCGAAATGAAGCCGCCGGAAACCTGCGCAGCCTTCTCGGCGCTTTCCTTTTCCGCGGCGACGATGTTTTTAAACAGGTCGGGGTCCTTTCCGGAGGCGAACGAGGCCGACTCGCCCTCGCCCGCATGCTTCTGCAACCGGCGAACTTTCTGATTCTCGATGAGCCAACCAACCACCTCGATTTGCAATCGCAGGAAGTGCTGCAAAATGCCCTCATCGATTACGAGGGCACCTTCGTCATCGTTTCCCACAACCGCTCGTTTCTCGATCCGATCGTAACGAAAGTACTGGAATTCATTCCCGGAGAGCCGCCGAAACTGTACTACGGAAATGTCAGTGATTACCTTGAAAAGAAAGCCGCCGATATGGCCGCCGCCTCTGAGAGAGGTACCGTTTCCAGAGGTTCAGGACAGACAAAATCCGCCGGCGGCAACAATCGGAAAGAACAACGCCGCCGCGATGCCGAGGCCCGCCAGGCCAGGGCAAAAAAACTCAAACCTCTCAAAGTGGAGTTCGAGAAAGTCGAAGCGGAGATCAGTAACTACGAAAAAGAAAAAGCGGAATTAACCGGCAAACTGATGGACCCGGAGTTTTTCAAAAAGGAACCTACCGCCGCCACGGATGCCAGCACCCGCCTCTCGAAACTCGACGAACTGCTCGAAAACAACTTCACCCGCTGGGGTGAACTGAGCGAGAAGATCGAAGAACTGGAAGCCGACTAAAGCTACAGCTCACGGTGGGCCTCCCCCATCCGCTGTTTCATTTTCTCTACTACTTCCGGATACTGTTTCGCTACATCCGTACTTTCCGAAGGATCGGCAGCTAAATCATATAGTTCCACCGGGGCATCGGGGTTCTTCACAAAATTTCTGCGAATCGCTTTCCACTTGCCGTCAGTCACCCCGATCTTCCCGCCCTTTTCGCTAAACTCCCAGTAGAGAAACTCGTGTTGTTTCTGTAGATCAGACCGGCCTGTCAATGTAGGTAGATAAGACAAGCCGTCAGTATCTACCGGCGGTTCGACTCCAATGATCTCCGCTACGGTAGGTAGAAAGTCCTGAAACCCGCTGAGATGATCCGTCACCGCGCCGGGTTGAATTTTGCCGTCCCAAAAGGCGATCATCGGTACCCGCACGCCACCATCTGTGAGATCCCGTTTCATGCCGCGCAAATCGCCGTTGGAATTGAAGAACTCCATTTTGTGCTGCCCTTCCTGATGCGGACCGTTATCGCTGGTAAAGATAATCAGAGTATCGTCGATACCGTTTTTCTGTAGTGCCTCCCGAACCTGCGCGACGGTGGTGTCTATATCTTCGATCATTTTCGCAAAGCCTTTCTCCGGATTCGGCCAGTCTTTGTCAGAATATTGCCCGTAGTCAGGAACCTCCATTCCGTCCCGCTGTTCCTTGTCATTGCCGCCTTCGTTATTCGCGTGCGGAGTGTTCAGCGCCAGATAGAGAAAAAAGGGCTTCGCTTTGTTTTGCCCGATGAACTTGACCGCTTCTTTCACTATCAACCCGGGTGCATAGTCGACTTTCACACTGGCCACACCGGCCCCTTCCTTCGGCCCTCCGTCCACCCGGTCACCGACTTTCCAGAACGCTTTGGTTACATTGCGCAGTTTTTCTTTA
>JARGOZ010000123.1:0-5600 GCA_029213025.1 Verrucomicrobiales bacterium
CGAAATCCAGATTAGCATTTTCGATCTCTTGCTCTTTTCGATCCAATTGAAAAACAGAGAGCCGTGAACCATCGATTTCTTCAACTCATCAGGTGATTCTCTTTTCGGAAACATCAGCCATTGAATCAGCGTGTCGAAAACCGGAACAATACCAAAAATCAAACCGAGAAGAAATAATGTAAAAGAGTGTTCGGAATTGAGGTAGATCGCAGCTCCTATTGTACAGACCGCGACGAGTCCACGCGACTGAAGAGTCCGGAAGAACATCTTCCGCATATCGCTCTTTTCCCAGGAGTGATAAATGTTGAGGCTGAGACGGGGTATACCCACTTCGCGGTCAGGAAGGTAAACAAATTCCACCTGGTTGCCGGATTCTGCGATTACCTGTTTCAGTTCATCTTCTGTGCCACATGGGTAATCGGAGTTGCCCAGTTTGGGATGATTTTTGAAACGCACACCGTACAGGAAACCGCCGGGTTTCGGCGGCATTATTCGGGAGTCCCGCCAGGGCGTTGATCCGTCCAGAATCTCAAGTCCCTCGGCAAAAAGCGGACGGGAAGGCTCCGGTGAGTCTTGAAGTTGCGACATCCCGACAGTTAACGGTCGCCAAGGAGGGCATCCAGCAAATACTGAGCGGGCCGGAAATTTTCGATGATGATTTCCTCCTGCTTGCCTCTTTTCATCCGAACCTGGCTGATATTAAAATTCGGTGTTTTGTGCGGGGCAAAAAGGATGTCGTCGTGAGTCGAATTTTCATGTCTCTTGAACATATCAGGCACAATGTCACCTCCGAGATGATCGTCACGGCCGGTGGCGAGATGACAGGTTCCCAGAACTTTTTCGTCCTGAATGTCGGCCCCTGAGACGGGTAGAACCTGAGTTCCAAATCCCAGCTCGCCCAAAGTTCCTGTCATCGGATCATCAGCGAGACGCGCGTTGTGAGCATCAATGGTTGCCTGATTTCCCTCGATCAGAGTTGATTTGATGATATTGCGGTTTTCGACATCGAGCACGCCGAGAGTTCCGTCTTCGTATTTCATCGGAAACTGGCCTCTCGCATCAACCGGAACAAAGTAGACTTCCCCGGCCGGCAAATTGGCAATATCAGGGTTGTGGCCTCTGCAGAGTCCGTGTGATTTCTGGGCGTCCTGACCATCGAGCCCGAGCCATGCGGTCAAAACCCTGCCGTCCTCCAGCGCAAAATCGATTTCGATAGAATCTGCATTGGTCAGTGCGAGGCGCAGTTTCTCTGCGTCGGCGCTGACTGCCTCGTAATCTACAGCAAGTCCGGAATTTAAAATTACATCATTTAAACCGTGCATTGTTGCTCCCCTGAAGCCGAATTCTTTGGCCTTTGCAGTCAAAGGAGCCGTTGCTGAATAGGTCGAAATACAAAGAATCAGGTCGTACTCCGGGTAAATATCTTCGTCCAAACTCAGCTTCCTGCCTTCTACATCGTAACATTCATCCGACAAATCCAGATTGGAGCCATATGTCATCGGAAAGGCAAACATATCGCCTCCTGTCATTTCCAGTTTGGTGAGTCCGCCGTCTTTTAACCCAAGGTAAAACTCTTCGTAAGCTTTTTTCTGAACTTCGTGACCGTCTGCATCGAGGAAGCCGTATCCCTCCATCAGATCCATATCTTCGAGATCGATGAGGATACAAACCCTGCAACCTTCAGTCGGCTCGAACACCGTGCTGAGCAGTTTTTCGAGTGAAAACTCCGGAAAAACTCTGGTTTCCGGGTTCATAATGATTTCGGGATCGAGAGATGCGATAGACATGATGGTGTTGTTTACGAATGGAAAAGACGGTCCGGTTGACAAAATCCTTAACATTCAATTTCATTTTGTTCGGAAAGTTTTGCTTTTCACCAGCGCGACAACGAAATCCTGAAATCCCAGTTCATTGGTGATCGTGTGGTGAACAATCTCGTGTAACTCGTTTTTATCAGCATACGTCAATTTCCGCCCGGTTGCATAGGTCAATATCTTCTCACCCAGGCAGGTTGCAAACTGGTCGATGTTTTTCACCACGTGGTCTTTAAGATCGTTGACGTGACTAAATTCAGCGTCGGCACCGGGAAACTTTCCCGATGTATCGATTTTGATTCCCTGCTGAGCTTTTCCATTGCTGTAGTCGGGGTAGTGAGTGCGCCACCGGCCAACCGGGTCAAAGTTTTCCAGTACGTATCCAATGGGATCGATTTTCCTGTGGCAGCGGGCACAGCTCTCGTCCGAACGATGCGCGTCCAGCAGATCCCGAACGGTTTTTGTTCCTCGCGTATCCGGCGTGATGGCCGGAACATTCTCTGGTGGTGGAGGTGGTGGATCACCCAGAATGTTTTCGAGAACCCACACGCCCCGCTCCACAGGTTGCGTGTCGACGCCGTTAGCCGTCGACATCATTACCGTTGCCATACCGAGAACTCCGCCGAAAGGACTGTCATCCGGAAGGGGGATTTTCTTCATCGCTTTGCCCTTCACGGCTTTTTTCATATCGTAGAATTTCGACGCCAGTGGTTGATTCATGTAGGTAAATCCCGGTTTGATGAAAGTTTCGAGAGGCAGGTTGTTTTTCAGGATTTCTTCAAAGAGCATTTCCGCTTCATCTGTCATGGCCTTCCGGTCGGCGGAATTGTAATTCAGCAGCCTTTCATCCGGCATAATGTCGCTCAATTCGCGGGTCCCCAGCCATTGACCGGTAAAGTGTTCAATGAACGGTTTGACTGAAGATGAACGAAGAGCGGAACGGGTTTGTTTCTCCAGAACTTTGAGATCGGTAAGCTGCCCTTTCATCGCTGCGGCGGCAAAAAATTTACTCCTCGGGCCGCTGGTCAAAAAGTAGGAAAGCCGGGCCAGTAAATCGAAGTTGTCCAGTTCCCCGGGACGTGTTTCACGATAGAGAAATTCAGGCGATGTCAAAGCGGTCCGGATGGCGAGGTGATACCCGTCGTCGAGCGTCCGTCCCGGCTCTGCGGCATGATCCATTATCATCTGCACATAGGGGAGAACCATCTCTTCGCCAGCAGGGCGGCGGAAGCATTTCGAAAGAAAGTAATTCATCACCGCTACCGCAGCCGGCTCCCCGGAAAGACCAGCGCCCGGAGCCAGGAAGCTTTCTCTACGCAACCGGGAAAGTCGTGTCTCATTGTCCTCAACCCACTTGTGGGGACCGGATACCGTAACTTCATGTATGCCGACATTGGGCCCGTTTTCAAACAGGTCATACGACAACGTTTCCACATAGAGAACCGGATTCCCCGTCATCTTTCGTATCAGTTTTTCTCCCTGCGCCGAGTTGACGTCGGCTTCTGATAAATCGAGTTCAGGCGACTTCAGTTTTTCTTTTACCCGCTCCCAGCCAAGCCCGCCCCGGATTCCGTTGCTGTGTTCGATTGCCATCCATGCGGCCATTAGTTTCGGGTCGTCGGAAAAACGCTTCTTTAAATAGAGTTCGAGTTCGGACTTGTCATTGTTGTCGGAATCAAGCGGAGCGTTTGCCCAGTAAAAGATGATCGTTTCGCCAGCGTAAATATCGACTTCGTGAACGAACTGACAGGGCGTTTCACTCACTACATCAATTTCAGCCAGCTTCCTGAGGCTTTCGACAGCAACGCCATCCGCATCGCTTACCTTTTTGGCAAGAAGATGAAATTTGGCCGGGTTTGAATTCGAACACCCCCTTGCAGACAGGTTTAAGGAAACGGTGTACGTGCCGGAGCCGAACGCTTCAAATTTAGACGGCCACGAACAGCTTCTCATCGTGGGTGACGATTTCGAAGCAAGTCGCATCGCACCGTCGACGATTTGTCCGGATGAGTAACTGATCACCATATCTTCGGGGTGAATCTTCATCGTGGATGGCTCGACGGTTTTCGGCCGGGGTGGGAAATAGCGATCAGCTACAGAAATGGCTGCTTCCTGGTAGGCTTCCAGCAGAGGGGCGGAAAGCACGAGGCCTTCACCAACGTTATCGAATCCATGAAAACTCTGGTCGGGCGGGAAGCCGGGCGGAACCTTGAAGTCTTTGATGGGGAAAAGATGTCTTATCGTGGTTTCGTACTCGATTCTGTTCAATCGCCGAAGTACAGTTCCGCCCACATTTGAATGTTCCATCAAGCTTTCGTGCAGCCATTGCACTACTTCCTGTCTCTCGTTTTCCCGAGGCTGATTGTTTTTTTTCGGCGGCGGCATTTCTCCCGCTTCGATCACCTTTTTGACTGTTTCGAAGAAACGGAGGGATTCCGGATTCGACCAGTCCCGGTCGATCGCATCGTCGAGTCGGATTTCCGCTTTTTGCGTTACATCGTCATGACAGTCGAAACAGTAGTTGGCGAAAAAAGCATCGGGGAATTCCTTCGCGGATATTTGTAGAGAAAGGGCAAAATAGAGAAGGAACAATGGCAGCCTCATGGTTTAGACTGCCTCATTGAGATTTCTGGTGGCATTGGAAAAGCTGTCCACTTCGAGACCCATTTTCTGCATCAGGGAAATATACAGATCACCGAGAAGAGGGGCTGAATCGGCTGCCGGATCGAATGACAAATGTTGACCGTGGCAGCGTAATCCGCCACCCGCCACCAGCGTCGGCAAATCCCGGTTGGAATGCCGACTGGCATCGCCCATGCCGGATCCGAAGAGAACAAAAGTCGAGTTTAGAAGTGATTCACCATTTTCGTCGGTTTTCGCTTTCAACTGAGTGAGAAAACGGGCGAGGCACTTCATGTGCTCTTTTTCCACCATGACGAGTTCTTTGATTTTTTCGGGATCATTTCCATGATGCGACAAAGCATGGTAGCCGGCTTTCAGGGTTTCCCCGTTGATCGTAAAAACCTGTCCGAGACCGGCCAAAAACATAGTAACCACACGGGTGGAGTCGGTTTCCAGAGAAAGAAGCATCAGATCATACATGATACTTTCCGCTTCCAGCATCAGGTTTGGTGCTACAGGATCATACCCGGGCAATTTGTAGTCGATTTGTGGCACCGGTTGGTTCAGACCTGCTCTTTGTCTTTCCATTCGTTTCTCCACATCCCGAACTGAAGAAAAAAATTCTTCCAGTTTTTCGCGGTCCCTTTTGCTGACTGTGTTTTGTAGTCTCCTGGCATCTCCGGTTACCTGGTCGAGGGCGCTTCTACCGCTTTCGAGTAGGTAGGCGGTACGGGCTTTGTCTTCCTCGGAAGCAAACAGCTTTTGATATAGAACGGAAGGACGCTGGATCATGGGCAGCGCTACTCCACCTTTGGTGAAGTTCATACTTCGGCTCGCTTTTCCCGCGGTGAGTTGCAGAGAATGAAAACGGGTGTCTGTGCGAAGTTGATCGGAGACCTGTTGATCGAGGGACCAGTTGTCTACCTGATTGCCGCACAAAAAGTTCGACCAGTTATTGTGGCCGTTTCCGGCACGATGATCGAGACCGGAAAAAACGGTATAGTCGGTTTTTAATTCCTTTAATGGCCGGAGAAGCTCCGGAGCTGCATAATCCGCCCCGGTTTGCTCAGGATAAAAGGCGGGGCGGTGATAACCCAGGTAGGAACCTATGCATACGAGTCGTTTGACCTTCGGCGATGGGATTGCGTCGGCTGCACACGACTC
>JARGOZ010000123.1:5610-21297 GCA_029213025.1 Verrucomicrobiales bacterium
GGAGGGCAAGAGACATCCCTCCGGCTTTCAGAAAGTGACGTCTCGACCTGGGAGGGAATTGGCAACTGCCGGTCATGGCGGAGATTCTCACCCTTCAGTCTCCGGCTGTAAAGTCCGCGAAAGAGCCGCCTGAAACGGAATTTCCTATCTGTGTAAAAGTTTTTTTCCGGGATGTTTTACGGTCAGAAGGGATTCGATCGGAGTCGGTTTGATTACCGGCTCTGCAGTGATAACCGGGAGTGCCTCGCATTCACTTAAACCACCACCGAGAGCGCGGATCAGCATGATGTGGTCCTGCAGCACAGCTTCCTCGAGGGCCGCTTTAATGCGACTGGTCTGGAGGTAGCTTCGTTCGGATTCGAGAACCTCCACCTGGGAGACAATTCCGGACTGAAAATTGGCCGTAACGAAGTGCCTCGCTTTTCTCAGCGCCTCGACTTCGCGTCTGACACTTTTGATCTGTTTATCCCGGCTCGCGAGATTTACATAGGCACTGTCGATCTCTCCTATTACATCGATAAGAGCGGCCCGGAATTCAGCCGCCGCCTCATTGGTTTCGCCGCGCTTCGTAGCCAGGTCGGCACGGCGGGCAGGATCAAATACAGGTATATCCAGAACCGGTCCGATCTCCCGGTGCCATCTTTTAAACTGATCAAGAAAAAAGTGGGGAGACGCTCCCGACAGATTACCCTGCAAGGTAAAAGAGGGCAAAAGATTGAGCCGGGCGGATTCTTCAATCCGGTAAGCTGCCCGCAACCGGGATTCCGCCGCCAGCAGCGATGGATGATAGCACACCAGACTATCGAACGACCGGCAGGGTATCGGCGGGAGCCCAGGTAGAGATCCGGATATATCACACTCCCGGTTTTGTCCGCCTTTGAGTGTTTCCAATTCCACTTCGGCGAGGAGCTGCAGCCGGTTGAGTTCTTCTTTAGTTCGCTTCAGTTTTTCGTCTTCAGCCACCATTCGGTGAACTTCAGTTTCTGCGATGAGGCCGGCCTTTTCCCTTTGACGGAGGATTACGAGAATGTCCGAGTTGGCGGAAGTCGATTCTTCCAGAACATCGATTTCTTTCTTCAGTCGATAGATCCGGAACCTGGACTCAGCAATTCGGGATGCGAGCACCAACCGGGCGGCGGCATGATCCCAGAAAACCGCGCGACGGTTGAATTCTGCAGATTCCCGGGCCCGCTTTAATTTATGAAAGATATCGAGTTCCCATTTGAGATTCGCATTGCCAGTCCAGGGCGCCAGATTGTAGGGGCCGAAGTCGACTTCTTTCGTTCTACCAAAGCGAAATCCGTATCCCAGATTGAAAGCGGGCCAGGCTGCGGTTTTTGCAATCTTTACTTTAGCATCGGCCTGCTCCAGACGGGCTGCGATGATTTGTAAATCCGGAGAATTTTCAAAGGCACAGGCAATATCACGGTTCAGTGCCGGATCATTGTATTGCTTCCACCAATCGGGCATGATTCGGTTTTCGGCCCAGGCCGGTGTTTCATGGGGTGCAGCTTTCTTTTTAAGAATTGCTGCAGCCGGTTCCTCACGCGGAGTGAGTTCGGCGCAGGAAGTAAGCAGTAATGCCCCGCTTAACAATCCGGGACCGATTGAGATTTGGAGAAATGAAAACGTATTTATGGCGGTGGTGGTAGGTAGTGAAAACAGGCGGGCGGTGACTGTACAGGGTACAGTAGCAGACTTAACAGGGTACAATCGATGACTGTACCCTGTTAGGTGGATGGTAGTTATTCGGTTTTTGCCGGATCTTCCGGTTTCTTGTAGATAAAAGTTCCGTCAGCATCTTCTTCGATTTCTCCGTCGAGATGTCCATGGTGCGAATAGTCGGCTGCAGGTGGAGCATTCAGGTATGGCGAAGGTTCGGTGACATGAAAGGCAAGTCCGTTAATGAGTAGATTATTGGCATTGGAGCCTTCGGCAATCGTGCCTTTCACGGTGAGGAAACTCAGCTCTTTGATTCCCTTGTATCCTTTCAAACCGTTCTTGAGAATTTTGCCGTCTTCATCCAGAAACTGAACTGTGGCGATCGACTTTTTCAGCACTTCGGGATCATCGCAGCAGTTGTCCCATGGGGTGGGGCACTCGTCACCGGGAATACGGTTGCAGGGCGTGATTTTTGTAGGATCGCCCAACAGAACCATAGCTCTGCCATCGACAAATGGACTTGAACGTCCCATGATTTCCCCGCTCACGACGATTTCTTTTCCAGGAGTTGGGTCCTTTAGTATTTCGGAAATCTCCTTTGCATCCGCCGGGGCGACATCCGAGTAGAGGGAGTCCAGCTGTGAGGCGGCGCCTTCGGCTGTCGGGTTTGCCGATTCGTTTTTTGTTTCGTTACATGCCGGCAGTAGTAGCGCCACAGCCAGGACTGGCAGGATTCGATATGTGATTTTCATTTGTTTAGTTATGTTGTGTTGTTGTGATGTGATTTAAGAGGAACGCAATGCCCTGGGCAACGCGGGTGAAAGTGTCCTCCACGCCGGAGGGAGTATTCCCAACGTTCCGAGTAGAATGCCTACTCCCAGTCCGGTCAAAATGACCAGCGGGCTGAGAACAAGGCGAAAAGTTCCGATAGAGAATGGCACCGTCTTTCCGTCGAGAAATATCAGTGCGATTACCAGTGCCGCCAGAGTGCCGGTAAGGGTTGCCAGCAGAGATTCCTGAACCAGGGAAATAAAGATAGCGACTCTGGAAAATCCGATCGATTGGAGAGTCGCCAGCTCTTTAATTCGCGAAGCAAAGGCGGCGTATAGCGTATTTAATCCTCCGAAAACGGCACCGGCTGCCACAAGGGCTGCGGTAAGCCACGTCATCGTCTGAATCGGGGCATAAAAATCGCTAAGCTTGTTGTAGTATTTGTCCTCACGAATCGCTGCCAACTCAAGGTCGTTTCTCTGCAGCGTGAAGATGTCGACATCTTCGACATCCGCATCTGCGAGTCGCATTACTACAGACGATAGAGAGTCGCGTTGTGTGATAGCCGACAGATCATTGCGATCAAACCATATTTCTGATTCCAGCACCGTTCCGGGAGCTGTGAACTTCCCTGAAATGCGAAATTCGTCACTACCAAAATTGAGTGTTTGCCCAACCTCGGTGTCTTTTTGCGGAACGCCGAGTTTGCGGTGGGCAAGGCTGCCTGCCATTACTTCGCCGGGAGCGGGGAATCTTCCCTCAACTAGGCGCACTGTGTCGTGAACCAGTAAGGAAGCCTCCGTAACTCCTCTCAGCAGGCCCTGTTGTTTTTTTCCGGATGAAGTTGATATCGGGGCCATGTAGACAATTTCCCCTGAAACTGCCGACTGTCCCAAAACTTCATGGATGCCCCGAATGGAAGTCGCCGCTATAGATTCCACCTCCAGATGTACTTCGGACCTTTCGATGGATTCCTCCGAACCTTTGCCCATGAGAATCACATTCCTTGGTGAACCGGAAGCGGAGAGGATTCCGCTCATGCCCTGGTTCAATGCCGTGGCGGCCATGAGAAGAAGCACCACTAATGCGGAACCTCCGACCGTCTGGATGAGACGTCCCGGATCCCGGAAGAGGTTTCGAACTGCGTAGGTAAACGGTAACATATACTCAGGCGTTCAGGGTTTGAATTAAGGGCTTTGATGTCGCTTTCCACGCCGGGTAGAGAGAGGCGAGCATGCCAAGGGCAAGAGCAATTCCCAGCGCCTGCGCCAGAACGGCAAACGAAGGTGATAATGCGAGGGTCAGACCTTCGTTTCCGAGCGTGAACGATTTGAAATGGAAGAAGAGAAAGGCACTCAACACGCCGAGAACTCCACCGAGTAAACCAAGCAGTAGGCCTTCGATTACCACAAGGCAACTGATCAGGAATCGGGAGAAGCCAATAGTCTGCAGGATCGCCGTCTCTTTTACCCGGCCTCGAACAATAAGCAGCAAAGCGTTTGCTACCAATCCAAGAACGGCGAGAACCGCGCCGATTCCAAGCCAGCGGGTGAAGGCGATCAATTCTATCATTTGTTTAGCGGTTTCTGCAAAGAAGGCTTTTTCCGGGCGGGTGTTGGTTGGCTGCTGGTCGGCTTTGAAAGTTTTGTCGATATCTTCCGCGACAGAATCAAGCAGACTGGAAGACTCTACTTTTACATTGAACTGAGTTACTACCCCCAGGCCAACCCGGGAAGCCTGCTGAAGAAAGGGCAGGTGGACGTAGGCGACATTGTTGTCCTGAGGAGAATCGGATTCTATGATTCCTGATACATTGACATTGACTCCAACGGCTTCGAACTTGTCGCCGGGTTTAAGACCGCGCCGTTTGGCAAAATGTTTGCCGACAAGCGCACCGTCGGTCCGCGATGTAAAGTTTTCGTAGCTGCCTTCGACGAGGCGAAGATCCGGATTGTATTGGCGGAGGTCTTCAAACTGCACTCCGCGAAAGGTAATCACATCCAGAGAAGCGCCGCAGTTGTTCACAGTGATTTGAATGGGAATCACTTCACGGACACCGTTGATTTTCTCTATCGTAGTTTTGTAGTGCTCCGGCAGTCGGGATGTGGCCGGGCAGAACCGGTTCTCTCTGTACACCACAAGAGTGGTATCATTGGCTTTTTCCTGAGTCGCTTCGGCAAGAGAATGCTGCATCGTTTCCACGGACGCATACAGAAACATACCTGCCGCAACGCCCAGAAGGGTGAGTACGGTTCTGAGCTTGTTCCGGGACAGGTTTTTTATGGCGAGAGTTATGTATTTCATACCAGTGCCTCCTCCAGATTTTCGATGAGTTGGCCTTTTTCCAGGTGCAGTGTCCGGTGCGCGGCTTTGGCTGCTTTCGGGTCGTGAGTCACCATGACAATCGTTTTGCCGTGGTCATTGGCCAGCGAATCCAGAAGGCTTAAAATCGAATCGGCGGATTCCCTGTCCAGGTCACCGGTCGGTTCGTCTGCAACGAGCAGGCCGGGGTCGTGCACGATCGCCCGTGCAATGGCAACCCGCTGCTCCTGTCCTCCGGAAAGTTCGGTTGGCCGGTGGCTGGCCCGGTCTGCCAGATCTACCAAATCCAACGCTGCCTGGATTCGTTTTTTCCTTTCTCTCTTTGACATAGAAGTGAGAAGCAGAGGCAGTTCCACATTTTCATAGGCGGTAAGGATCGGGATTAAATGATAAAGCTGAAAAATATAGCCTACCTGACTTGATCGCCATTGGGTGAGGCGGGCGCGCCCCAATTCCCGGATATCCTGCCCGTCAATTTCGAGGACTCCGGCTGTAGGGGAATCGATACCGGCGATCAAATTCAGGAGTGTGGTTTTCCCGGAGCCCGATGGCCCCATCAGGGCGAGAAACTCGCCTTTAGGGACATCGAGGGACAAATTTTCGAGAGGGGTGATGGAAACCTTGCCTTTCCGGTAGGTTTTCGACAGGTTTCTGATATGTATAAAAGGAGCACTCATTTTGTAATTTTTACTCTGGCGCCTTCTTTCAAATTCGTATGGGGAGGGAGGATTACCATTTCGCCGGAGTAGACTCCATCAATAGCGATTTGGTGTTCGTCTCTAATTTCTTTCCCCAGGGTTAGGGTGCGGAGTTCGGCAGTGTCTTGCACACCGACTACCCAAAGTTGATTATTGTTAAAAACAGCTTTCCGGGGAACAAAAATCGAAAGTCTGGCGCCAGCGAGGTTTCGGTTTTGTGTAGTTCCCGGTTTTGATTTATCGACAGGTTTCGGAATCGAATAAAATTTAGCCCGCACGAGCATTTCCGGGCGGAGTCGGGAATCGGGATTCCTGATCGCCACTTTCACCTGTAGTGTATTTCTTTGCAGATCAGCTTCACCGGTAATCCGGGTGACTTCGCCTTTTAAGGTGAGATTCGGAAGCAAATCACAACTCATCTCGACCGGTTGCCCGACGGACAATGATCGGGCTTCGGAGAGGGGGACATCGATCCGGGCCTGCAGTTTTTCGGGATCAAAAAGTTCCACGATATAGGCCGACTTGGGATTATCCATGTGTATCATTCTCTTGTTTCCCGGTGCGGCATGGAGAAGCAATACCGTTCCATCCATCGGTGATCGTATGGTGTGGCGGTCCAGTGCCAGCTGAGCCCTGGCTACGGCTACCTCCGATTCGGCGAGCGCGCTTTGCTTCGCCTCGATTTCACGTTTCACCATCTCAATTTCGGAATCGATACCGGATATGGAACTTTCCGCTTCGGCAACGATGGATTTTTGCTGTTCCATCTGAAGCCGGGCTGAGGTCAATTCAATCGCTGCAATACTGCCTCTGGGCAGGGAGCGTAACCGGTTGAGACGATCCTCCATCTCGGCCAGACGTTGACGCTTGGATTCGATATTGTTTTCCGAGCCGGAGCGACGGGACTCGACTACAGGAACCCTGGAACGATTCGATTCGATTTCCGACTTGAGTGTTTGAACGCGGGCCTGCTTTTGCCTGAGTTCAAGAACTGCGTCTTCATCAATCAAGGTGGCCAGGATTTGCCCCTTCTTTACTGATTCGCCTTCTAAGACAAATACCTCGTCGATGATTCCTCCAACCAGAGTGGGAACGGAAATAGGATAGGGGTCGGGTTCCACCCATCCGGAGGCCTGAAACAATAGTGGCCCGGGGCCGGAATTTGGTGGCGCTACCAAGCTTTGAGGGGTGGTTGCTTCCGCCGGTGAGTCCGTCCGTATGGTGATAACCGGCGCAACCGAAACGGGTATGGCCGGGATAAGTCTCGTCCCGAAAAGGAGCCCGAGAACAGATAAAAACCCCAGAATCAAGCCTACAGGCAGGATCCATGTGGGTATAGATCGCTTGCGGCGATCAGATTTTATTTCGGGCTCACTAACGCTGTTGGTTAGGCTTCCCAGTGATGATAAATTGTTATTCGACATGATATTCAGATGTGCGGTCAGGTGAAGCTCGAGAAGTAACGAAAACTCGAAACAAGACACAGGATGACAACTGAATGATCAGATCAAATATACGGAATATAGAATACGGGGTGCTACCGGTTGCCCCGGCGGTCCCTTGGCCTGCAGCCAGTCGGTTTTGCGAACGGGGGCCGGGGCTGTATTTAGAAATGAAGGCTCCAGGTAGGTTAGCGGATGTTCTACCGGAATAAAGTCCAACTGAAGGGCGGGACTTTGGGAAAGGGTATCGAGATCCAAATACAGATAACTCGAACAATCGTCCTCCTCACTTACCGGACAATGGTGATCGCAAGAGGAGTCCTCGCAAGGGCAGTGAGATACAAAAACGGTATCTTCACAATGGCAGAAGCCGAGGGCGAGATGATTGAGAAAAAGGTTCCCTACCACCGCCACGACAAAAAAATACCTGCCGAAACTTTTTACCATTGAAATTGATGTAAGAGTAATATACCCGGTGTGTCAACTAACTTTTCTTAATTATTAAGGTTTGTTAATTAATTTCGTGCTTTGACCCGGCCCCAGTTTTTGAGTTCGTAGTTGTGCATTCCCTGGATTGCGGTGGCTACTTCATTAAAAGAAATTTCGCTGGAGTCGGAGGTTTCCACAACTACCTGGTACAGTTCGCCGCGCATTTGTTTCAGGAACAGAACCCGTGAGACGGAATCCATTTCAGCCAGTGCAGCGACGACTTTCTTTTTGCATGAATTACACTTCGTACAACCGGTCATCAGAGCCAGGTAGGTATCCGCTTTAGCCGGAGCGGCGGTAAAAGCGAGCGCTACAGCAAAGAGCGGGAGGAGAAAGGTGTAGGGGATTTTTTTGATTGGTTTCATAGTTTGGATTGATGGGGTAAACGGGGGGTGTTGAAACTCCCCAATCAATCCTGACGAATTGGACGACAGAACTATGCAAAACTCTCAAAAATAGTTTTGTCTACCCGATGGTACCCTGTTGAATGGCGAACTGTACCCTGTTTGATCAGTGATCCACAGCCATTTGGATCAGTTCCTTGAGCCTGTTTACCCCGGTGGCGGAAGTTTTGCAGACAAAACCTCGGGCGTGGGAAAAGTGCACATCATCGCATTTTTTCTCCAGAGCGGAGAAGTCGACTCTTTGATCATCATTGTAGCGCGAGAGGCCGAAACCTTCGCCGCGACGATCGGGGTATACTAAAGCAATGACGCGGTCTTCTTTTCCCTGTTCCTCGATATAGCGTCCCAAACCTGCGGATGCATCGTCGGGTACTGAAGCGGTGCGCGGCATAAAGATGACTTCGTATTCGCCGATCGATTTCGAATTCATGGTCCAGAATTCGCAATGATCGTCGATAAACTTCAGGCGGGACCGCAATTCGCGCAGGTACATAATGAGATCTTCGCCAATCATATTCATCATTTGCCAGACGGGAGACTCGGGTTTGAGCTCGCTGCATTTGGCAAATCGTCGCAGCAGCGTGATGTCGATCGGTGAGCTGGTTTTAGAAATGATGTCTCTTTCCACGCCGAGCCATTTTGCGGTTTCGTTTGGTCCCCGGGTGTCGAACCACTCCGCCGGTTCAAGCCAGTCGCAGAATTTTTTGGCATCGTCGTAAATTTCGAGGTGCTGGAGAACGAGACTCAGGGCGCAGGTGGGCGGGTAGTCCTTTGGAAACTGGTGGTGATCGAAATTTCCGCGGGCCGGATCGTGCTCATGTCCGACATCGACAACCAAAATGCCGGGATCGTCCAGGTCCGCCCGGGTAGGTTCCTTCCTCACGACCGGAACCTGATGAAGATGAACTAGCAGGCTGCATGCAAGAAGGTCGTCTTTGTGTGCGCCTCCGGGATGAGTCAGAATTTGGTGAATGGTTGTCATAGCTGCCAGTCTAATCGTCCCGGAGTGGTCTTCAACCTCGTGAATATTTCTCTTTGCCGGGAGTTGAGTTTTCGCCAGGTTCCGGGATATGGAAAAAAAGCGAATCGCTCTGCTCGGCCACCGTTTTATGGGTCGGGCTCATTCTAATGCCTGGCGACAGGTCTCGAAATTTTTCGATACCCCGTATGAGCCTGTTCTTCAGGTTGTTTGCGGTCGGGATCAAAAAGATCTTCAGCAATTCGCCGACCAATGGGGATGGGCTGAAGTGGAAACCGATTGGACGAAGGTGATGGCCCGGGACGATATCGATATCATCGACATTGCGCTTCCGACTCATCTGCATGCGGAAACTGCGATCGCTGCGGCGGAAGCGGGAAAGCATATTTTTTGCGAAAAGCCGTTCTGCAACTCTATCGCTCAGGCGGAGGCGATGCTGGATGTGGCGGAGAAAGCGGGAGTAGTGCATTATTTGAATCACAATTACCGCCGCTGTCCGGCTGTTTTTCAGGCGAAAAAAATGATCGATGCCGGTGAACTCGGTGAAATCCTTCATTGGCGTGGTGCGTATCAACAGAGCTGGTTGCTGAATCCGAATCATCCGATCGACTGGAAGCTCCGGAAAAAAACCGCTGCCGCCGGACCGCTTTGGGATCTTGGTTCTCATGCGGTGGATCTCGCGCATTTTCTGGTGGGGGACTTTTCCAGCGTCACCTGCCAGACCACTCAGTTTCAAAAGCGGCGTCCGCTGGCGGAGAATCCGTCGAAGAAAGGCGATGTTGAGGTGGAGTGCTCAGCGCTGATGCTGGCGGAATTCACTAACGGTGCCCAGGGCACAATCGAAACCACCCGCTACGCATCCGGCAGGCGGAACCGGCACACCTTCGAAATCTACGGCACCGGAGGGGCATTGACCTGGGATATGGAGGACATGAACCGGTTGAAATTTTACTCAGAGAAAGATCCCCGCGAAACGGCGGGCTTCCGGGACATCATGGTAACTGAGCCGGTTCACGAGTATGTGAAAAACTGGTGGCCTCCCGGGCACATCATTGGCTACGAGCATACCTTTGTCCATGCCGCGGCGGATTTCCTCCGGGCTGTTGAGTCGGGCCAGAGAATCGCTCCGAATTTTGCCGACGGGGTGCGAATCACCAAAGTGCTTGAAGCCGCTCTTAATTCGTCTGAATCAAATGCGCGGGTGTTCCTGTAGTACTCTGAGCGGCAGGGTTTCTACCTCCCGTAACAGAAAAAGGTATAGAAAATTAGAACTTGAAACGGTCCCTTGCCAATCGTCTGAATAATTCGGAAATTGCAGGTGTGAAGATGCGCCTACTTTATTCGTTATCAGGAATTATTCTGTCCGTGCTGAGTCTGCCGTCGTCGTGGGCGATAGACGAAGGCGACTTTACGGTGGTAAAGGGATTGACCGTTTCCGGAGCGGTGACGGAGGGTCTCATCAAACATCCGATGATGGCGACTCTCGATGATATGGGGCGCCTCTATGTCGCGGAAAGTTCCGGAGTAAACCTGGATAAAGAGGAACTGCTCAAGGAAAAGCCGCACTCGATTAAGCTGCTCACCGACACTGACGGCGATGGCATTTACGACAAAGCGACGACCTTTGCTGATCAGATGACATTCCCGCAGGGAGCTCTCTGGATTTACGACAGTCTTTACGTTATGTCGCCTCCCGGTCTCTGGTATCTCGAAGATACCGACGGCGACGGGGTGGCGGACAAGAGAGAAATGTTAGTCAGCGGCTTCGAATTCACAGGAAATGCTGCGGATGTTCACGGCCCGTTTCTTCACCCTAATGGAAGACTGTATTGGTGCCATGGGCGGAAAGGCCATGAAGTGAAAGATCCCAAAAGCGGGGAGTTGGTAAGCAGTGCCAAAGGAGCGCGGATCTGGTCCTGCCAAATTGACGGGGGCGATGTGCGAATCCATGCCGGTGGCGGGATGGATAACCCGGTGGAAATCGACTTTACCGAAACCGGTGAAATCATTGGATCGGTGAATCTGTTCTACGGCAAACCGAGGGGTGATGTCCTCGTTCACTGGCTCCACGGCGGAACTTATCCGAGATTTGATCAGGGCAGTGTGCTGTCCGAATTTAAAAAGACCGGTCCACTTTTGACGGAGATTCACAATTTCGGCCATGTCGCCGTATCCGGGATGTGTCGCTATCGCAGTGGCGCTTTGAATGAGGCATGGAAAGATCAGTGGCTGACGTCCCACTTTAATTCGAACCAGATCACGATGACGAGGGTCACAAAAGACGGTTCCTCCTTCAAAGCCGGGGAGACCCAGACGATTTTTCAGCTGACCCGTCCTAATGCCCATCTCACCGATGTGTTGGAGGATCGAAACGGAGATCTTCTGGTAACCGATACCGGCGGCTGGTTTCGCAAAGGTTGCCCGACGTCCCAGGTGGCCCGTCCGGATGTGAGTGGCAGCATTTACCGGATCGCAAAAAAAGACATCCCCTTCAAGCAGGCCGATTTTCCTACTGTGGAGGAGTGGGCCGCCTTTGATCCCATTCAGGTGGCTGATCAACTCAAAAAATCAACACACCGGTTCATTCAGGACCGGGTGGTAACGGAGTTTGCGATTCGGGGGCATTCTTCGATTCCTGAAATTCGAATGATTCTCGAAGATCCGGACTCCACTCCCGATCAGCGCAGAAATTGTGTCTGGGCGCTCGCGAGGATGAGGTTTTCCGATTCGCCGGATCTGATCGCGATGGCTCTGCGCGATCCTGACCCCTCGGTGCAAATCGCAGCGTGCAACGCCATATCAGTGACCCGTTCCTGGCAACAGATCGCGGAAAACGAGCCCAACGAATTGATTTATGAGCTGCAGAGAAATAAAACCATTTCCGGCGCCCTGGCCAGCCTGGTCCGCTCCGCCGATCCGGAGGTCGCTCGAAATGCGGTTGTAGCTCTCGGTGCGATGGCAGAGGTGCGGGCGATTGGCAGCCTGTTTGGACGGGGCGGCCGGAAGGAGGTGGACCGCGCTCTTCAGCATGCCATCACCTATGCGTTGATCGAAATGGAAGATTCGGAAGCGGTTTTGAAGACTTTGCGAAGCGGGAACGCGGCGCAGCAGAATGTCGCAATGTGGGCTCTGGAAGGGATGGGGGAATACGAACTCGGCATTCTCGATGTGGTTCTGTTTCTCGACAGTGAAAACGATTCCCTGCGAAATACGGTCGCCCGGATCGCAAAGCAGCATCCGGAATGGGACGCCGCGATTGCGAATCAATTTTACCTCTTTACCGATGAGTTGACCCCGCAAAAAGAGGCGCAGATTATGGAGTTGGCACCTCACTTTGCCAACACACCGCCTATACTGTCTTTCGTAGGATACCTTCTCAATCACGAGGATCCTGCGGTTTCCGGTATCGCCCGGAAATTGCTTCCGGCTTTTCCTGCTTATGAGTTTCAGGCAGACTGGAAAGAACCATTTGTCGCGTGGCTCAAGAACAAAGACATTCGTGAATCTGCTCTCGACAGTTTGCTGAATACCAATACCGATCTTTTTGATGAGGAGCTGACTGCTATCGCGGAGGATGAAAGCAATTCACCGATAGTGCGTATCAAAGCACTGCAGGCTCAATCAGCTACGAAAAACAAGGTGCTTTCCGATGCCTCCTTTGACCTGATAAAGTCGATCCTCGAAACGGAAAAAGATGCCGCATTGCGATCGCAGGCGATTCAAATTCTCGAAAAATCGGGGCTGCGAACAGCTCAGCGCAATGAGGTTGCCAAACTTCTCGGAACGGCAGATCCGATCGAGCTGCCGAGATTGTTTAAACTTTTTCGAACCATTCCGGATGCGGCTCAGGCGAAACTGCTTGCCGAAAATCTGCCGAAATCTCCGGGTTTCGGGGTGTTAAATATGGCCGAAGTTCGCGCCAAGTTTTCCGGGTTCGATGCGGCTTTGCGCGAGCCGGTCGATAAAGCGATTGATTCCGTGGAGAAAGAAAAAGGGCTCCGCAAAGAGCGCATGGCCGGGCTGATCAAAGATTTTAAGAAGGGAGTTCCGGAAAACGGCCGCAAACATTTTGAGCAGGGCAAAGGAGCCTGTGTGACCTGCCACAAAATCGGCGAAACCGGAAAAGACATTGGCCCTGACCTGTCTACCATTGCGAGGATTCGGCAACCGGCGGATCTTGTTGAGTCTATTATGTACCCTGGCGAAACCATCGCGCGGGACTTCGAGAGCTACCTGATTACATTGAAAAATGACGGTCAACATATCGGCGTGATCAATAAAGAAACAGAGACTACCGTTTATTTGACCGAGTTGACCGGAATCGTCCGCGAACTGAACCGGGCACAGATTAAAACGATACAGAGAAATCCGCAATCGCTCATGCCAATGGGTCTCGATCAGAGTATGAGTCGTCAGGAACTCTTGGATCTGGTGAGTTACCTGATGACTCTTAAGTAAAAGCAATACTCACTGGACCAACGCGAGCTTTGAGTCCAAATTACTGAGGAAAGATGAGTGATAGAGCGCAAAGAGAGGACATGTTTGAAGGGGCACCGAGAGAACCGATACCGAAGATCTTATTTTCTTTTTACGAAGATCGCCCTTTTGTTTCATGCACCCGTTGTGGTGAGAGTCTCTCTGATTTTTCCGACGGATACAAAGTCTCTAAAAACTTCAAAAAAGGCGAAGTCATCATTGAATATGCTCTGTGCATGCCCTGTATGGAAAACATGATGAACGAGGCTTCTGAAGAGTCGAAAAGAGTTCTTCATGAGTTTCAGGAAGAACATTTCAGGAATGTGTCCGGGTTTGAAGAGTGCGCCCTTTGTGAGAAAACCCGGGATACCGCAAGAGGAGAGGAATTTGGGCTGACGGGTATTTGTCAGGGAGACGATATGATTGACAGCGCGATGATTTGTATTGAATGCATGGAGGCGATGTCGGAAATTATCTCGGAGGAGACCCGCGGGAAATGGAATCGTTTCCGGGAGGAGAATTTCCCCGGAGTCCCCGGTGATTTCGAGCCTATGCCTGAAAAGCCCACTCCAATGGTATTCTAGAAACTCAACAGGGTACAGTCGTTGATCTAACAGGGTACAGTCGGCGGATTTTGGGAGAAAATTTTACTGCCGGGTAAAAAACGGCTGAGGCTGTTTTCCACATAACCCACGATTGCGGACTCGGTTTCCGCGGGAAACGTGGCCTGACCGTTTTTCTTTTCCAGCGCGAACCGGGCAAACAGTATGTCAGCGGGATAGAGTTTTACGATTTTATCATACATCGCCGAAGGAAACCTCATCGGTCCGATTGTAGCGGAATGAACCGCGTTCTCATCGATACTTTCGAAAATGGTTTCGAAAAACTGGGAGTATATTTCTTTGTATCCCGGCCAGGGAATTAGTGGATCAAACCGCAGGCCGACGATCCAGCCCTGATCGGTGAGTTGTTTCACCCGCTGCAGGCGCTTCGCGAGAGGCGGCGCTCCGTGCTCCACCTCCCGGGCGATGATATCCGGGCTCAAAGTAAATGACACGATGACATTCGGCATCGGATTCCGTTTGGACAGCACCGATGTATTGATACTTTTGGTTCGCAACTCAAGCCAGGCGTCCGGTCTTGTTTCAAAAAAGCCGAGAAAATGTCCGGCAAAACCGGTGACGCTTTCCAATGCGAGTGAATCACAATCGTATCCCGAGAAGAAACAAAGTTGTTTGCCGGAGTTTTCCGGACTGGCGAGAGTTTCATCAATGCCCCGCTCGAATATTTCATAGTTCACGAAAAGTACATAGTGAGCACTTTGATACATGCCCTGAAGAAAGCAGTATCTGCAGTCATAAAGGCAGTTCAGCATATGACTGAAGTAGTAGTTCCGGTCCGCTCCGATGTTGTATTCCGGAGGGGCGGGTAGCACCGTATTGCCGTGTTTCGCAGCGAGGATTAGAGCCGGGCGCTTTTTTTGCAGTCGGAAGTTCTGTGCGCGCACATTGAATACTTCCGTATATCTCCCGCATCGAATTCGTTGCGCTTTCGGGAAGCGATTGAGCATCGCAATCGTCGCGGGATGATCGAGGATCGCTTCTTCAATATAAATAATATCGACCATAGCCTGACTGGCTTAGGACGGCGGAACGAACATGCCGCTGTTGTTGAAAACCCACTTTGCCGTTATGCCGATCGCAATTAACACCGCCAGATTAACCAGCAGCACGGCCCCGATAATGATGCCGACCATAAGGATCGGCCACCATCCGCCTTCGGCTTCCTTCCCTTCGTCGCTGTCGAGGAATTCGTTCAGCATCTCGTAGTTGCGCTTGTTTGATTTGAACCAGAAGGAGAACAGATCACCCAGTCCGGGGACGATACCGACGAGGGCGTTCAAAAGCATATTTCCTCCCATTCTGACGAGAGTTCCAAACGGGATACCTTTTTTGCCTGCTTCACCAAGAACCGTGGCTCCGGCCATAGTGGCGACAAATTCGCCGCCGCCGGGAATCATGCCCATAATAGGGTCGAGACCGAATTTGATATTGGTGCCGGGGATTCGGATGCACTCATCCAAAAGCCACGCCATTCGCTTCGAAGCTTTGGCGCGGGCGGATGATTCATCACTGGTATCTGGCTCTTCTGTCATATATTTGGGGACTTAGACTCTACAGGACCGGGAAAAGCCACAGAATGAAACCTGAACCTTCCGTTTGATCTTTCCCGTTTCAATCGCATTTTAAAGGCTTACTTCAAACAAAATTCATAATTGTGGCTGACGCGAATACTATTGCAGAAACATGTGCAAAACACGCGAATGAAATCCAGGCGGAAAACATTGTTGTTCTCGATCTTCGGGGAATTTCAACTATTGCTGATTTCTTCGTGATTTGTACCGGAACTTCGACTCCTCACCTCAAAGCGATCCTGCGGGATGT
>JARGOZ010000124.1 GCA_029213025.1 Verrucomicrobiales bacterium
CAACCCCGGGCTGGGATACGAAAGCCCTTTGGGCTATAAGCAGGTTCGAACGGTTTTTTGCGTCAACGTCTGTACGATCCGGCATTCAACAGGGTACGATGATATACCGTTCCGGTTTGGAGAAGATCGTGGCGCGGATTTTCCGGCCGTGTTTTGCTGAGTGGGTGGGGGACCGGGGTATGCGGACATGAGTGTACGCATCACGTTTTTGCTCGCGGCGCTAAGTTTGTTTGTCCCTCTCACTGTCATTCAAAAATATTTGACTAACCAACCGGTTGGTATGTAACATGTCGTTAACAATGAGTTCTCCTGATTCAAGTTCCCGCGGCACGGGCCGTCGTTCCCGTGATCCGGAGGCGACCCGGTCGGCTTTGATTGAAGCGACGGTGGATTTGATTCTTCGTCAGGGTTTTGCGGCGACTTCGGTAGGGGAGATTTGTAAACAGGCCGGAGTGACAAAAGGAAGTTTTTTTCACCACTTTGAGTCAAAGGACGCGATTGGACAGGCGGCGATCGAGTGGTGGGGAAACTTTGGGACCGCCCTGTATGAAGAGGCCTGGAAAGATTCCGGACGCGATCCGCTGGAGCATATTGGTGATCTTTTCTCGATCATGGAAGGCTTCACTCTGGACGAAAACCGGGTGTGTACCTGTGTGGTCGGGATTATGTCGCAGGAAACCGCTCAGTCGAATGAGAGCCTTCGCGAGATGGCCGCCCGCGAGCTGGAACGCTGGACGGAAAATGCGGGCCGACTCATCGCAGCGGCAAAGGAGCGCCACTGTCCCGATGCCGACTTTGATCCGGAAGACGTTGCCTGGCATCTCAATTCCGTCTGGCAGGGTTCTATGTTGATAGGCAAAACGATCCGGAACCCGTCTGTGATTCGCCGAAATCTTTGCATGAGTCGCGAATGGCTCGCCGGTCTTTTTCCGGATGGAGTTCGTTCGCTGCTTTTTTCAAAACAAACAAACTAAACAAAATTACTACATAATGAATTCCTCTGAAGTGAAATCGAAAGACTCCGTCGGATACATCGACGGCTTTGTTATTCCTGTGCCGAAAAAGAATATCGACCGGTACCGAGAACTGGCGACCCTCGCCTCTCAGGTCTGGCGGGACCATGGTGCGTTGGATTATCTCGAAACAATCGGCGACGATGTGAACAGTGAGTTTGGGATTCCCTTTCCGAAACTGGCCAATGCAAAAGACGGTGATGTCGTTGTATTTGCGTATATATCCTATCGTGACCGGGCGCATCGCGACGAAGTAAATGCGAATGTTATGGCTGATGAACGAATGAAAAAAGTTTGTTCGCAGAGCAACCCGGACTTTGAGCAACCTTTCGATACGGAACGAATGACCTACGGCGGTTTTTCAGTTCTTGTTGGTAACTAAACGTTTCATTCAGAAGAGTATGAAAATTGGTCCACGTATCACTCCGTTCCTCTGGTTCGACGATCAGGCAGAGGCAGCGGCGCTATTCTATACTTCCATTTTTCCGGGATCGGAAATTGTGAAGATCGAACGGTATCCGGAAAACGCTGGTGTTGAGAACCATGGTAATAAGCCCGGCGCTGTTATGACTGTTGCTTTTTCCCTGTCGGGCACTTCTTTTACGGCTCTCAATGGGGGGCCCCATTTCCGCTTCACGGAGGCAGTCAGCTTTGTAGTGGAGTGTGCCGATCAGGACGAGATCGATCATTTCTGGAATGCGCTGTCCGACGGAGGGCCAGTCGAATCGCAGCAGTGCGGTTGGCTGAAAGACAGGTTCGGATTGTCGTGGCAAATCGTTCCGGAGTGTCTTCCCGAACTGATGGAAGGCAAGTCGGCCGGGCCGGTGATGGAAGCTCTTCTCAGTATGAAGAAGCTGGATATTTCCGAACTGAAGAAAGCTGCCGGAGTTGTAGCTCCCGCACCCACCTCAGTCAGTTGTGAGATCAACCGTAATCCGGTGGGCTGGTTTGAAATCTATGTCACGGATCTGCAGCGTTCACGGAAATTCTATGAAAGCGTTCTTGAGGTCGAATTGGAGACTTTACCCACTCTCGCTGATGATATAGAAATGCTTTCATTTCCCGGAGGTCCTGAACTCGGCGGTGCGAACGGGGCGATTTGCAAGATGGAGGGATGCGAGCCCGGAGGAAGTGGCACCATTATCTATTTCTCCTGTAAAGATTGCGCGAACGAAGAAAGCCGTGTAGTGGAAAATGGAGGCCACATTGTGAAGGCGAAATTTTCGATCGGTCCCTACGGTGATATATGTCTCGCTACTGATCCGGACGGTAACATGATAGGTTTTCACAATCCGGCAGAGGACGGCGGATGCTGTAAGACCTAATCTTTGTAGCCGTAGCGATGCAAAAGTGCCTGAATGTCGGGGGATGGATCCGTCCGCGGATCAACTGGTAAACACGTAGCGGAACCGTCGGCTTCATAGCTAACCTGAATGATTTCATTGGAAGAATAATTGGTGCTGTGATAGTTGCCTTGAGGGGTTTCCAATGTTGCAGAGGATTTTTCTTCGCAAAGGGAGAGTCTGAGTTTGGGTGATCCTTCCCGTAAATCCCACAGGAAGGGGCGCCCATCTGCCCCGCAGCTCCAAATACCTTTGGTGTTGGGGGAAAATCCCAGCAGATGATGGCGGTGAATTTTTTCGTGATCATTCCACCGGGAAGCTTTCCATTTTTCGTGTCCGGTCGCAGTATTGACTACGGAAAATGAACCATCAAATCCCGTTTCGTAACATATGGCCAAATCGTCGTGGCCGGGGACCGGTTGTGGATCCCATTGATTTCGCAAATCTTCATTCAGATTAGAGGAAGTTTTCAGTTCGAAAACTTCGCCAGTAGTAAGATCCAGGTGTTTCCATGATTTGTCAGTTGATATAAGCAGTTTTGATTCATCCGGGGGAAGGAAGAAAATTTCTGAACCGCCGATGTTCATACCTTTTCCGATTGAGTAGGTGCGTGACGTTCCTCTCCCCAGGTCGTAAATTTCGATTTCAGAAGTTGACGAATTGTCCCGGAAAACGACTCCTTTGGTCCCGTCCCTGTTAAGCGACACGGCCTGCCCGAAAGGGGTTGGGAATCGACCGGTTATGGCGAACTCTTTCCCTGTCCAACGATAAGTGATGCATTCCTTTTCTTTGGTTCGTATGGCCACATTCGGATGACCTCGCAGTGCCCATCTGTCCCAGACTCCTTCCAACTCCTTTGTAGAAAGTATAGACCCGGACGATTGCTGAAAAGCAATCATATTGCGTTCAGTCAATAGAATGAGTTGGTCCGGGGTAAGATAGGAAATTTGCGATTCCGTGGGGACTTTTGGCAGCCGGGTGCTGAATTTTTTGCAGCCGAATTCCGGAGCCAGGGTGATGGAAAACAGCTCTCCTTTCCGGTTTAGAAACGCCATCGAATGATTGCTCTTGTCGTAGGCAATACGAAGAGAGAGGCGGGATTCGAGAAACGGGTTGCCATAGTTGATCGGAGAGCGGCTTTCCATCAGGACATGTCCGATGTTCAGCCCTTCCCGGGCCGCTAATATCCATCTTCCCTGTTCGGCCCACACTACATGATCACTGGAAAAGGCGGCATTGTTTCGAACCTGGTCGAGATATCCCTCTTTCTCTCCATTTGTGTTTCTGACAGTTAGTTTGCCAATTCCCTCTGCGTTCGCTATGCCCTTCTCTGGTACAGAGGAGATAGAGAAACAGGCCTTTTCGTGGACCTGTTGCAAGGGGTAGGTTTTACCGCCTGTCGACGGTATAGAGGCTCGAAACAAACCGGAATGTCCCCCCATCCACAGCGTGCGGTTTTTCTGATCTACCGACAGGCTGAAATACACATCCGGTAGTTTCGATGCCCCTGTCGCAGGAGTGAGGGTAGTGGTGATTGTGCCGGTATTCAGATCTACTGTGGTTATGACTCCCTTAAAACCGATTAACATCGCTTCGACCTCGCTGAGGCAGCGTACCGATTGCGTCGGGTGCGGTGATTTTACTGTCCATTCGGAGTGGCCTGTTTTTGATGCGATGCGTTTCAAACTCCCGTCTTTTTGCAGGATGAGACAGGATTCAGTTTTCGGGATAAAATCGAGCGCCACGATATTCGATTTATCGGATGTTTCCACGATACGTCCGGTCCGCCACTCCCACACGGTTCCGGCTCCTCCCATTTGCTCGAGTCCGAGGTATTGTTGTGTTGAATCAAAACGGAGAGTTTCCGATTGGTGGGCAGAGGTAAAGAGAGTTTGCAGTAAATATCCAGACCGGGTGTCCCATACTTTCACTTCGCCTCTTGAATTTGCTGTAGCAATAAAAGAGCTGTCTTCCGACAGAGCCAGACAATCGATTCCGAAGTAGTGAGGGTGCTGGACTACGAAGTTAGCGGCGGGTAAAAAAGGTGCAGTAACGGCTATTACAAGAACCGGCAAAAAGCGTGACATAGATTTCAGCAAAATAAAAAACAGTCGCTCTGTCGAGTTTCAAATTTCCCTATAGTAAACATTGCCGGTTGCGTGTTACCCCGTATCTTCCCGGCACTATGAAAAAGACATTTCCTCTGACAGATTCAGCCCACAAGCCCGCCCGGGTTGTGGAGAGGATCAAGGGCGATATTCGCAAATATCTCAAGCGGGAACGGCGCAAAACTCTGCCGGAGAATGTCGATTTTTGGGATTTTGACTGCCGGGTTGGCGAATCTGCAGACAGCGCGGAAAAAGCGCATGTCGCTGAGCTGCCGGGGAAGGTCGATCAGGCGGCGGCAAATGGCTGGTCCGAGGTATATATGGAAATCCTCGCCATTCCCGGACACCGGTCGGTGAAGGAACCGAAGGAAGTTGAAACAGATGATGCCGAAACGGAACTATAACGTGATGCGGACTCTTCTGTCCGCGACTTGCTGAGCCTCTGGAAACGCGGACAGGAGTGTCCGCGACACGCATGTAGCCTACGGGCGCTGAATTGTTAGATCACCCCGGATCTGGGCGGCCATCCATTTACCCGATGAATGAGTCCATCGGGAATCGCTGCCTTGTTGAAGCGTCCACGTCCCTCCGAACGGATTGGTATCGAGGACCAGTTAGTTCTCCGCTTTGGTTAGAGGAAGTTTGGATTGGGTTGTAGCCATCATTCCTTTGCAGACCTTTTTGTCGTCAAAATCACAGACATATACGAGGTCGCCGGCAAAGAAAACCCAGGTATCATCTTTTCCGCCGACCGGTTCTCCGTAGAGGCTGATACACTGATCGTAGCTCTTTTCGATCCCGGCTATACCGAAAGTAACAGTCAGCAGGAAGAGGCAAAAGGACGACACGACGATGCGCATGGGAAACGATACGGTTTCCGGACGGGATTGCAAGGGGACGCAAAGGCGAGCCATTTCGAAAAACCCGCGATCTCGTCACTCGCGGTGAGGTGGATCTTTGCTGAAACTGTCCCTGTTTTGGGGGCGATTCGTCAGACAGTGATTGTGTTGGGTGCTTTTGGTATGGGGCTTGTTTTCGTCCCGGATTTTGCCGGGGGGCAGGATCTTGCTGCCGTGAGCTCTGCTAAGGCTGCAGCGGCGGGAAGAAAAGGTACCGGCGCTGAATCAGAGTATCTACCAGCGCCCCTTACCACCGGGAATTTTGCCGGGCTCAAGCAGCACTCGCCGTTTCTGCGAACCCTGAATGTCTCAAAATCACTCATCCTCACAGGTGTTGCCAAAATCGATGAGGAGACCGTTGCGACGATGCTCGATCTCTAAACCCGTCAGTCTTTTGTTGTCTCAGAGGAAATGAATCGCGAGGGCTGGCAGTTGGTCGAAGTCAAAGGGGATGAGTCCGATCTGGAAACGCTGACTGCGAAGATAAAAGTGGCTGGTGCCGGTGTGGTCTCGATTCGTTACGAGAAAGCCCCGCTGCCGCTGAGAGGAAAGAGCGGGGTGAAGGTGTCCACCCGGGTTGGGAATGGAACCTCCGGAGGCGGCACCGGACCGCATGGCGGATCTGATCCCCGTGTGCTGACTCCCGATCAACTGTCCGATGCCCGCAAAGCCGCCCGAAATTTTCGCGATGGATTTCAGGCGGATGGATATGGCGATAATCAGACTGTTCCTGCCCAAGTCCTGGCAAAGGTATCACGTCTGTCGGTGAAACAGCGGGAAAGTATCAATGTGAAAATGTATGAATACCGAAACCGCGGCCTCGGGATGAAGGAGCGGAGTCAAATCTACAATAAACTGCTCGATAAAGAGCTTCAGCAAGGCCGGTAAATCCTTATTTCAAGTCTGCCATTTCCATAGCGAAGGTCATGGAGCCATTCGACGTGTTGGCCGAACCCCGCCCGCCTGTGGGATAGAGATACTGCATCCATCGATTCAGCTCCGAGCGAAAAAATTTGTAGTCGGCAGTGAGGGCATCAAAATCGCGAAGGACTTTAGCCGAAATCCCATGACCGGTTAATTCCGGACGCAGCTTTTTCATCCGGCCAATGGCTGAATCGAGCAGTGCGACCAGGTTTCGCAGATCGGAGCCGGTCGTGCCGGTGCCAAGTTCTCTCAGTGCGGCATCGATATCTTCGATGTGCTGATTGACCTCCCGAAGCGGAATAGCAATTATGTCGGAGAGCTGCACTCCGGCGCTATCGCCGACTGTAAGAATGCTTTCTTCATCGAAGTACCATTGAAATTGGAGAAGCTCGTCAGCCAGTTCGGTAATTCGTTCGGGAATCGGGGTAAACTGAGTTTGATGCATGGTTGGTCTGTAACTGTAGTTGGTTGCGGAATTTTAACATCAAATAATTTGACGTCAAAATAAAAGCCATTAGTTTCTGCCGAAAATGTCGGAGCCGGTCGTGGTTCCGAACACCCTATGAAAACATCAGCACCTGTTAAACACCAAAGAGTTCCCAATTCAAAAATCCGTAAAAGAAAACCAACCGTCAATAAATCGAAAAAACCGACAGAGAAAATAAACGTTCTCGGCCCGGTAGATGATTTACAGAGTTATGTCAAAGCGGACTGGTGGAAGGATGTGTTTAACGCAAACTATTTACGCACCGACGGCGATGTCGTCGAAGATCCCGAAATCACCGACCGGGAGGTGTCGACTTTTATCGAAATACTTCAGCCCGGCAATACGGACGGAATCCTCGATTTGTGTTGCGGCCAGGGGCGCCATTCTATAGCGCTGGCCCGAAGAGGTTTTACGAATGTTTCCGGCCTCGACCGGTCTCACTATCTCATTTCCCGGGCGCGCACTGTTTCGAAACGCGAAGGTCTCTCTATCACATTTCGCGAGGGAGACGCGCGCAAGCTTCCTTTCCGGGACGACAGTTTTGACCATGTCATCGTGCCGGGGAACAGTTTCGGCTATTTCGACTCCACTCAGGAGGATGCCTCTGTTCTCAATGAAATTCACCGGGTGCTCAAGCCCGGGGGGAATCTGCTCCTTGATCTAACCGACGGCGAATATATGGCGGCGAACTACGAGCCGCGGAGCTGGGAGTGGATCGATAAGAATTATCTGGTATGCCGGGAAAGATGTATGTCCGATGATGGTTCCCGGCTGATTTCGCGGGAAGTCATTACCCATACTCAAAAAGGTGTAGTTTCCGATCAATTCTATGCCGAGCGACTGTATTCGCAGCCGCAGATGATTCAAATGCTGGAGGCTCTGGGTTTCTCCGGAGTCAAGGCTTTCGAACCTTTCGTTACCGGCAGTCAGAGAAATCAGGATCTCGGGATGATGGCGCAGCGGGTTCTCTACCGGGCGGAAACCCGAAAGGAATGGGCCCCCGTTCGACACTCGGTAAAAATCCGCAATGTATCGGTTTTGTTGGGTGATCCCCGGAGAAGCGATGTGGTAAAGCCCAATGGTTCATTCGCGAAAGAGGATTTTGTCGTTCTGGATAAACTGAAGGAAGCGCTCGGCAGTCTCGATGGATATGAGTTCTCGTTTCTCGATAATCACGAAACCCTGGTGGCCGATCTACAGCAGATAAAACCAAACTGCGACTTCGTTTTCAACCTGTGTGACGAAGGTTTCGACAACCGCGCCCGGTATGAACTGCACATTCCCGCGCTGCTGGAGACTTTCGGGATTCCCTATACCGGCGGTACGCCTCAGTGCCTCGCTTTTTGTTACGACAAATCTCTAGTTAGAGGAATCGCCAAGGAGTTGGAGATCCCTGTTCCGGATGCCTTCATGATCGAGGCGGATAATCCCGTTTTCCATGAAATCACGATACCATTCCCGGTAATCGTAAAACCAAACTTCGGCGACTCCAGCTTTGGGATTACCCAAAATTGTGTTTGTAGAGATATCGTTGAACTGGAAGCTGCGATTTGTGAAATCAAAGAGCGCTTCGGTTACAGCCAGACGATTTTGGTGGAGCAGTTCCTTACCGGAAAAGATATCAGTGCGGGCTTCATCGGTAACATGCCGAATGACCTCAATCCGCTCCCGGTTATCGAAGAGGACTACAGCGGTCTGCCTGTGGATTATCCGAAAATCTGCGGTTATGAAGCCAAATGGGATCCTGCCTCGCCCTACTGGAATTTGAAATCTGTTCCCGCCGGACTGCCCGAAGATGTGGAAAGCTTCCTTATCGCTTCGTGCCGCCGGCTGTTCGAACGATTGGAATGTCAGGACTATGCGAGGTTCGACTGGCGTCTCGACAACAACGGAACGCCACGGCTTCTTGAGGCGAATCCAAACCCCGGCTGGTGTTGGGACGGCCACCTGGCGAAAATGGCCAGGCTCGATCGCAGTGACTACTCCGGCATGCTGAAAAGAATCCTCGACGCAGGTTATGATCGCATTTTCCCCGGAAACCGGTCCTGATAAAATTTATGCAAACCACTATTCAAGTACATGACATCATCGACCCAATTTTGTGGGACTGGAGAGAACAGAAGCCGGATACTCCCACCGAAGCGCTGGGAATTGTGCTTCGCATTCAGGTGCTCGAAAAACTGCTTGCCGAAAAACTCAACACAGCGCTGAGCGTCTATGACATAGAATGGTGGGAATATGATGTTCTCGCAACGCTGCGCCGCCAGGGCAATCCCTATGTTCTCTCCGCCAGTGAGATTTTAAAGGACTCCATACTCTCGCCGGGAGCGTTGACCAATCGCATCAATCGCCTGCTCAAAAAAGGGCTGGTAACGAGGGCGGAGGACCCGGTGGATCGCAGAAAGGTCATGATTTGTCTTACTGAATCGGGAATCCGGTTGGTGGACGAGGCGACCCGATTGCGATTTGAATGCGCCCTCGACGCAGTCCGCGATCTCACACCTCAGCAGGCCTCCAAATTCGATGCGCTGCTGAAACGTCTGGTGAAATCAAACGGTGGATAAAAACTCATCAAATCCATTTCATTTTAATATAAAAATATTTGACGTAAAAATAAAAATCGGTTTATAATTTCATCGGCGGCGGATTCGCCGCTTTGATTGACAATTGATATGCTTAATTACAATGAAAAGAGAAAACGAATTCGGCGATAGAGGAAAGGAAAACGTCTTGCTGTCAGCATGGGATGATGTCGATGAAATCGATGACTATGAATTCTCATCTGACCGGCAAATTGACGATGCCCTACTGCAACTCGACAACAACGAGGCCGAAGATTTGTTGAACGATGACGACGATTACGAATTCTACCAGGATACCGACGACGATGAGGACTACGACGACGGCAACGCCTCTATGTTTTTCGGTACACCGGATGATGAGTATTCTCAATATCGATGGCGTAAGCGCAATCGACATGATCGAATTTCCCGCAAAAAAAGCAGGAACACACACAGACACTTGAATTGAATGCAGAATGTCCCCCTGCGTTGCACAGGAAGACGAAAGCAACGCAGGGCGGGCAGGATTAGTTCTCTACATCAAGCAGCTTTTGCGTCGCTTCGGTGAGCACCTGTTCGACATTCGGTGCCGTCAGTGAAACGCGGCTGACTTCGTAGCCTCCCTGTTCATAGGCAATTGCAGTCCCTATGTAGCCGGGCCCGCCGTCGCCGTAAGCTGCCACGGCTACAAAATCATCCGGGCGCATCGCTTTCGCGGCGAGCTGGTATTCGACAAACAGCTCCCCGGGAAAGAACAGCACCCGCGCGTCTCCCAGTCGGAGACAGTTCAGATTAATTTTTCCGCCCTCTTTCCAGCGGCGATAGAAAGCGGCATTACGCGCGGCGCGGATTCGGTTCTTCACACTTGTTGCCGGGTCCAATATTTCAGCGAGCAATTGTTCTTCACTATAGATACCTCGCCACGGAAGTTGCGTTGGTAATACTTTCCATTCGAAGTCTTCTCCGGACAGTGCCGTTTTTGTCTGTTGGTCCCAGGCTGCTTTCATACCGGCGTGGGCACGATTTGTCAGAGCGGTGCGTGCCTCCGGGGAGCCATCATTATATTTACCGGCGGCGATATTTCCTCCCGCACCGTCAAAATGAATATGCAGGGCGCCGGTTTCTGTAGTTCGGCGGTTCCGCGCCAGTCCGACGGTGTCCGGAGTTACGCCGCCTTTGCCATAGTAGCTTTGTGGGTGGGATGCATAGAAAGTCATCACCGCGAGAGGGGTTTCCCCGTTCCAGAACGAGATAAGACTCAGCTCGGGATCGATAGTTCCCTCCGGTTTTGCATTGGCCTCGGCATTGCGGCTTGCGCTCATCCGAGCCATCTCCAGCTTACCGTTTTCGCCGATGATTCGCCGGTTGGAAGCGAACTTTTCAACAAGACCGGATCCGAAACCAACTTGTGTCACCTCTGTTTGTTTGGTGACCGCATGGCGAACGGCCGCAGTGGTATCGGCGATCGCTTTGTCGTGGGCGGTTTGCAGCGCCATCACATCGGGCAGCCCCTGCCTGGCCAGTTCGGTAGCGGCACTTTGGTCATAGCCCGGAGAATCGTGGTTGTGAATCACATGCATGGCAACCCGGTCTGCAGTTGTGCCGGCAGCCTCTGCCAGCGCCGCCCGCCAGGCATCGTGACTTGCGTTGGCGATCACGACAAAATCTGCGACACAAAGTACGATCGGTTTTTGATCACTGAAAATAACAACGCCCCGGGCCGTGAGCGGTTCCTCCACCGTTTTGACCGGTTTGATAAAGCTGAAGCAAAGCGGCGAACCGACCGGTGGAGTAACGTCGGCGACGAATGTCGATATTCGCAACTCCTCTGCGTATAAACTACTATAGATAAAGAGGAGGGTGAAAATGATCTTTTTCATGACGGCTCCCTGTCAGGTGCTGATAATTGGAAACATACGTGACGCGGACACTCCTGTCCGCGACTTGCTGAGCCTTTGGAAACGCGGACAGGAGTGTCCGCGTCACGTTGCCGGCTGTAATGGATTGTACCCTGTACAGTCTGAGACCGTACCCTGTACAGTCGTCGACTCAACAAGTATTGGTTGCCGGCGAGGCCATCGGTCTCTTTGCAGCCGTGCGACCACTTCCTTGTGGGTTTCTACTTCCGGTTTACCGTTGGAGTCTTAACTCACAAAATCTCCCAAACCGGCGTTGTTTGCCATGGTCTTGAATTCTTCGACGGAGATTCCCAGTTCTTTTGCTTTAGCGAGCCCTTTTGACACCGCCGCTTTACCTGCGCTCATGATGCTTTTGGCGACCGGACTGTCGGCTGACAGGGTTTTCAGGTAGTCCCCGGAGGCATCTACCTGGTCGCCTACTTTGTCGAGTGCTGCCTGGATATCCGCCTTTGTTTTGGCTCCTGACACATCACCTTCAAATGCTTTAATCGCCTTCAGAACCGAATCGGCCGGACTGGATGTGGTCGGAGACGTCCCGTCTGAACAGGAAACTGCGAAAAGAAACGAAAGAAGACAGAGAGCAAGTGAGACGTGTTTTTTCATGGCCTCATGTTAGCTGGTTTGTTGATTACAGGTCAACATATTCGTGAGCAATCTTTGATCGTTCCGCGTGATGACGCTTATTGTAATGTTTGGGAACGCGGTAGGCTGTGAGTATCATGAGGACGATTCAGCTCATCATCGTGCTTTTTCTCGTGCCGGCCGCTCACGCCGGGGCGGAAGATGTGTTATCCAAAATCCTGTTCGGTTCCTGTATCAAACAGGAAAAACCGATCCCGATTCTTGAAACGATTGTGTCCGCTAAGCCCGATGCTTTTATTTTCCTCGGCGACAATATCTATGCAGATACGGAGGACATGGATGTGATGCTGGCCAAATACAAAAAACTCAAAGCGGATCCAAATTTTTCCCGTCTGTTGAATTTGTGCCCGGTGCTGGCAACCTGGGATGATCATGACTACGGCGTCAATGATGGCGGAGCGGAGTATACGAAAAAGGCGGAGGCTCAGAAAATCTTCGTCGATTTCTGGAATGACCCGGAGGACTCCCCGCGTCGGAGTCGCCCCGGAGTTTACGATTCCCGGATCTTTGGACCGGAGGGGAAACGTGTCCAAATCATCCTTCTCGATACGAGATATTTTCGCGGGCCACTGAAGACGGGAGAACGCCGCACCGGTGGCAAATACTATCCTGCGAATGATCCGGCGATTCCTCTATTGGGTGAAGCTCAGTGGAGCTGGCTGGAGCAGGAACTACAGAAGCCGGCCGAGATTCGAATCATCGGTTCCGGGATTCAAATCGTCCCCGAAGCGTCCGGTCAGGAAACCTGGGCGAATCTTCCATACGAAAGGCAGCGTCTCTTCGATCTCATCGCCAAAACGAAGGCGAACGGCGTGTTTTTGATTAGCGGTGACCGGCATTGGTCTGAATTCTCTCGAACTACAGAAAAGACGCCTTATCCGATTTATGATTTCACCTCCAGCAGTCTCAATCAAATTCATCCGCGTGGCACGCCTACCGACAACCAGTATCGCATTTCAAAATCCACCTTTCACAAGGAAAACTTCGGCGAGATCCTGATAAAGTGGGCGGGTCAGGATACCCGGATAGAAGTCCGAATTTTGGATATAGAAGGTACAGAAAACTTCGGGCATACGGTTTCACTTTCTGAACTACAGTGATAATCCCGTGATTCAATTTCCGATGGCAAATAACGTTCGATAAATATCGTGTACCAATTTCCCTTTGACGGACCAGGGCTGTTTGTGTGCATATTCGGGCATGCTTCGATCTTCGATTCTTATCCTGATTTTTCTGTTCTCCATTTCGCTGTCCAGGGGGGCTGACTACCCGCAACCGAAACTCATCTCAACGCAGCGAATCTGGGATCTGGGCAATCACAACGCCTTTACCGATCTGGTTTTTCATGAAGGTCGCTGGTATTGCGTTTTCCGGGAGGGAAGTAAACATGTCTCACCCGATGGATCGATTCGGGTCATCACTTCCGAAGATGGGGAAAACTGGCAGTCGATTGCGTTGATCACTCATGAAATCGAAGACCTGCGCGATGCCAAACTGATCGTGTTACCCGACGGTCGCTTTATGCTAAACGGCGCGGGAATGCAGGCGGACAAAGAAATTCGCTACCATTCGTTCGTTTGGTTTTCCAGTGACAAAGGCAAAACCTGGACAAAGGAAACCCCAATCGGGGACCCCGGCTTCTGGCTGTGGCGGGCGCAATATCACAAAGGCTACATCTACAGCATGGGTTACCGAACTGATCGCAACCGGGAAGAACGAATCGCTACATTTTACCGGAGTAAAGACGGCATGGATTATGAAAGATGGATTCCGGAACTGAATCTGGATAAAGGGGTGGGGGAGGACACCATCCTGTTTTTGGAAGACGACTCCGCGCTCTGCCTTTTTCGCCATGAAACCGGCGATAAAATGGCTTTCCTGGGTAAAGCAAATCCACCCTACGACAACTGGAGTTGGACCAAGCTGAACTATAGAATTGGCGGCCCGAACATGATCCAACTTCCCGATGGAAACATAATAGCGGCAACTCGGTTGTATGATAAAAAGGCACGCACCTCGCTGTCCTGGCTGGATCCCGAAAAAGGCGAAATGACCGAGTGTCTTACGCTACCCTCCGGCGGCGACACCAGCTACCCCGGTATGGTTTGGAAAGACGGCGTCCTCTGGGTCAGCTACTATTCTTCCCACGAGGAAAAGACCTGCATCTATCTGGCGAAGGTGAAGTTCGAGTAGAGATTTTGGTGAATGAATCCAGTCGCCTGGTCGAGCAATATCGAGCCGCCTCACCAAAGGAAACCGGACCGTGGTTGGAGTAGTGTTTGATTGCCTGAATTGTTGTCGTCGGAAGGTCCGGTTACGGGGCGTCCCCCTTCCGTTCTTCATTACGATCCGGAAGCAACGCACAGGACCTGATGACGAGGGAATAGTAGGAGTTGGTTTTATCGACAACCAGCGGTTGGGGGATCTTGTCGCATCCATTAATAAAAATCAACTTCAGGCCTGATGTTTGTTGCACCCCGCCTATGTCGACCAATTCCGGACATTTATTCAACTCAAGCTTCCATAATTTTGTGTTCGGTGCCTTCACTCCAAGAGAGGTTAGCTTGTCGCAGTCGTACAACTTGAGGGCTTCCATGGTCGGACTGGTAGACAGGCCAATCAACTCCTTCATATCGTTCATGCCCCTCAGTTCGAGAACTTCCAGCTTGGGGAATTGAGAAAAGTCGAATTCTTTGATGTGGCCACCCCAAACCTCCAGGCGCTTCAGTGCCGTGTATCCTGATAAACGCCGGAGATCTTTACTGTCCGGATAATCACCCGAACTGGTTTCCCGGTTGCCGAATGAGCTCACTGATCGCAGTCCGAGGTCCAAACTTTCGACCGTTGCCTTGTTCTTTGCGCTCGAGAGTGCAGGTATATCACTCCTGCCAACACCCGACAGTTCAAGACTGCGAAGGTCCGGCAAATCACCGATTGCTGAGACAATGCCCCGGTGCTCCTCTTGCGGCAGATCCATCTCAAGCACCCGCAGCCTGGTAAAGCTTTTAACCTGATGAGCCCCGTCGGATGCGAAATAGACAAGATTGTCCAGGCTTCCGTTTTTCGTCCACGATTCAAAGATTTCCTGAGGAAAGCTTGCGACCAACGTGAGAGCCAGCAGACCTTTCAATCGGGCCAACTCTGGAAGACCACCGCTATCCGGAGGAAACACAGAATGACTGACCGATAGGGAGCGGAGAGACGGCAACTGAGCGACTTCCGCTGCATCCAGTTCGGCCCCACGAAGCATATTAAGGGCTTCAAGACTCGTGTTTTTAGAAATTCCTTTCCACTGTGGCACTCTTCCCTTTCCGGCATTTGACGCAAGGAACCGAAATAGCCGTAATTTTGTATTCGAGTCGAGCGATTGCTGTATTGCAGGAGTGAAGGCGAAGGTATGGATGTACATGTCCCTGGCTGAAGGCAGTGCCCCCAGAACGTTGTCCGGACAGGCCGGTTCGCGCCGAACATCCATCGCCTCAAGAGAGGTGAAGGAACCGATCTTAGGGGCGGATTCTTCGGTCAAAACCAAATGAATAGCATTCGGATTTAGCGCTGCCGCCAATGTAACGCCCTCGGCATCAAGTGTGGTTCCCACCACCAGCGCACCGATCTTGAATTTGGAGAGCAACGAAAGACTCAAGTGTCTCCCATTGGTGTCCAGGCTCACCTTCGTCTCGCAACGGGAAAGGTCGATGGAGGATAGCAAATCTTCAGGATTATTGGACGGAAGAGTGATGCCAACCACTTTGGACGGAAGGCCATCCCGGGAGAGCATCATCAGGCTGTCCCCGGTTGTGACCTTCCATTCGCGCTCCCCCTCGTAACGGATCAGGTGAGCAAGATATTCGCCAGTTGTAGTGTGGTCGCGTGCCGAGACTTTGACCCATGCACCAACCGGCAGCAGGACCTCAAAGGTCGTGGCGCCGACTCGAGCCGCATCGTTCCTCAATCCCACGACTTCAGGTCGATTAACGTCGACATATTTGGAGATCGGCATGTGAATCCGCAGCACCGACCAGCTTCCCGGTGCCGCCCGGGACGAACTCGCAGCCCACGAGGTCAACCAGGCCTGATCTGCCGGGCTGAGTGTGCTGGTCTGAATTCGAAACACCTGTCCGTCGGACACGCGTTTCATCTCAACGGTTCCGTCGCTTAAGCCAAGAGGGACTGCGACAAGAGTCCTTCCTGATCGATCGGTGAAGGTTCGTGGTTGCTGGGCGGACAAATTCACCGACGTAACCCATAAAATTGACATGATGAAGACCAGCCGGATATTGCGTTTAAGATTCATCACACGTGATAGTGAGCGACGTCCACCTCTCCAGTCAATTTTTACTAAACTAACTAATAGGAAATTGATTGCTAAAGGACTAAACGCAAGCCCGTATCGGACTGGGTATTGTGGCGGGCAGCCTGATTGATTCAAGTTTCGTGGGGCGCAGTTTTCTTCGACGTGTATCCGCATGACACAAGTTATCGTGAGATGGATTTGCAATCCCCTCGAAGACGGGTAACCTTTCCATCCGAGATGCCAAAGTGGCACCATCCGTACAGGTACCACGTAACTTCATTCTCCTTTTCCGTGGAATCCGGCTGTCCCAGAATCCCAAGAAGCGAATCTAAACCTGGTTCCTCCGCAGTCTTTAAGATTATATATCTGGCTCTTTCGACCTCATTTGTAATCTGTCGGACAGTGATGGGCCACCCAGACGCGAAAGGTTCATTGACCAGTGAATCGTTTAGTACTTTAATCACAGAAGGGTCTCCCGCTACATCTTCCGGAATGCCACTGATTTTTGTCCAGCCACCTACTAGTTCAAATGCTGTCACCAGATTTGATTCGCGTTTTTTTGGCCCGAAAAGTGCCTCATTCCCGATCCTTGCCGCTGCCTGGCTGTCGGAGGAGAGTTTGCTCAAAGGGACTCTGAACACCGTGCCGTCGTTGCGTTGAAGCAAGACATTTTCTCCTTCAAGACGTATAAGCTTCGCCTGAATAGATCGGCCATCGGCGCTTATCCACGCGGTCATATTGACTGCTTGAGATTCGTTAAGGGCGGGAGAGGCAGGTGATTTGTTCTCTTTAGGGGCGGGAATCGGCTTACTCCCTGCCTTTGCTGCAGCCTGACTATCCGCAGAGAGCTTACTCAAAGGCAGGCTGAATACAACGCCGTCCTTGCGTTGAAGTATGACCCTATCGCCATCGAGGCGCAGCATAGTTGCCTGGATAATGCGGCCTTCGATGCTCGTCCATGTGGTCATTGTAGCTGACGAAGGCTCGCTAAAGACGGGAGTGGTGTAGCACATGAAAATGACTAACGTCGCAAAGACGCCGATTGTTTTTATGGTTGTTTGCATTGTGTCGGTGGTGATGCGTAGGCGCAGGTGAGAAGGGTAGAACCAATAAGTTCGTATTGAGCCGCCGTGTTCGAGAAGGTTGGCGCTAAACGAATTATACTGATTGGAAAACGGTTGTTCAATAGTTTTTATCGGGCCGTCCGTCCGGTTGATCCGGGCCTGCGGCCATTGCGCTTTTCTCAGCGTTCACTGCCCGGACGGCAAGCCGGAAACCGAGGCTATTGCTCCGGTTGGCCCGCGACCCGTCGCCAATACGACGGGCGGACCGGCAGTACATAGGGATCACGCGCCAGGCACCTCCCCGCCGTACCCGGTGGGGGCTGAGACTGTCGACGTTGGCGACCCGGTAGGTGTCGGGGAGGGAGCCGACCAGGGGACCCTTGGGATCGCGTTGCCCGGGGCTGTAGAAATCATTGCCATACCAGTCCTCGCACCACTCATTCACGTTTCCGTGCATGTCGCAAAGCCCCCACTGGTTGGGGCCATAGCTTCCCACCGGACTTGTTTTCTGAAGATCAGGACCTTTCGAGTTGGTACCGTAGGGATAATTGCCGTTGCAATTGGCTTGACTCCCATCCAGAACGTTCCCAAAGGAAAATGCTGTCGTCGTTCCCGCCCGGCATCCGTATTCCCACTGCGCCTCGGTGGGCAGCGCAAAGCGCAATCCGTTACCCGGACCGTCTTCACCATTGAGCTTTGCGATGTATTGCTGCGCACTATCCCAGCTCACTAGCTCCACAGGGAGATCATCGCCCTTGAAATGGCTCGGGTTGCGCCCCATCACCGCCTTCCATTGCGCCTGGGTGCACTCATATTTTGCCAGCCAGAAACCGCGAGTCAGCGTCACATCGTGCAGTGTCTCGTCAATTTCACGACGTGCCTCGCCTACCGGGCTGCCCATCTGGAAAGTTCCCGCAGGGCACCAGCAGAAGATGATCCCGGCAAATTCCCGCTCCTCCCCCGGTGGACGCACGGCGTCCTCTCGTACCATTGCCGCAGCTGCTTTCCGCTCTGCTTCGAGCGCTGCCAGTTTCGAGCGCGCCGTTTCCTCTTGTTGCTGTAGCGCGACGTCCTGCTTTGGAGTGGCCTGAGCGCTTAATATGAATGCTCCCGCCAGGTAGGTCGCCACAGCCAACCCTTCCTCTCTACGCAAGCGTTTCAGGCTCTTCCGCTGTACATCGCTCAGCGCCAGCGGCGCGTTGCCCGATGTGGCGTAACTACGATAGAACGCTTCCATGAAGTCCCCGGTCGGCTCGTCGGCGATGTCCCACAGCGTCATCAACACGTTGCGCGCCCCGGCCTGCACCAGAGCTCGCCGAAGCCCCATCACTCCTTCCCCTGGCTCGGTCCGGCCCACCGCTGTCCGGCATGCGCTCAGGGTCACCAGCTCGGTAGCTCGCAGGTCCAGACTCCCGGCCTCCTCCGCAAGTAGAATGCCGTCCGCCATAGGATCAGGTCCTTCTCCCCGACGGTAGCTTTCCACCGTCGCCTGGGCTTCGCTCAATGCCAGACCGGAAAGCGACATCGCGCCGCCTTCCGCTTCCTCGAGAAAGAATCCGTGCGTTGCCAGGTGCAAAATCCCCGGCGAATGTACGCTACGCAACGCTGCCTCCGTCGCATCTTCTCCCAATCGGAACAGGGGATAGTTCGTCGCTTCGCCCGTTTCGCGAAGAATGTGTCCCACTTTTTCCGCCTCCGTTCTGGTTCCTTTCAATTTACCAAACTGCAGGCTGCTCAGGCCGGTCAGCGATCCAGTTGGCGTGTACCCCGTTTCGTCCGTTCCTCCAAACTCGGGATCGGCGAAAATCACGGGAGGGCCGGCGGACACATTGGCCGGTTCCCGTGCCACGAGATCCCGCCCGCTGCTCGCGTAATAGATCGTGCCCTTTTCTGCTACAAGTTTCCCGTCCGAGTCTAGCAGGGTCCCGAAGGGAAGGAAGTTGAGAGCTCCGTCCGGGCAGATCACCAGGTGCTGTACCCCGCTCAGGTGCGGATACCAGTCAGCCACCAACCAGTCATGCAACGCTCGGCCGCCCCGTTCCACAGCAATGTCATTGACTACACCGCCAGCCACGGCCTCGATAGCCTCCCGGTAGGCCCGCACGGCAACATCGATCTCCGCTGCAGACCGCCTGGCTGGCACAAACACCGGCTCCTTTCCCCGCCGCAAGATCGCCGCCCCATACCATTCGGCTACCTGCCCTCCTTTGGTAAAACGCCGATAGCGGACAAGTTCGATAAGTGCCATGTTCGCCGGCAGTTTTTCCAGCACGCTGTCCACCGTAATCTTCAAAAATCGCCAGGTGAATGTTTTTTCCTCAGCCCGTAGATGCTTGACTTCCCGTCCCAGCAACCGGGCCGCCCGCCGGTCTTCCAGAATGCTTTCCAGAACGACACCTTTGGCCAGGAGCGCCGCCTGGGCAACGGCCCTGCCCGACCCGACACTGGCGCTTACATCATAAGGCCGAAGGCGGCGTAGGAACTTCAGTCGCCCGGTCTCATCGAGGGCCGGCAGGTTCCGCCGCAGTTCCTCCCGCTTGGCTTCCACGATCTGATTCGCCGTCCGCCATGCTCGCTCAGGGGTGCCCGCGTAGATCATTTGCAATGAGCGCACCTCAAGCTTGGAGAGATCAACCATCGCGTCATTCTGAGCCTGGACCCCGCCGGTCAGCACAACAGCCAGCAGCGAAAAGAGTTCCACACCCATCGACTTCGGAGCAGCGAAGTTTCCCCGTTTGGTTGAATCCCGGGGCAAAACGCGCTGGTCCTGAATTTGCGCATGATTAGCAAACCATCGCAACACGGCCGAAGTGAAAAGGGGCCCGTTCATGAACAGATATTTACAACCTTTATCGAACGCAGGATAGGGAAAAGTGCTAAAACGAAAAGGCGAAAGAGTGATCATTTCACCGAAGGAATCGGATGAGCGGTGAACTGATGACAACTGATTGAATGGAATTTGATTTCTAAGGGATTTTTTATCGGAGCATTGGTCGCGCCTGTATTGAGGGGTGTAGGGGAGGATTTTATCTTCCGCATCCTGAATTTATGTATGGGCAAGGGGGCGGTTCCTATATACTTACCGGGGATGCGTTTTTCCGTCTTCTGATCTCATTTACAATATGTAGTTTGTCCCAAACAACAAGGCAAAGGCATGTCGCTGGCATTTTTGATAGCCTAATCGTTCCGGATTAGATCGAGAGCCACGGAGGGAAGTTAGCAGGAAGTATGCGCTAACGAACCACGTATCTCTGCTTCGATCTGATTGAGGGAACGGGATATTTTGTTACGCTGAATGACCAGCAAATTCCGGACGACAGAGGGTAAGTTGTCTTTCTCGAGACATCTGTTGTAGGCTTGCAAAGCGGACTGTTCACCCCGGCGGCATTCGGCGAGAATGGAGTTGCGGTCGCCGACGATGGCCCGCAGGCGATTCCACGCTTCGTGGGCTTGGGCGTGAAAACAGGCCCGTTGATCGGGTTCGGTGCCAAACATCGAAATCACCCGGGAAATGTCTTTGGCGAACGACAGGTGTATTTCGCTCTGCGATTCGAGGAAATGGGAAATGCCCGACTGCTCAGCGCATTTTCCCGCGGAGTGCCGATAGCCCTGCTCTGCGTCACAGGATTTGGTTAACAGGTCGTTGAGAAGTTATACTATGTTCCCGTATGGCATAGTAACCTGTTACGAATTTGTTGAGGAAGGTTACTAACCTGAGGCAGGGAAAGCATCCGACCCCTATCCGTTGGCGGCTACTCCGCGCTCATGCATAAATTAGCGGGTCATTCGTTTCGCGAATATTTCCCATCCAAAAATTGAAAATTTCCGTAGGTAGGTTGGAGATATGAAGAAAATCGTTGTGGCTATTAA
>JARGOZ010000125.1:0-13800 GCA_029213025.1 Verrucomicrobiales bacterium
TCAAACCTTTTGACGTTATTTTGCAGGTAAATGATCGGGAGGTTAAAGATATCGATGACCTGGTTGAGCAATTGAAGCTTCTACCTGGCGGAGTATCTGCAGCTTTCAAGGTGCTCCGTGATCTTGACGAAATTCAGTTGACTGTCGTTCCTGAATTCGTGAAGTAGAGGGGTAGTCTTGCCGATGAACATAGATAAAATTTTTCAGAACAACGGAAAGGAAACGCGACGATCCCGCCTACTTCAAAAACCTGTCCAAGGGGCAAAACCCGGAAATTCTCTATATTGGTTGTTCGGACAGCAGAGTATCTGCGGAAAACTTGATGGGTGTAAATCCCGGCGACGTTTTTGTCCACCGGAATATTGCCAACATGGTGCCAAACACCGATCTCAGTGCAATGTCCGTAATCGACTTTTCCGTAGTTCACTTAAAAGTGAATCACATAGTGATTTGCGGCCATTACTACTGCGGTGGTGTCAAAGCGGCCATGCAGGCGGCAGACCTGGGAATCCTTAACCCGTGGCTTCGAAACATTCGGGATGTATTTCGAATTCATAAAGACGAATTGAACGAAATCCAGGATGAGGAGGTAAAATACAAGCGCTTGATCGAACTAAACGTGCAGGAGCAGTGTATCAATGTAATAAAAACCGCAGAGGTTCAGCAGGCGTACAGAGAAAGAAACCTTACTGTTCACGGCTGGGTTTTTGATATTCATTCAGGAAAGCTGATCGATCTGAAAATCAATTTCAAAAAATTATTAGAAGGTGTCATGGAAATCTACCGAATCACCTAAGTGATCCAGGATTCAGTGCAGTGACGAGTTTATCGACATCTCTCCGCACTTTGCCTACCTTTTCCCCAATCATTGCCGGAAGTGAATTACATAACCACACCGGCAACAGACCGCTGGAAAGAAACCACGCTTTGTTTTCTTCGATCACGCTGAGCCCATACAGCTCCAGTAAAGATTCCAGCTTTGAGCGTACTTTCTGATTATTTACCCGGCTGAGTGCTTCCCGGAATCTTCCATAGACAATCATATCGGTATGGGCGGCGGCAAACACGACCAGTTGCGGCCCTTCCTCATTGAATGCTTTCGTTGGGGTGAAACCGTCTTTTTTGATACGATGTCGAATGCGTTTTGCGGTGTCGATGAGAACTTGTTGTTCGCGCATTTTTAGCAGATCCATTAAAGTCATGGTCGAAATATCTCCTCGCGAGAACAGCAGTGCGAGGCTGAGTTGATATCTCTTTAGTTGAGACATGGTAATTTCGATTGCCGCGGTTACAGGACCGGCTGATTTGAGTTGGCGGGCAAAATCTTTGAGGGATTCTTTGGCCACGAGAAGCTGGAGAACTGTGTTATCACCTTCGAAAGTGGTAAATATATCGATATCACCTTTCAGATCGGAAAATCCCATACTTGATATATATCCGGCACCGCCACAAGCTTCGCGACAGGTTTGGATCGTTTTATTGGCGTGCCAGGTGGCATAAGCTTTCAGCGCGGCTGCATCCCGTTCAAAAATTCGTTCTTCTGTTTCGGTTTCGGCTTTCCCGTACCGTTCTGACAACTCGCGAAGTGCAAAGTGAATCGCGAAAGTTTTCGCCAGCAATGGTATTAGCCTGGTCTGGTGAAGTTTGTAGTCCATGAGCAGTATTTCCTGCTTTCCCTCTTCACCAAACTGCCTTCGTTCCAGGGCGTGATCGATGGCGATTTTCAAAGCACGTTTCGCGGCTGTCAGTGAGCTTGAGCCGATGCTGACGCGGCCTCCCACCAACGTTCCCAGCATGGTAAAGAACCGGCGGGATTCACTTTCAATATCGCTTACATACTCGCCTGTTTCGTTTACGCCGCCAAACCGGTTGAGCAGGTTCTCCCGGGGAACCGCTACATTATCGAACCAGAGTCTACCATTATCCACGCCGTTGAGACCCATTTTATCCCCGTCATCTTCGATTCGAATTCCCTTCAGTGGATTTCCGGCTCCATCGCGGACGGGAACGAGTATGCAGTGAACCCCGTGAGACTTTCCCTCTACAATGAGTTGCCCGAAAACACTGGCCATCTTAGCGTGTACCGCCGCATTGCCGATATAGTCTTTTCCAGCGTTTTCATGCAGTGTATGGATCACGAAAGTATCATTTTCTTTCCGGTAGGTAATTGTTGTCTCCAGACCGGCAACATTGGAACCGTGATCACCTTCGGTCATCGCAAAACACCCCGGGAGTTTTGCCTCCATAGCGTCGCGCAGATACTGTTTATGATGAAACTCGGTTCCTAAATTCTGTATAGTTCCGCCGAACAGTCCGATTTGTACTCCAAATTTAATCAATACCGACAGATCCCCTTCAGCAAGAGTTTCAAAAGCGGCAAGAAAGGCATTTTTATCGCCTTCTCCTCCGAATTCTTCCGGTATCCCAATCTTTCCTATCCCTTCGTCGGCTATTATTTTGAGTAGCTTCCAGACCGAATCTCTATATTCAGCCGTCGAATCCCTCGGCGGGTTTTGGAATTCTTTTTTCGCAAGAATTTGGCGCACCCGCTCCCTGACATCGCGGTGCGGTCTGTCGATAAACTTCGCCAGGTCGCACACCCATTTGGGATTCTTGTCTTTCATCGTTTTATTTATTTGCGGAGAGATTTCGGTATTTCGTAGGCTGGACTGTCTTTGTCGTGAAACTGTTCCAGTCTTTCACGAATATAACTCTCCCCAATAGTTTCGGCATACGCCATCGGGCCACCGCGGAAGGGAGCCCAACCGGTTCCCATTATCATGGCAAAGTCAATGTCATCGGCGGAGTCCACAATCCCTTCTTCGAGGCAGCGAAAGCTTTCCGCGACCATCAAAAGGGATAGGCGTTCGGCAATTTCGGCGGTTGTCATCGATTTTGCTCCAGTGACGAAATAACTTGCTTCGGGATTAACCTTTTTTTGGCCGCTACTGTCATACAGATAGATCCCTGTGCCGGATTTTCTTCCCAGTACTTTAGCTTTCACCAGTTTACGTAAAATTTTCGGGACCTTCATCCGCTCATCAAACGCGCTCTCCATAGTATCGGCAACGTGAAGTGCTACATCGAGACCAATGTCGTCCAGTAGTTGAATCGGGCCGACCGGCATACCGAAATCGAGCATCGCTTCGTCAATCTTCTTCGGGGGAATACCTTGTTGAAACAGGTTACCTGCTTCGATCAGGTAGGGCATCAGGATGCGATTAACAAGAAACCCGGGGCTGTCTCGAACGAGGACCGGGGATTTGCCTGTTTTTCTGACGAAATTTAAACATGCCTGAATGATCGCGGGGCTGGTGTCTTTCGTGTATATAATTTCGACGAGTTTCATCCGGTGAACCGGATTGAAATAATGAAGCCCTACTACGCGTTCCGGATTCGGGATCGCCTCGGCGAGTTCTTCGATAGACAGCGCTGATGTATTGGTTGCAAGAATTGCATCGCCCCGTGTTCTACTGGCCAGTTCGGCGAAAATTTTTCTTTTGATTCCCATGTTTTCGACAGCGGCTTCGATCACCAAATCGGTGTTCATCATCGGCACATCTTCTGCAGTCGGGGAAATTAGACTCATCCTTTCGGCAGCTTCGCTCCTGGTAAAAATCCGGCGGCTAACGGCTTCCTCGAAACGTTTCGAAATGGTTTTCATGCCCCGTGCGACCGCTTCTTCATTGATATCTTTCAGTAGAACCGGGATTTTCCGGGAGGCCGTCCAATGGGCAATGCCTGCTCCCATCACCCCCGCACCGATTACAGTGCAGTGCTTGACCTCAGGAACCGGTTGATGGACTTCCACGCCTGATTTTTTCGACTTCTCTGTGAGGAAAAACAGACGAATTAAATTCTTTGTTGCTTCGCTTTCGGCGAGTTGAAGGGCTGCTTCCCTTTCTGCTTTCAGCGATTCCGAACGGGATCTGTGCGGAGCTGCTGTCACTACATCTATGGCTTTTAATTGTGCCGGATAATGTCCTCTTGTTTGCTTGATTACCCGTTTTTTTGCGAGGTGTTTTGCTATAGTTGTGGAAATGATGTTATTGGATTTCCGTAAAGACCGCCTCTGCGGTTTATTCCGGAGCAGTTGAATGCATCTCTCCACCAGAGTTTCATTGGGCACGACATCATCCACTACTCCTTTCTTTTTTGCATATCCCGGTGCCATTTGTTTTCCGGACAGAATCAGAGGAAGCGATTTGTCCACTCCGATAAGTTTGGGTAACCTCGTGGACCCTCCCCAGGAAGGAATGATACCTAACATAGTTTCGGGGAGTCCAATTTTGGTTTTCGAATCATCAGATGCTACACGAACGTCGCAAGCGAGGGCCAACTCGAAACCGCCTCCCAGGCAGGCTCCATGAATTGCAGCCGCAGTACCGCAGGACAGGGCCTCGACCCGGTCGAACAGTTCCTGTCCCTGAAGCAGGAAGGCTTCCAACTCGTAGCTGGTTGCTTTCGCTATTGATTTGATGTCGGCACCGGCAATAAAAATCCCGGGTTTGCCACTGGTAAATACCAAATTTTTTATCGAGTCGTCATTCTCAATTTGATCGAGAGCGATAGCAAACTCGTCGAGGGTTTTGGCGTCGAAGATGTTTGCCGGTGAATCCGGGCGATCAAAATTCAAGATCGCCAGACCGGATTCTTCGACTGTTAGAGATAGATTTGTCATATGATTTTCAGATCTGGTTTTAAACTCTCTCCAACCAGGCTGCTCCGCCCTGGCCACCGCCGATACACAGCGATACCAATGCCGACTTCGCTTCCCGACGTTCCAGTTCTTTGAGTGCTGTCAGGGCAAGTCGGGCACCGCTGGCTCCCACGGGATGGCCCAGAGCAATAGCTCCTCCGTTCACATTGAGCCGGTCGATGTCGAGATGAATTCCTTTTTCATTCAGCAGTTTCAGGCAGGAAAGTACCTGTACTGCAAACGCTTCGTTAATTTCGAGGAGATCCGCGTCTGATGGGTTCAGCGCCGAACGTTTCGTCATTGTTTCAATTGCGTGGGCCGGTCCGAGTCCCATCTTTGCCGGGTCGCACCCGGTGTACTGATAGTCGACGAGACGGCCCAGTGCTGGTAAACCAAGTTGATCCGCTTTCTCCCGGCTCATCATAAGCAGCGCGACGGCTCCATCGGTTATCTGGGAGGCGTTGCCGGCTGTCACTGTGCCGGTATTTCGTTCGAATACCGGTTTCAATTTTCCCAGAGCTTCCATGGTTTGGCCTTCCCTAACTCCATTATCGGCCGTGACCGGTTTACCGCTTTTTGCGTCATACCAGGGAGTGATTTCGGCCGCCAGCTTTTCGGCAGCGGCTGAGGCTAACTGGTGAGAGCGGAGTGCAAACTCGTCTTGTTCATCCCTGCCTATTTCAAATTCTCTGGCGAGCAGTTCGGCTGTCTGCCCCATATTCAGTCCGGAAACAGGATCGGAAAGCCCCAGTTTGAGACCGACTACCGGTGCGAAGTCCGCCGGGCGGAACTTAAGAATATTGGCAATCTTTTCCCCGGTGGAACGGGACCTGGACAGAGCCGAAAATTTCAAGGCGGTACGATGCTTGTACAGCAGAGGAATCCGGGTCATGCTTTCGGTGCCACCCACCAGATAAACATCGCCCCGGCCGGAGATGATCCGGTCTGCGGCAGTAGTAATCGCTTCGAGACCTGATGCACAGTTTCGTTGGACAGTGAAGGCAGGTTTCGATTCGGGAATCCCGGCCCGGAGAGCGATGATTCTGGCAATATTCGGAGCGTCGACGGGTTGGGAAACGCAGCCAAAAATGGTTTCATCTATTAAATTCGGATCAAAGCCCAGCCGGGTCAGCAGGCCCTGAACAGCGGTTCGGCCCAGTTCGACCGCATCAGCTCCTGCCAGCGTGGTTCCCATTTTGGCAAACGGGGTACGAATGCCGTCTATGATCACAACTTCTTTGCTCATTTCTCTATATATAAACTATCAGACGTAACAGGGTACGGTTTCTGACTGTACAGGGTACAGTCGTTGGTTTCGGGGGAGAATAAAATACGACAGGAATGAACGGTCCCGATGAACAGTTTCGTATTAGTCATTAATCAGGACTTTCGGTTCCAGTAACTTTTTAATTTCTCCAATTTTTGACTCGGTAATTTCACGACCGAGCCGGATGTATTTTGCGTATCCGGCGTAGTCATGCCATTTGGCGTTGCAGATTATGGGGTGGATCTGCACGTCTGCCTCTTTCATACTGAGCTCAGCGAGGCGCATTTGCATACCGAAATCGGCGCTTCGTTGTATATTAAAAATGTTACCTTCCGACCAGTAGTTGAAGTGATGGTTGAACCACGCTGCGATCCCTACTTCTTCCCGTTTTTTCTTTTTCTCTTTTTTGAAAAGCAACTCGTCTGCAGTTGGTAATACACATACGGCAATCACTTTGTCCATTCCGGCTCTTTTTAATATGTTTACCGGCATGGGATCGGATACGCCGCCGTCGGTATAGTCGATACCTTCTATGGTAACCGGCTCGCAGATGCCGGGGATGGCGATGCTTGCGTGGACGGCATCGACAACCGGGCCTTTGTCGAACACTTTCCGGCTGAGATGGTCGAGTTCGGTAGCGACGACCAGTAGCTTTTTATCCAGATCCTCAAACTTCCGGTCGCCGAGTGCCTGATATAGCCGCTGCCTTACTTTTTCCCCTCTGACAAAGCCGCGTCTAGGAGGGAACACGGGGTCGAGCAGGCTGAAAATGTCTTTTTTTGTTTTGATCGTTGCGGCGAGGTCTTCCAGCTTTTTGCCGTGATATCCTTCGCACCATAACGCGCCGACGTAAGCTCCCATGCTTGAACCGGCCACCGCATCTATTTCGATTCCGTGTTTTTCGAGGACCTGGATGACGCCAATGTGCGCTAAACCTTTGGCTGCACCTGAGGACAAAGCGAGGCCGATTTTGGGGCGTTTCGGTTTGTCCGGATCGTATAAGTTCTTTTCGGGTGGTTCCCGGTCAGAAGTCAATACAGCCTTTTCTCCGAAATCGCCTGTTAGCAGTCGAGAAAAGAATTTATTCATGGTTTCAAGGGTACTGAATCACCGGATTACAGCCTGCCCTTGTACATTAGACGCATTTAAAGCTATTTTGATCAAAATTTTGCGTAATTTTCAGAAAAATCCATCACTTGAGAATCGATGTAGCAAACTATAATCTACGGGCTTTTTCGCCTTCTTCGATCAGCTTCCAGAAGTGTTTTGATTTACTGAGATCGTCGTCTTCTTTCGAAATATTGGTTCGAAACAGAAAATCGGCGAAAGTGTTCCGGTTTAACACACGGTGGACGATGATGGCATCGTTGGTATCAGCAATTTCGAAGTAGATTCTCAGATCGTTTGCCCTGTACCGGTAAAGGGTTTTGCCTTCTCTTTCGATGGTTCCGAAGGTGGAATCATCGGAAAGTTCATCGATATCCTCCAGGTCATCCGGGCTGACCTGAAACTCATTGAGAACTTCGAGCTGGGCAAGGGTGGGGAGCTGAGAAATTTCAGCCGCGCTTATTTCGTTAAATATAACCTGAAACACAATTTAGCTTCCTGTCTATCACTGGAGATCACAAACAAAATCTTACTTAACGACGCGGGCCGTTACTCTGATGTCCCGGCCGATCATTTCCACCGATAGATCTTCGAGATCAGCCATAATACCGCTCACCGGCATTACGGTATTGGGGCCGCCCCCGATTATCGGAGCCATATAGAAAACGACTTCATCGATGAGTTTGCGACCAATCGCATGGGAAAACAGACTGCCGCCTGATTCCATTAAAACGGAACAGATTCCCCGTCGGCCCAGATCATCGAGGATCGATTCCAGTTTCTGGGCATGATAGACGTGGGTTCGATGGGCGTGCTTGTCATTGAAGATTTTTGCCCGGAGAGGCAGGTCTTTTACTGCTGTTACCACGATTCGTTCGGGCTGTTCCCGTCCTTCGGCGTATTTTCCCCGCAAGGTGAGCATGGGGTCGTCTGTTCTAACCGTTTCTCCTCCAACGAGGATAGCATCGCACTGACGGCGAAGGTGCTGGACGTCGTCGCGGGACTCAAGACCGGAAATCCACTGGCCTCGTTCGGGCGGCAGAGTGGTGTGGCCATCGAGAGTCATCGCGGTTTTCGCGATCACCCAGGGCTTTCCGGTTTCAATCCTCTTTTGAAAGAAGCGGATCAGATATTTGGCGTCTTCCTCGAGGATACCGGTGGTTACAGAGACACCTTTTTCATTCAGGATCGCGGCAGCGGCGCCGGCGTGATCCGGATTGGGGTCGTCAATCGCCGCGAAGACTCTGCGAATCCCGGAGCGAATAATCGCTTCGCAACAGGGTGGAGTTTTTCCCTGAGTGGAGCAGGGTTCCAGAGTGACAAATAAATTTGTGCCGCGCAGGCGGTCAGGACCGAATTTTTCGATCACATCGTTAATCGCTTTAACCTCGGCATGAGCTGTTCCTGCTTTGGAATGAAAGCCGCGACCGAGAATTTCCCCGTTGTCATCGACAATGATTGCTCCAACGGGCGGGTTGGGTGAAGTCAAACCGAGACCTTTCCGCCCTTCCAGCAACGCCTGTTGCATGAAGTGGATTTGGTCGTTTTCCGGGAATGGAATTTTATCGTGCCGGTTCAAGAGAGTCCGCATCGTTCAGATATATAACAATTCTTAAGTAAATTCAATGGAATTGCTATGGTTGAGAGGAAGGTTTTGATTGGAAACCTTTCGGACCGATCCATTGGTCGCTGGTTCCTTCGGGTGAAGGGCCCACGTTTTCGGGTGGGGGGATGTAGGAAACCGGAGCGTCCCGGCTGGGATTCTGGAGATGCTCGTCAGGTGTGCAGGAAGTGAAGACGATGCATAACAATACCAAAAGCGTACAAGCAAATCTCATGGTCACTGCACCTGAACTTTTACAAATCGCGCAATTTCCTCCCGGTCATCTGCTGACAACAGATCGCGGCGGGCGGCAAATTCGCTGCGCCGATAACGGTCTTCTTTGAAATCAAGAGGTTTGATTTCGGTAACTTTCAGTATGTTGGAATCTCTCCAGACAAAAGCGTTGGGATTCCACGGCCCGACCATTTTCGGGTTCGTCCAGGTATGAACGGAGAGAAGGTTGTCGGTAAGTGCAGCGGCGAGGTGCATTGGGCCACTGTCGACACTGAGAGTCCAGTTTGCCTGGCGAAGCAACCAGATCAATTGCCGGAGGCTGGTTTTGTTCATCAGGTCGATCCCATTGTAGGGGAGGTGGCGATATTTCAGAAAATCGCCTACGCCGACTACTACGACAGGAAGTGGTGATAAATGATTACAAAGATCAATCACTTCGTTGGCGGAAAAAGATTTCCCAATGCCGCGGGAAAAGGGGTGAAGAAGCACCCAGGGAGTTCCTTTTGGAGGCAGTAATGCTTCGTCAACCGGTTCCCCGTCCGAAAGCGAAAAGGTAGTTTCCGCATCTTTCGGCACTCCGCAAGCGTGGGCAAGTTGCATGTACCGTTCGACGGCATGGGTATTCTCCCAATCAGGCACTTCGACCCGCTGATCGTAAAAGCGGGATGCACCTTCCCGGCTTCTCTCGAAACCGACGGAGTGTTTTCCGCCTGCCTTGCGCACCATCAATCCGCTCCGGAGAAGGCCCTGAAAATCGACGACGAGGTCCGGTTTGATTGGTCCGATTGCTTCATTCGCCCATTCCCGTGCTTTTAAAATGTCCCGCCAACCTTTCCATTCCCGACGCGGGAACAGGATTCGTTTGTGGATGTGGGAGATCCCTTCGAGGATTGGTGCCCATTCGGTGTTCACAACCCAGTTGATCGTCGCGTTGGGGGCTGCCAGGTGTAAAGCATGCACGGCGGGAAGCGTATGAATGACATCTCCGAGTGCACTGGGCTTTACCACCAGTATTTTTTGGCAATCTTCTAGTTTCACGTGAAGAAACGGGGTTACTTTCCTAAGGCCAAACGATGAGCCAGCATTTCCGGCAGGCCCGCATCGAGGATTTTCTTTTGAGCGGTTTGAATATCGTATTCAAGCCGGCGAATCCGAACCTCTTTAGTTTCCACATCGTAGACGGCGTAGGAGGCCCGCCAGTCACCGTCGCGGGGTTGGCCTACACTGCCGACATTGATGAAATATTTTTTTCCCAGTTCCAGAGTGGCTTCAGTCTCTTCCAGTGCTTCAACGCTTTCGCCTTTAACGTAAATTTTCGGGGTATGGGTATGGCCGTAGAAGCATAGCTGAGTGAATTGGTAGCTGAAGCTCGCCATGGCATCAAACTTATTGGTGACGTAAGTCCAGCCGCCGGGGGTGTCCAGAGTGGCGTGAACGATGGTGAAATCCCTTACCTGTCTGACCAGTTTGAGATCGGCCAACCACTGGCGGTCGCTCTCGCCGAGTTGTGCCCGGGTCCATTCCATGGCCCGTTTGGCAAGCGGGTTCAGCCCGTCGAGTGAGGTATCGAGGATGGCCTCTTCATCGTGATTGCCTTTCACGACGGGGCAACCCATATCGCGAACCGTGTTGAGACATTCTACCGGGTTGGCATTGTATCCCACAATGTCACCAATGCAGACGAAGTTGGTACACTCCTGTTCGGCAGCATCATAAAGAACTGTTTCCAGTGCCTCCAAATTGGCGTGTATGTCTCCAAAGATTGCGTATCTCATTCAAATTCCAATTAATGGACCGGGCGGAAGCAGTTTAAAAGAGGAAATTAACCATAAATTGCTCTTACAAGCAATGCGACCTTCAAAACCATAGCGGATCTGAATCTCATTTCGCAGGAAATTTTTCAGTTTTTTTGCGTATCGTAACGGCCTAATGGTAGGCAGATGGAGAGGATGCTCCGAAATCGTCGAACCGGTGCTTAATGATGTGCGGAACAATTGCGGTGAGTAACACATCATTTCCCTCATAGTTTTGATCAAGTATATTTGCCTCCCGGTGAAGCAACGCCACCAAATCCTGTCTGGACTGGGGTATTCGTAATTCCAGTCGGGAGACCCTGTCCGCTAACATATCACAAAAAGACTGCATTAACTGTGCAATGTTTCTTTCTTCTGTGGCGGATACGAAAATGGCTTTGTTTTTGAAGTAAGTTTGCAATTCCTGGATCCGTTCAGGATCGTCTTCGATCAAGTCCACTTTATTCAGAACAATGATCGTTGGCTTATCGGCTGCACCCAGTTCCTCAAGCACCTTGTTGGTCGTTTCGTAAAAGGAAAAAACTTCTTTCGCTCCGGCATCAAGAACGTGGACGAGGAAATCGGAAATCACAGCTTCCTCAAGTGTCGCCTTAAAAGCTTCTACCAACCGGTGGGGGAGGTTTCGGATAAAACCGACAGTATCTGTCAGAAGTAGCATTTGCCCGTCTTCGAGCCCGATAGCCCGGGTGGTCGGGTCCAGGGTGGCGAAAAGTTTGTCTTCAGCGAGCACGCTGGCACCTGCCAGGTGATTGAGAAGTGAGCTTTTCCCCGCATTGGTATAGCCGACTATCGCAGCCTGAGGGATGCCTTCGTCATATCTTTGCTTACGCTGGGTGGTTCGGTTTTTGCGAACCTCCTCCAATTCGGTCCGAATTCGGTCAATGCGTTTTCGGGCCAGGCGGCGGTCGACCTCGATTTGCTGTTCTCCTTCTCCCCGGGCGGCCCCTTTTCCGCCGCCGCCACCTCCGCCGCCCTGACGATCGAGGTGGGACCACATTCTTGCCAACCGGGGAAGGGAATATTGCATCCGGGCCAGCTCCACCTGAAGCCGTGCTTCTTTGGTTTGAGCCCGCATTTTAAAGATATCGAGAATCACTTCCTCCCGGTCGATTACGGTAATGCCGGATTCCTCCTCCCAAGTGCGTTGCTGCATGGGGGACAGCTCATTATCGATAATAATGCAGTCAGCATTCAGGCTTTTCGCCTGTTCGATTAGTTCTTCACATTTTCCGGTGCCGGTTAGGTACCGGGTGTTTCGATTGCGAACAAAAAAGCACTCCGCGCCGACCACGCCGATTTTCAATGTGTCTACCAGATCTTTGAGTTCTTCGAGCAGGCTATCCGCTTCGTAGGCGTCATTCCGGTCAAAGTAAGCCCCGATGAGAAACGCGCGTTCCACCATCTCGGGTTTATCCCTGACATCAAACATAGCCATACTTCAGTCTCTCTCACGAATTTCGACACAATTTCGGTTTATCCCAAAAGTTGTTTCACTGTAGCAAAGTTTTCGCGCATTGCATCGACGACTTCAGGTACTCTTCTGTCCAGATATTCAATGTGAATACTGACCGGACCATCGAAATCACTCTTTTTCAATGTCTGGAAGAAGCCTTTGTCGACTGCGCCCTCTCCGATGGGACCCCAGCCGAGTTTGCTTTCGTTCCAGTGAGGCTCTTTCAAGTAGACCGTATCGACGAAAGGTTTAATTAACGCGAAATTGAGCGGCCACGCTTTGGCTCCTTCGACGGTGGCGTGTCCGATGTCAAAGGCCACGCCGATTTGCTCCGGATTGAAACCGGTCAAGACTTCATACAAATCCCAAATCGGAGCACCGAAATAATTTTTGCCGGAGTGATTTTGGTAGACCGGCTTGATTCCGATCTCATCTGTCAATGCCACCAGGTCTTTCAGTTTTGCAGTAAAATCGGCGAGCTGCGGGTGGATGGGTTTGGTTAGATCATACCGGTAATACGACATCCGGAAACGTTTTACTCCCAGCGCAGCAGCTGTTTTTAGAACCTTTTCTGTTTGCTGTTCTTTGCTCACCTCATTGATTCCGGAGGTGAGTAGAGTCAAAGCCAAATTGTGTTCTTTTAAAGTTTCGACAAAACGGGGGAGATCGTCTTCCACTTTTTCAGGAAGAACCTGCCCTTTAGGTCTGACCGGGGCCTCAACGCCATCAAAGCCGACACCGGAAACGATCTTTGCGCACTCTGCGTAGCTTAGGTCCTGAAGAGGCTTGGTAAATGTGCAGAATTCCCATCGTAGTTTTTCGGTTTTGGAATGGCTGATTCCCGGCAGAGCAACGGTGGCTGCCGTTCCAAGGGTGCCTTGAAAGAACGATCTTCGACTGATTCCTGTATTAAGACTCATGCGCGTATCGTATCGGCTCTTGCGATTACCGGCAAGGATGGAGATACTGCCGGATTACGATATGAAAAGACTGTATTTTTTCTGGATTATAAGTGCTCTCGCACTTGGAAACGCGACCGTTGAGGCGCAGATTGGAAATTCTGCGGGGGGATGGACCATAACGAGCACCGACCCTGTGATGATTCAGTTCAAAGGCAGGCTTGTAGCGACTTACAATCCTGGAGTCGAAGAGGCGAAACCGTTCTTTTATCCGCTTTACGGACCGGGTGGGGCTAATATGACCCGTCATTATCCTCAAACGAAAGTTCAGCCCGGCGAACAGGATGATCATGTTCACCACCGCGGGATGTGGTATGGCCTGGGCAACGTGAACGGACTCGATTTCTGGCATTTCCCGGGTTCGAAAAAGGACAAAAAATTTGGCAGGATTGTCCATAAGGGAGTCAATAAAACTTCGATGTCCGGCAATAAAATTACCATCGGAACCAAGTCAGACTGGGTGAATGATGAGACGAACGACGTGGTCTGCCAGGATACCCGGGAATTTACCTTTTCCCACGACGCTGGTGGAGCCCTGATACTCGATACGAAAATCACGCTTATTGCGTCTCAGGGTGATGTCACCATCAGAGATGACAAAGAAGGTGCCTGGTCGATCCGGGTCCCCCCGACGATGAGATTGGAAGGGGAAGTGGCGAAAGGG
>JARGOZ010000125.1:13810-21095 GCA_029213025.1 Verrucomicrobiales bacterium
TATCAACAGCGAAGGCGAAGAGGGTAAGGCTGCCTGGGGGAAGAAAGCGAAATGGGTTCACTACTACGGCACTGACGGCAATGGAAAACCGGCCGGGATTGCGATTCTTGATCACCCCTCAAATCTCCGTCACCCCACCTGGTGGCATGCGAGGCACTACGGTCTGTTTACGGCAAATCCCTTTGGTCAAGGCAACTTCGAAAAGGAAACAGAGGTAGGGGCCGGCGATTACACGATAAAGAAAGGTGAATCGCTGACCTTCCGTTATCGCTCAATTTTTCATGAAGGAGCAAAGGATGCCATTGATTTGCATGCAGCATTTAAAGCCTATTCCGACCAGTAGCCCTATTCATTTAAGCATTTCTGATTGATCGGAAGGTTCTCCGACTAATCACCACAAAAAAACTTCGCATTTGGAAACAAGTGCGAAATTTTTTTTGATTACGGGAAGATTGAAACAGAATTAATCGATATTAATCTTCGCGTCCGGAAGGGCGGCTCGAAGTGCTTTTGCACCTTTGGGAGTTGCGTTGGAATTCCAAAGGTAGACTGCCCTCAAGCTTTTCATGCTCTTGAGTTGGTTTAAACCGGCGTCGCTGACCTGAGTTCCGTAGAGGTTGATGTAGCGGAGGTTTTTCAAGCCTTTAAGGTGACTGAGCCCCTCATCAGATATAGCGGTTTGGTGAAGGTCGAGACGGACGAGGCGATCCATTTTAGAAACATCAGACATAGTGGCGTCGGTGACCTGTGTCCTGGAAAGATCGAGATGCGCTACGTGATCGGAGATGGCTTTAATTGCAGCAAATTTATCGTCCGTAGCGTCTTCTGCCGTCAAGCGGTAATCAACTGACAGGAGCGGGCTCGAATTGGAAAGGGGCATGACCCGCCCTCCCGAGGCCGTGATGTCTTTCCATGCATCCTCTTTCAACGGGGAAACGCCTTCGCTTAGCTTTTTGTAGAGTTCCTGAATTTCTGAAACCGGTATTTTTCCTCCGGCATTCGAGACTTCTGCCGGTTTGCCTTTTAAATTGCCGGCCCAACCACCAAAGTCGGCACCTTCATCAATCCATTTTGCCAAAAGTTCCTTTTCTTTGTCGGTGAGAGGATCCGCTTTGCCGGTGGGGGGCATAAAATCATCATCATCTTCCGGAAGAGTGACCCGGGCGAACAGTTCACTGTGATCGGATTTTCCGGGGTCAACAGTTGCGCCGCCTTCTCCGCCCATCATAATCGCCCACGCTCCGTCCAGTCTCAGCCCGCCTTTGGGCTTTTTGAGTCTACCGTTTTCTTCGTAAGGTTCTCTGTGACATTCGACACATTTCGCTTCGATGATAGGCCAAACTTGCTTCTCAAAGTCGACTTTCTGAGCCTGAGCGCTCTGTGACAGAGAGAAAACAGCAGCAACGATGAAGGCAGCGTGAAAAATCTTTTGCATTCGCAAACTATCTAAGTGCGCCTGCTTTTAGCAACTGGATAGATGCGCCAAGGGCGTGGCGAACTTACGCCATCGGGCACCCGGGTTGTCTTGCACTGATTATTCGAATTGAATAGGCATCGGCCGGGAAAGTCGCACCCGGTTGATCGGAGTGTCCGCGTAGGGGGAAGTAAAAACCTCCGGACGGGCAATCGGCAGGCCGTTTTTACCCATTTCCGGTTCCGCTTCTTCGGCCGAGACAGGAGTGGCTACCATGCTTTGGATCGCCTTCACTGAATTGTACGGATCTTCCCCAATGATGGTAGGTGAGACAGGGAAAATGGGATCGACTGTGGCTACGATAAGCGGCTCATGCTTCTTGGGGAGCCTGGTGAAGTTGTCCCGAAGGTGCCGTAAACCTTTGGCATGAATGTGGCAAACCTTGCTCAGATCGGTGTCCGGGCGGAGATATTCCACATATGTGCAACGCACCTGGGAAGAAATTCCTTCCCGGTTTACAACCGTTTCATAACAGTCGTCGCAAGCCAGTTCCCCGGATTTCAGGCAGATTTCCACTTTATCGGCATCCACTGGCGGGTTGAACGGCTGGGGATCTGTCACTTTGGCGGCGGCATTCATGACTTTTGTCCAGGCAGGAAGGACGGTATCCGAACTGAAAGCGCCGTCATAGATTTTCTTCCGTGAGTCAAATCCGATCCAGGCTACGCAGGTGACTTCGGTGGTGTAGCCGGCAAACCAGTTGTCAGTAAAATTGTATTCGGTTCCCGTTTTACCGGCGACGTGAAAATTGCCGAGACCGTATTTTTCCCGGGCCTTCCGGGCTGTGCCGGTCTTGAAACTGTCTTCAAGAATACTGCTGATCTGATAGGCGGTGTAGCGGTCGATCGCATCTCCTGAAGCTCGCGAAACCGTCGGAGTATAAATAATATTTCCTGCCGCATCACGGATGTTGGAAATAATATGAGTCTTCTCCGGTCTCATACCTTTGTTCGGGAAAATCGTGTAAGCCAGAGCGACATCGGTTAGGGATGCGGCGTTTCGTCCAAGCATCGTAGCGTTGAACTTTTTCAAATCGCCCGAAAATTCAAATCCGGCCCGTTCAGCAATATCAACGACTGTGCTCAAGCCCGCCTGTTCGCCAAGCCGAACTGTGGCTGAGTTTTTCCCGAGGGACAAAGCCTGGCGGGCGGTCAGGTTGTTTTCGTAAATGTTGTTGGGATTTTCCGTTCCCCACTCGCCTAGAATTCCGGACGTACCACCGATCATCACTCGTTTGTTATTGATTGGAGTGTCCTGCAAAAGTGTGCCCGGGAAATAGCCTTTTTCGAAAGCTGCCGCATAAACGAAAGGTTTGAACACTGTTCCGGTCCGGTATTTTCCGAGCGTGGTCCGGTCAAACATGCTGTCCTGGAAATCGCGACCACCCACCTGGGCAAGGATGGCTCCGGTCCGGTTATCGACCAAAAGCATAGCACCCTGGAGATATTTAGGGGCGGGAATCACGGCGGTGTTGTCCTCCGACTCATTGATCTTCCGCTTCATCTCTTTGTACTCAGCGAGAGTTTCTCCGCTGTAATGCGGATGCTCTTCAATCATCGACAATTGGTCCCGCAACGACTGTGATGCGGTGGTCTGTAATTCACTGTCAATTGTGGTCTCGATCACGAATCCACCGGAATTGACCTCTTCCGCGCCGATCAGATCAATCACTTCCTGGCGGACTTTTTCGTAAACGTAACCGGATTTGCCGGTCAGGCTTTGTTTGTCCACCGCCCGGACCGGAGTTTTTACCGCCCGGTCCATGGTCTCCCGGTCGATATAACCTTCTCTTCTCATCAGCGAGAGAACGTAGTCCCGTGTCTTTTTACAGGATTCCGGGTACTTTCGTGGAGAACGGTAATACGGGTTACGGATCACCCCGGCGAGAGTAGCTGCCTCCACAATGGTCAGATCTTTTGCTTCCTTTCCGAAAAAACCTTCGGATGCAGCGGCGATCCCGTAGTAACCGCTTCCGAAGTAAATGCGGTTTAGATACAGTTCGAGAACTCGCTGTTTATCGCCGAGTTCTTTCTCAATCCGGCGGGCAAGGAATGCTTCGGTGACTTTCCGGCTTACGGTTCGGTCGCGCAGTTCGAAAGTATTTCTCGCCAGCTGCTGGGTAATGGTACTCGCACCCTGGTTAATCTCTTTGGATTTGAAGTTGAGATACACCGCGCGAAGAACCCCTTTGTAATCAACACCGTCGTGGGTGTAAAAGTTCCCGTCCTCCGCTGCAATCAGCGCGTTGATAAAGTGATCGGACACTTCGTCGATTGAAATGGGGCGCCGATTCTGGACGAAAATTCTACCCAGTTCCTGTCCGTTTCGATCAACAATCCGGCTGGCTACCTCGAGCTTTTCCAGATTGTCGAGATCGAAAGTCTGAGCCAAATCATAGCGCGGTTTGCAATAAAGATAAGCACCGACGAGGCCGATGACTGCAACCATTAATCCCATCACAAGAATGAATCCGAAGAATTTGAACCACCCGATTAAAATTCTACGTTTACGGGCGCGCCTCTCGATTTCCTGACTCAAAGTCGGGAGATCCAGGCTCTTCGAATTATCCTTCAAGATCGGCGATTGAACCGGCTTGTCGGAGGGATTATCATCAAAGATGTCGTCAAGGTCAGACACTGTTCTGGAAATTAGGATTTAAGTAAGATTACTCCCGTGAAGCATATCGCAAAAAACAGCAGGTGTAATTCCGGCCATATTACGCCGCTTTCTGAAATTATCTTTCAAAGTTTATCTAAAAAGGTGAACCCAAAACTGCGCTTTGACAAGTTCATGGAACTGGCCCTATACCACCCCCAACACGGATACTACTCATCTGCAATTGGGAAAAATATCGGGCGCAGTGGTGATTTTTTCACCAGTGTGTCCGTAGGAGACACTTTCGGCCTGCTTCTAAGTCACGCGATTGAGAAAAAATGGCAGAGAATTTGTCCGGACGGAGACAATCCGCTCATTATTGTCGAGCAGGGAGCGCATGATGGCCAGCTGGCTCGTGACATCATCGACGCCTTGCGCCTGAGAAACAGTCCGCTCTACGAAAGCATGCAATACCGGATCGTGGAACCTCGCGAATCGATCCGCCGGGAATTGCGCGAAAATATCGATGGTACCCTGTACAGTCCTCGACTGTACCCTGTTGAATCGCTCGAAAAAGCCCGGGCTGAGCGTGGTGTTTTCCTCTGCAACGAATTGCTTGATGCCTTTCCCGTGCGTCGGTTCGTGTGGAATAACGGAAAATGGAAAGATGTGTGCGTGTCTTTCGACAGTGAGGAGGGGCAGTTGATTGAATCGGAAGAAGATGTGGCAAACGGGGACGGGGATTTTGACAGATTTCTCAATTTGGTCGGAGAGGACCGGGATTTCCCGGAAGGATACGTGACCGAGTTTTGCCCCGGGGTGAAGTACTGGGTGGAGGAATGCAGTCGACTGTTCGAAAACGGCGGTTGCTGGATTGTGATTGACTACGGTTTCGAAGCGGAAGAGTATTTCTCGGAACTGCGAAAGACCGGGACCCTGAAATGTTACCGGGATCACCGAACTCACGACGACGCGCTTGATCTGCCCGGCGAAACCGACATATCGGCTCATGTCAATTTCACGGACTTACTCCGCGAGGCGGAAAAAGCCGGATTGCCTGGTGGAGCACTCTCCGATCAGTCCAGGTTTCTTACCCGCGCCGCTGAAAGCTGGTTGCGGTCAATGGAAGGGCAGATTCCGGATGCGGAGAGCGCGGCCCGGTTGCGGCAGTTTCAGACATTGACCCACCCGGCTATGATGGGCAGGAGTTTTCAAGTCGTGGAATTTGAGAAATGAGGAAGTGTTGGATTTTTTGCACTCTTTGGTTGGCGGCGGGTAAAAACGAGAGCCCTGGCGGATCCCGATCATATTTGGCATGAGGCGGCGAAATCGGGTTCAGCGGACCAATATCTCGGCGAAGGTATAACCCTGGTTTCCAGGGACTGGTTGGAGTGGAAAATCAAAACCGGCGGCGAATGGAATTGGCAGGCCGGGGCTGGTATCCGGAACCTCCGGTGTTTTGTTTTCACAACAAACGGTCGGGAAGGCATATTATGACCGCGCGTCCGGGCTGGGGTGATCGGCGCCAATGTTTGCGAAGTTCCGACGATCTGAAATCCTGGACCAATCCCGAACTGCGGTTTCAACCTGATCCGCTGGATATTGACGGGCCTGTCGGGATGTATGGGCTACCGGTTCATATCTACTCGGAGGCGAACCGGGGAGCGCACGGTCGCGAACGAAGCGAACAAAACAAAACCGAACAGCCGCTCAGTTCACTGATGCTTCATCGGCTCAGGAAAGACGGCTGGATGTATCTTTCCTCGAAAGGTGATTGGGCGGTTTTCCAAACTAAACCATTTTCCCTGCGGTCACCCACGATCAAAACGAATGCTGCAGCGAATTACGGAGAAGTTTGGCATCAACTGACGGATGAAAAATCACAGCCGATCGAAGGATATTCTTTCGAAGATTGTGTGCCTCTGCAAGGGGAGGATTCGCTGTGTTTTGAATTGCGTTGGAAAAAAGGGGCCAACCGGAAAACTATAGTGAACCGGCCCCTGCGGTTGGAGGTGAAATTCCGTCAGGCGAATATCTACTCTTTTGAGATGGATCACCATTTTCTGGATGCTCACGATATGTGGCTGCTCAAAGACGGAAAACCGCTGCCGAAAATTCGAGGTTTAATTTTTGAGTAAGGTAAGCTGCGGGCGCAAAAAAGCCTCTGCGGCCGTGGTCGCAAAGGCTTTTCTGATTTCTACCAATAAATATATTTTGAACTGGTGAAACGGTAATCCACTAACCCTCGAATTATGAAGCGCTCGAGGAGCGAACTCAGTTACAGGTGCTTCACGTCTGCAGCTGTCTGATCAATATGCATCTTTTTCAGGGAAACATATATCACGTCACCTATGTATTTGATATCCACCGTTCTCCCGATCCGAATTCCGCTCGCTTCAAATTGGTTTGCTGAAGTTTTCCCTGTAAACCCGGGGTACTTCTTTCTTCGACATTGTTTGGATCTTCCAGGGGCTTCAGTTGATGCGCAGTATTGACCTGCCTCTTCTTCCACCTCAACGATCCGACAAACATTCGTCTCCGAATTCCGCTTTGCCCAAATCTATAGTCCCCTCAGCTACCTCTCATCCATTTGCATCCATCGTTTCCGTTGAACCGAAATCAGCGTCTCCGCCTCCTTCGTAAACTGGTTTTTACTCAGCTTTGGTGAGAAGTTTCACGATCTTTTGTGTCGGGTTTCCCTCTAACAACTTCCCGTGAACTTCAAGGTGATTCCCGTCGGAATCTTTCGAATTCAACTGCGGTATGTACCCCCGTAAGAATCTATACTATCGTTTCCTTCTGATTCTCTACAGGAACCTTTTTCACGGGTTCCCGAAAGAACTAATTTATATACTACACAAAAGTTGTGCGGGGTCAAAAAATATTTATCAAAAATGAGAAATTGATCAATCGTGATCGGTTGATGGGTAGTGGTTGGCGAGCTACAGGGAGGGAGGCTTCGCGGTGAGTAACGCTTCCGCCAGCGTGAGGTCGCCGGAGATGGTGATCTTTATATTCGGAGCACAATTCTCTATCAGGAATACCTCGCCACCGGCGCTCTTTACTACAGAAACTTCGTCAGTAGGAATTTCGCTTTGCGACAGCGATTGTGTATAGGAATCGATGAGAATTTCCCGTTTGAAGATCTGCGGGGTTTCCATGGCCCAGAGATCGTCTCTTGGTACCGCACCGACGACCAGGTTTTCTCCCGGAGCG
>JARGOZ010000126.1 GCA_029213025.1 Verrucomicrobiales bacterium
TAATTCGGAAAGAGTTTCTTGTCCTGTTGCGGGACAAGCGCAGCCGGATTCTGCTGGTTGCGCCCACACTGCTGCAGATGGTCATTTTTTCCTTTGCGGCGACTCTGGAGGTGAAAAATGTGACGATAGGGATTCTCAATCACGATACCGGTCAAGCTTCGCGGGAATTGGTAGAACGGTTTCGCGGGTCGCCGACTTTTCGTACTATAGAATTCCTCGAAAGTGTCGACGGGATTTCCGGGATTATCGATTCGCAGAGCGCCATCATCGTGATGCATATTCCGGGAGACTTTTCCCGCCGGGTCGCTGCCGGTCGGCCGGCCGAGGTGCAATTTATTCTCGACGGGCGCCGCTCCAATGCTGCGCAGATCGTGCAGGGTTACGCTCTCAGTATCGTCAATGATTTTAACGGTACCCAACCGGTTCGGCTTGTGGCGAGGAACTGGTTTAACCCCAATCTTTCCTATACCTGGTACACGGTGCCCAGTCTGATCGGAATTCTGGCGACGGTGAACGGTCTGATTGTGACAGGGCTTTCTGTTGCCCGCGAGCGGGAGTTGGGAACATTTGAGCAGCTGCTCGTCTCGCCACTGTCGCGCTTTGAGATTTTGTTAGGTAAAACAATTCCCGCCTATATTATCGCGTGGGTGGAGGGGGTAATGATACTGGGCGTGGCGGTTTTTGTATTCCGCGTGCCGTTTAACGGCTCGGTGATTCTGCTAATTGGCGGATTGTCGGCGTTTTTGTTTTCTATAGTAAGTTTCGGGTTGCTCGTGTCAGCGCTGGCCAATACGCAACAACAGGCCGTGTTGGGGACTTTTGTATTTATGATTCCGGCGATGATTATTTCGGGCTTCGCTTCGCCGGTGGAGAATATGCCGGATTGGCTTCAACTGGTAGCGGAGGCCAATCCTCTGAAGCATTTCCTGATCATCGTGAAAGGGGTATTTCTCAAAGACATGTCGCCTGCTTTGGTAGCTGCCAACACCTGGCCGATCCTGGTGATTGCCGCGTGTACGCTGGTCACTGCGGCGGCGCTCTTCCGGTCGCGGATGGCGTGATTCTGCATGGATGATGAAGAACTGTCATGATAGCATAGCGGGAGATGATTTTTCGAAGGATTGCGAAAGCTGTCGCTGTGGGAGTAGGGGTGATTCTTCTGTTTGCCGCATTGGCCTGGTGGTATTTTCACCCGACGGTAGAAATACAGTCTGACATCGGCTACACGAAACGAAACGGCGCAACGCTCAGTTACGATGTCTTTACTCCGGACAAGCAGAACGGAGCTGCGGTATTGCTTCTCATCAGTGGCAGCTGGAAGTCGGGCGTGGAAGATTTTGATCCGTGGCCGGGCGCGGTTTTTCTGAGGCGGGGTTATACGGTATTTGCGATCCGCCATCTATCCCAGCCAAAGGCCACAGTGGCGGAGATTGTCGAGGATTTGAACCGGGCGGTGCGTCATATCCGGCATCATGCAGCGGATTTTGGGGTCGAAAAAGACCGGTTCGGGGTTTCGGGCGGCAGTTCCGGCGGACATCTTTCTTTGATGCTGGCGACTCGCGGCGGAGTTTTGCCGCCGGAACAGAGGGTGGATTCCATCGATCTCGAATCGAGTGCGGTCCAGGCGGCCGCAGTGTTTTTTCCGGTCACCGATCTGGTTGATCTCGGTCCTTCCACGCAGAATCCCGGTGACGGCGGCCCGCCGATGAGCTATGTGGCGGGGTTCGGGTTCCAGTCGCGAAAGGGTGACCGGAAACGCATTCCGCAATCGGCGTTACCGAAGTGGAAAGACGTCGCAGAAGAGCTGTCGCCGATCTATCACCTTTCGAAAAAGCTTCCGCCGGTTCTGATCATTCACGGGGATGCCGATACGCTCGTGCCGGTGGATCAGTCGGAGCGGTTTCTGGAGAGGGCCCGCGAACTGGGCATCGCAAAGCGCATCAATCTCCAGATTCGGGAAGGCAAAACCCATGGCTGGCCGACCATGATTTTTGAACTGTTCCGGATGGCGGACTTCTACGACCGGCATCTGGAGTAAGCCGACTCTACATAGGGGCGGGATCAGTCGGGTTTCGTTTTTTGAGTCGACGTTCCTTTCGCTTCCTTCGCTTTGTGTTTATTGGAAAGAGAAACAGGTAGATTCCAGTGAGCCATAAAATTAACAAGATCACCGATGAAGGTAGAAATACATATTTCTTTCCGTAGTCGGTGAAAATGGAGCCGTCGTGAATCGTTTCTATGAAGTCGGAGCGACGTACTGCTGTCTGCAGGATCTCTCCGGTTTCCTGGTCGATTTGAACTTCCACCATATTGACGCCGCTCCGAATTTTAATCACTCCTTTGGAGGGTCTAACATCCAGACGATCGATATCCCCCCATTCTTTGATGTTTGATTCGGGGACTGATTTGGCTACATCCAGAATTTGCTGAAATGAAATCGTGGGGTTCTTTGAAGGGCCTTTTTGAGTTTCCGGTTGGATCCAGTCAAAATCCTTTTTTAACATCAGGAGGATTCCGGTAATGATAACAATTAATACCGGAAGGGAGCACAGTAGGGCACCCCAATAGTGGACCTTCCGGTGGAATTTGTGCCAGGTGAACTTTTTGAGAGCCATTATTTGAAGTCTACTTTAGCACCCAATACCACACCGAATCCCGGTTCATTACTACCCGATCCATGGACCCGGTACGCTTCATCAAGAATGTTTTCCAGTCCACCGTACCAGGTGATGTTTTCGCGAAAGTTCCAGTCAGCATGGATATCAAAAACGGCGTATCCGGGGGTTCCTCCCGGCGGGATTCTTTGGGTATCCCCGGCGTCGTTGCGGTTCAGTTTGTTTGCTTTTGCGGCGGCGAGTACGCTGGCTTCAATCCGGAAGGTTTCATCCGGCGAAGTCCAGCGAAGTCCGCCTGAGCCAATGATCGGCTGTATGCGGCTCAGAGGCTCGCGGACCGGTGCGGTGCTTCCGGAGACAGGAAAAAGGTCTGCTTCTCCTTCGACCCAGGCAAAATTGGTAAAAACTTCGAACCCGTAATCAAATCGATAGGTGGCGGAAGCTTCGATGCCCTGGACAAATCCGGTAGAGCTGTTTTCTTTCGTTACCTCGCGGAGTCCACCGATGACACGCCCGGTCGGCGTGCTGCTGATCATGTCTTTGATACCGGTATAGTAATAGCTGAGACTGGTTGACACATTTTCCGTCTGTGCTTTAAACCCGACTTCGTAGGTAATGAAATTTTCAGGTTCCAGTCCGGTGGCCGCACTTTCGATTTCGTCGCTGCGACTCCCTCCGTAACGGGATAGATCAGCGAGGTTTGGAGCGCGGAAAGACTGGCTTACGCCACCAAATGCTTTGTATTCGCCTTCGGTATCGAGGTCGTAGATAATTCTGGCGGAACCGACAACGCTTTCCCAGGAGTTGGAGAATGAGTCTTCCAGATTAGTTTGAGGATCTTCAAATCGTCCGATGTCCGCTTTTACATAGCTGTATCGACCTCCGATTAGTAATTCGGTGCGCTCATTGATTTCGATTTGATCCTGTAGATAAACCCCGAACTGGCCAAACTGCGAATCATCTCCAAACGGTCCCTGGATTCGTGCTGTGGGAACTCCGGCGGCCGAGTAGTCCGTTCGTGCCGTATCGACATGGTCTACATAGTAATCGAGGCCGTAGGTGAATCTGCCTACAGAAGAATCACTTTCGAGTTGCAGGTCGACCCCCCACATTTTTGAGTTAAACGACTCTTCGAGGCTTTGACCGTTGCCGCGAAAACGTTCCCCGTTCTCTTCCCATTGTTGAAAGGAACCGGTAAGAGTTGCTGCATCGATAAATCCATCCAGATCTTCGCCTCGCAATTTGAGATAGCTTAACGAGCGGTGCTGATCTTTGAGGCGGAGGAGATCGGTTCCCACGTCACTGCCGGCGAAGCTGACTCCGTACATGGTGGAGTGGGTTCGCCAAACATCATCCTGAGACAGTTTCTGGTGAACGGCGGTGAAGGTCCATTCATCGGAAAAGCTGTAGTCAAAGCGGGTGTCGTAGGCCCATTCATCATATCCGGTATAGGCTTCTTCGCCGATTTTTGCCGCGATGACATCGCCAAAATGTTTGGCGGTGCCGCCGATATGAAATCCCCATTTCCCGCCGACTCCGGTTTGAAATTCGAGCCTTTCCCGATGGCTCTGTTCTGCGGAATGGTAGCGATAGGTGCTGCTGCCATGGAAGAAAGTTTCCCCTTCCGGTTCATTGAGGTAATTCGAGGATTTGGTATTTAAATAGAGCGTTCCACCTATGGCATCACTTCCATATAATACGGAACCGGGTCCCTGGAGAAGTTCGATTGATGATATAGCGTTGGAATCGATCAGGGAAAAGTATTCGCTGGGACCGTCCCGATAGACTGAGTTGTTGTAGCGAACCCCGTCAACAACGGCGAGAGTGCGGTAGCCGGTGAATCCCCGGATATAAGGCGACCCCTGGCCGTTTGCGGTTTTTTGAACCATGACACCGGGAATGAATTCGAGAGCTTCAGTCAGGTTGCGAACCTGTCGTTGTTCAAGAGTCGAGAGAGTGACGACGTTTACAGTATAGGGCAGATCGAAGCGGGAAGAATCTACCGTCCTTGCCGATTCGATTACGGTCGTGTCCTCCTCTACAGAAACTGAAGCTTCGGGTGACGGGCCCGCCGCAACAGGGTCGGGGGGCGGAGCCGGAGAAGGCGGAGAGGATGCCGCAACTACCACTGTCTCCAGCGAGTTCCCCGGTTCGGGAGAGAAATCATTTACGGCCGGAGTCGCAGGTTCCACCGGTTCCGGGGCCACTTCGAGTGGAGAAACATCCTCCACCGAAGCTGGCTCCTGAGCATTCAGCATAAGGAAAGATCCTGAGATCATAATGAGTGCAAGACTCTTTCCTGTCGTCGGTTTCATTAGTTTGAAAATGGTATAGCCTTACTGTTTCGGATCGCGTCCCGGGCGGATTTCTCTTTCAGAAAACTCAAAAATGCACTTACCATTTCGGACGGTTGGTTTGGAGTGACCAGATAAGAGTTCCGGGTCAGGGTATAGGTTCCGTTCATGATATTTGATTCGGTAGGCTCTATGCCATCTATCATGATCGTCGAAGTCTGACCTCCCTGATCGGCGCGCACCCGTGTGGTGATTCCTATTCCACCAATCGTTTTGTTTAGATTCCGGGCCAGGTCTCCTGATGATTGGAAAATCAAAGTGCGTTCAGCCCATTGAATTTTTTTGAATTCCGGAATCTGAGCCCTCAGAATTTCGGTGTCGACCTCATCTTCGGGTCGCATGAGTCGTTTGATCGGAAGATCCGGTCCACCCACTTCGCTCCAGTTATTGATGTCCCCCCGGTAGATTGCAGCGAGTTGTGGAATTGTTAGATTTTTCAGCGGAACGCTGGAATGAACGGCGAAGACTACCGCCATTTTTGCAAAAAGATGAGGAGTCAGCTCCAGCTTTTTCAGAGTGTCTTCATCGAGTCCATGGCTTGCCATGGCGATATCCATTTTGCCATCGGCGAGAGCCTGTAGTCGAGTTTTGGAACTCCAACCTTTTCCCATTGTAATTTTGAAGTCCGGTTGAGCTTTCTCAAACGGAACCACCAGTTCCCTGACCAGTGGCATAACACCTGTCGATCCGTCGATGGTGAGTACTTTCGACTCTGCGGCGGTAAGCACCGTGGTGAAAGAAAGCCAAACAAAGGGGATGGATTTGACCATGGTAGTAAATGGAAATTCCCCCGCATCACATGGATGCGGGGGAATTTTGTCTCTAAAGACTAGATAAGAAACCAGTAGTAGTTATGAATTCTCTATTTCCAGCCGCCTTTTTCACCAGGTTCCCATTCGTATCCCATGGTGATTCCAACATGGACTTTCTCGTGCTCATCCCAGTTTTTGTTATTCGTAGCGGCGGCACTTCCTTCGGCACTCCAGCCGTTAAATTGCCAGAGGGCTCCTGCGGTTACCCACCAGGGCTTGCAGGAAGGATCCCAATGAACGGTTGGTCCCACATACCAACCGTGCTGAAACTGATCTCCCAAAGCGAACTCGCCCCAGTCCCAGTTGGAAGGGCTCGGGTTTCCGGCGTTGGGGCCGAAACCAGCATAGGCTCCCTCTTCAAACGGAACAAGAAAGTCTGACTGGTATCTCGTCTCAAAACCTACCCAGATATCCTTCTTCACATTGTAAGAAATACCGGCCGCGAGGTCAGGTGCGATTTCTTCTTCAAGCAAATTAAGACTTTTTCGCTGTTCGAACTCAAGCTTTCCTGTAAAGGCCAGCTGGAGTTTGTCGTTCATGAGGCTTTTCTGTAGGAAAATCTGCGGCACGAGAGAATCCTGATCGATCCGGGAGCCATCGAGGCGATAGGCCATTCTGTGCTCGAAGGCCAATCCGAAAGAGAGGCCGAAACAGTCTTCGAATGGATCGAGAATATTATACTTCGTGTTGATTTCAAATCCACCAAGCTGGGTTCCTGTGTAGGAGCCGTTTTGTCGGTCGGACATGGGAGCCCATGGGATGTTTCGGTAATCGTGGTGAAACAAAAAGGCGGAAACTCCCACGGTGAATCGATCAGTGATACCGTATTCGAGTTCCGGACGGACATCGTGGAACTGGTAGGAACCGAATTTCTTCCCAAACTTCGAGATGTCCTTCAGTTTAAACTCAAAACTTCCTTTTTCGCGAACTTTTGTGCCCTTTGTATATATCCAGAGGTTTTCGTCCGGATGTCCCTCCTCGTCGTCTTCAAAGACTTCTTTGTCACAGATGACGTTTTTGTCGCTCCATTCGGGCGTATCGCAATGGACGGGCTCACCCGCACTCGCAATACCCGCCAGAGCGAGCAATCCGACGGAACTGAGGCTCCATTTGTTTAATTCTTTAGCTTTCATTTATCTTTTCGTATTGAGAATCAATCGCAATAGAGGGGACGTAAGCCAAAGATTTTGCAGATACCAGAGAAAACATTAGCGTCTGGTTGCTTTTTTATAATTTTCGGAAGGCAAAATAGAGCTAATAGTAAATTTGATCTCACTTGACACTATACTGCTAATGAGATTCATTCGCATTAATATGTCGGAAACCACATCGGAATCGAAAACGCGGGAGAATTTGCGCCGTTATCCCGCCGCGATCATGAATCAGTGGTTTCATCTGGGCGAGGTGCGATGGATGACCCGCCTCGAAGGGTTCTCGATGTATGCCGAGACGGAGTTTGGTGCATTTTTACCCTCCACCGATTCGTGGCTGGAAGATTCTTCGGTGGGGCTCAAGGTGCGGGCCAATGCTGTGACCGATTGCCGGATGCTCGGAGTTCCGGATGATGGTGAGATCCAGTTTTGTCTTTCCTTGCAAAGCAATGCGGACATTCTCGTTTCCCAGGGGGATTCGGGTAATGACATCTGTCCGATTTTGCGCCGATTGGAGAAAATCTACGGGCTGGACGGTTCCCCGGGGGCGACACCGTGGATGGATGAGTGGGCCGGTCGCCCCGATGCGTGCAGGAACTGTCCCTTTGCCTGTTATGAAGTGCTGGAGCGGATTGCCAAATGGGAACGCATCGAGCTTGAAGTGAATACCGAAGATCTGTCCATCGATATATCGATACAGCCGACCTGCGCTGATCGCGATGGCAACGTGCTGCGGATCTTTGATTCCCGAAAACGTCTCGCTATATATATCGACCTGACCCTGCCGACTCTATCTCTATCCGGTCTGGATCACAAAGTAGGTGGTATTCGACTGGCCACTTCTCTGAACTAAACCTTTTGCAATTTTTTATGGATCATAACGATTTATCATCAAGTAAGATGCCCGGCCGGGGAACCTTTTTCGCGCTGGACAAACAACGATTGCCGGAATTTGTCGAACGTCTGCCGGAGCTGGGCGTAGTCTATGTGCAGGCGAGAACGGACTGCGGGGGAGCAGGGAAGCTGTGTGAACTGACTCCGGTATATATCGATTACGAAAGTCACACTCTGTGTTCACCGGCTGTTGGACTGATGGTTTCTCTGGATGAATGTAAGGGTGTCAATGCGACCTCAAACGGTGAAGCGGGGAGCGCGATGTGTGGTTTTGATTTCGAATTCGAAAGCCGTCCCTGCGGTTTGAGTATTTACGCTTTACCTCTCGTGTCGGATATGGATTGCTATACTTCGTTGATTGATCAGTTTTTTGGTAGGCCGCTGGACAGAGAGGATCTGGATGAATGGAGGGAAGGGTATTCCCCGGCTAACTACCACTGTGACAACTGTGAGAAAGCCGGGCTATACCGGGCGAAGTATCCGGAACGTCATCCGGTGTGTGAAATTTTTCAGGGCCTCATTGAGAACCAAACTCGAGTCTTTTCGAGGCTGATGTCTGCGCACTCAGACTTGTCGATTTCACTGCAGCCGGAGAATATCGTGATCGATTCCGGAATCGTATCGGTAATCGGCAATGATTCGTCAGTGCTTGCATTACATATGCATAACCTCCATGCCCTGGTCATAAAGCGGAAGACTGTGGACGGCAGTGACGTGTCGGCCATTGGTATATATAATTCTCTGGGCACAAAAGGACTCGAGTTCCTGGTAGAGGATCCGGCTCTGGTGGAAGGATGGAGCCATATTTGTGAACTGGCTAAGACAAGAGATCTATCATGACCTATTCCAACAACGATTCCAGAATGAATGGAAAGCTGGTCGTCCCGGAAGACCGGCTCAAGCTGATTCGTCAGCTGGAAAAAGAAATGGTTGAGGAAAGGATTCGGCGGAGAAAAGAGAAACGCAGGATCGCAAACCGGGCTGCTAAAGTGTCTCCGTAGACAGGCGCTGCGCTGCTTTCTGTACCGTTATTCGGACTTTGGTTCGATCCAATATAATTCGGTAGCCTTCGGAGGGGATGTTCGGAATGCGATGTCCTTCGCCGGCCCGATTTGGTTAATCTTCCCGACTAATCCGTGACCAAAATCGTGCCCCCAGGCTGTCCATGTTCCGTCGTGACGCTGCACGGCACTGACTGTGGATTCCGCTTTGACGCGGATGGCTCCGCGTTTGGCTGATTCCGGAACTGCAATCGCAGCGTGGGCAACCTTATCATCCAGGTCCGGATCAACCGGCCATGCGGTAACGTTGCCGTCGACATCAATGCCGACATAGTGAAGGACTCCGCAGGCTACGTCTTTCCATTTTTTTCCGGGGGGATAGTCTGGCAGGAAGCTGTTTCTTCGGGTGTTCCAGCTGACTATCGAGCCATCGGACTTCAGCAGGATGCCATTATGCGACCAGACATCCAGTTTGACTACGTTTTGGATCGCTGAGATTTTTTCCAGCAGTTTGTCGCGTTGAGTCCAAACCTGATCAGTTGCCGCCATGTAGATCCGTTGATCTTCGGTCAGTACTATAGCGTAGTCGGCACCCTGACTCAGAGTACGAACGGGCAGCGGTGGATCGTGTGGGCGGAAGGTCAGTGGTTTATTTGTTGCCTGGCGATGAAATACTTTGTTATCCAGGCTCAGTCCGAGTGAGGCGGTCAACATTCGGGTAGGCAATAAGGCTGGGAAAGGGGTTCGATTGTGGAATTCTCCATTAGTTCTGCGTCCAAAAAAAGAACCGGGAAAATACGGGCTGATTTCCACCTCTTCGAAATCGCTGTATTGGGCGACCATTTTTTTGCTACCTGATTAGTTCCTTTCCAGTTCCAAAGATGACCGGCCGGGAGTTCCGGTTTTAAGGGAACGGGGTGAGAAAAGCTTTCTGCCGGGTGGTGCAAAGCGGGTGTCGGGGTGGGCTGTTGGTATAAAAACAAAGATAGAGCGATAAGGATACCAATCACTACCAACGCCGGCACCACATAGAAGCCTTTAGATTGCGTTGAGCTATTGGTGAGCTTCGGCGAGGATATAGAGGATTCGAACTCCAGGGCACTTTCCGGTCTGGCTTGGGGATCAGGGTCGAGCGATTTTTTGATTAGCCGGTCAAACTTTCTCAGTCCGGGTAATCTTTTTGAGATATTTATGGTTTTACCTATCGGCAGATGACCGGTCATCATTTCGTGAAATACCACCGCCATGGAAAAAATATCCGCTTTTTCGTCACTTTCTTTCGCTGAGCTGGATTGTTCGGGAGCCATGTAGCGGGGAGTTCCCATACCTGCATTTTTAACCGTTAGTGAGATGTCGAAGTCGTCCCGGAGAATTTTGGCGAGTCCGAAATCGGCGATTTTGGCAACGTGATCCGTGGAGACCAGCACGTTTCCCGGTTTGATGTCGCGGTGGAGGACACCCTTGCTGTGGGCATATCCGACTGCCAGGGAGATCTGCCGGATTAGCGACAACCCCATGTCGAGATCTAAAGGTCCATCGCGTAAATGTTCCGCCAGACTTTTGCCTTCTACATATTCAATGATCAGGAATTGAAAGCCATCCCGATGTCCGAATTCGTATATGGTTACGATATTGGGGTGACTTAAACTGGCCATCACTCTCGCTTCCCTGTCAAAGCGTTCACAAACTTCCAGGTCCGACGAGAACTCAGGTCGCAAAATTTTCAGGGCCACCTTCCGGTTGAGAGTTTTCTGGATAGCGAGATAGACCTCGCCCATGCCTCCGGAGCCTATTTTTTCGATGACTTCCAGATCGGGAAACAGCCCGTTTAATTCTGACACAGTGAACGGTTGAGTTCTGACCGGACCAGAAAAAAATTCCTTACAATCGCCCAAAAAGCCGTCGGCGAGCAGGCACAGCGGGCAGCGCTTGCTGTCGTTGGACAACTCTTTATCAAAAGTGCGTCGGCAGGTTACGCAGTTGGCATCCATCAAATTCTTTTTGCCAATGAACCACCCTTCCCGTCACCAGTCGAGAGATAGATTACCCTACCCGGTTGACCCGGCGGTTATGGCGATGCGGTGTAGTGCGAGGGAAGAATTCCCTTTTCCCTGAGGAATGCTTTGGTGAAGTGGCTCTGGCTTTGATAGCCGACAGCGAGTGCTGCTTCACTGACATTGTAGCGCCCGCTTTCCAGCAGGTCGGCCGCTTTCTGAATTCGGGCGCTTCTCAGGTACTGGGTAATCGTGATACCTTCACAGTGGGAGAAAGTACGACTGAGATAGTGGGGGCTGCAGCCGGCGTATTCCGCCGCAGTTTTGAGATCAAATTTTTGATCGAGATTTTCGCTGATAAACTTTTTGGTTCGAAGAACCCGCACCTCTTCAATTCGCTGTTCCTGTGATCCGAAGCAGGATTCATCCACCGTTCCCTGATCGAAAAAGCAAAGCGAGACGACTTCAAGAACCCGGCTTTCGAACCAGTAGTGTAGCGCGTTTCCCGATACAGGAGGTTTGCGCAACTCAGGAAGTACACGGTTTCGGATCAGCCGGGGCATCGGAATCCGCTTCATCTGTTCAACCGCAGGTAACGAAAAGTCCAGTCCCGGCGGAGCCGGCAAATCGCCGGTAGAGGATTTACGGAAACCGAGGATCAGTAAATCAGCGGTTTCTCCCGGGAGCGGGGATTTGATTTCCACCGATCCGCGATCCCGAATCTGAAACAAGAGAACTCCTTCCCCCTCATGCCGGATTTGGGCTTCCTCTTCGGTGCAGATTTCGAGGGAACCGTCCTTTACGAGAACACAAATCAACTGGCCCGATTCCAACCGGATCGATTCAACTTCATCTTTACCGTCCAGCACCCAGGTCGGGCTGGCATTTATGGAACCAAATAAAATCAACTTCCCTTCGTAAAAGGTAATGGGATGCAGTATCAATAAAAGAGCAAAGGATTCGTTTAGCGTTGAATTGCAGAATTAAGCGACTGTATGCGCTACGGGTCCGGCAAAAGAAGCCGTCGTCCTTTTCAGCTTTTCGCTACCACTGAGATCCGGATATCATTCCACGGAACCAGCACTTCCGAATGCTCGAAATAGCTCTGTCTGGCTGCAGTAAGAAGGCTGTGAAAGTTTTTGTGCGAGAGATCCAGCGGAGTTGTGAGTGGCCCGGTGCGCTCGAGAGGGTCGCTGAGATTCAGCTCGTAGTGAACGGCGATCCAGTTTCGTAACCGGTAGCACAGCAGGTAAAAATTCCGCTGCAAACGCTTGCGAAGGCGAAACCAGGTTCGAATTACGTTCGCCGGATCCATTTCCGTGTGCTGGCAAATCAGGTCCCTCAGTTCGAGGAGGTTATCGAGATCTTCGTCCGAAACCAGTTTGCCACAGCGGGAGTGCTGAACCAGTTCGCGGTCCACCCAGTCCCGGAACCGGTAATTGGTGAACGATTTGTCAGCAGGTTGAGCAGTGTAAACAGGGAACATAGTTCAGAGTGTGTTTCAATAGGGTGGCCCAAACTATTGCGACTGGATCTCAATTGCAATTAATATTTTTAGAGAAACCCGTAAAAAAACACCTACTTTTGAGGAAGCGTTTTTTCGCCGCTGTCTTCAGGGACAGCCAAAAAAGGGAACAGGAAGATTCCGCAGTCTATTTGAGATGGCTCTTCAGCATCCAGAGAGCTTTCTGGTGAGTGGCGATCCGGCCGATAAGAAGATCTTCGGTCTCAGCGTCCCCGCTGTCCGCTGCGAGCTTGCGGGTGTTGTACGCGAGTTCCACCACCTTTTCGTGGGCAACAACCAGAGAGGCGACAAAGTCTTTTGCCGGACAGGCCTGACCGGAGGGACCTTCCTCGATCGTGCTCATTTCAGCCAGCTTCTTCAAACCGCCGCTGGAATAGCAACCGAGAGCCCGGACTCTTTCCGCGATATCGTCAATCGCCACGAAAAGTTCTTCGTATTGCGCCTGAAAAGCGGTGTGGAGAGGGAAAAACTCGGGTCCTTCCACGTTCCAGTGGGCGAGGTGCAGCTGGGCGAGTAAGCCGTAGGATTCGGCAACCAGTTGGTTGAGGCCTTCGGCGATTTCATTGACGGCGGAATGTGAAACGATTTCGGTAGTATTACTCATGTATATATGATGATCTTATTGAGACGGTTCTCAACTTAAAACTCTTCTTTTCAACTAAGCCTACGACAATTTCGTCGCTTTCGGATTCACCGTGATCCGGTTTCCTTGCACCGGAATCAGGGGCCGGTTTCATCGCGAAGAATCAGCTGACACTTCCTGACCAGGGCCGGATCACCGACATATTTCCTCATCATTTAGCCCTGGCTAAGTGAAGGGGATTTGAAGCCCCGCCGCTGAAAGATTTGTGAAAATCGCTAAAAACCATTGCCTTATGGACTTGCATTTACGAAAAATCATTTTTCTTTGATAATGAAACAGCTGCTACTGGAAACATGAATACACAAATCAAGACGCTTCTCATTGCGTCACTAATCTCAGCGGGAGCTTTGCGCTCCCATGCCGACCCGTCCGTCATCCTTCCGGATTTTAAGGAGGACCGGACTGTTGCTCTGACTCAGACGGTCTATCTCAAAGAGATCCCCGAGGGGACAAAGGAACTGCGAATGTGGGTGCCGGTTCCGACTGATCGAAACTGGCAACGGGTTCTGAACCTGAAAGTGGAATCCGCTCCGGGAGAATGGAAGATCGTTCCCCAGGCCAACGGGGCGGGGGACTTCGTCTATGCGGAAGTCAAGAATCCGGCACCGGGAGAGACCAGGGTCCAAATCTCCTGCGTGGTGGAAAGAGTCGGGGTTCACTTTCCCCTCGAAAATACACTGAGCGGAGCATCTTTTCAGCCGCAGGCTTTTGGAAAAACACTTGATACCAAGGTTCCGCTGATGGGGGCGGATCATAATGCGACCCAACTCGCCAACGAAGCCTGCGGAGAGGAAAGAGATCTCGCTAAGCAGTCCATGTTGCTACTGAAGAAAGTATCGGAAGTGGCGGATCACTATTCCAAAGATCCAACCAAACCGCATTGCGGAATCGGTTCAGCGGAGGATTGTATGAACAACGGCGGAGGATGTTGCACCGATCTGCATTCCCTGTTTATCTCTATGGCCCGGGCCCGGCAGGTTCCGTCGCGCATGCAGTATGGCTATCGTTTGCTCGACGGCAAAGAAGGTAGCGAATACAACCCGGGCTACCGCTGCTGGGTGGAATACTTCGTGCCCGGAGCGGGGTGGGTGCCTACCGATATTGTAGCGGCGGACAATGCCGACGAATCGAATCCCTACCGGTGGAGTTCTCTCAGTCCGTATCGCGTTTGGCTTTGGGAAGGGCGCAGTTTCGAATTAACACCCGAAGCGGCTGCCGGTCCGATCGATACGATGACCTGTGGCTGGGCGGAAATTGATGGCAAACCAGTTAACCCGCTGCCGTTTCTGGATGGATCGCCCTCTAATTTGACGAGAACTGTCAGCTACAAAATTCTCACTCACAACCGCCCGGAGAATTCTCCAAAACTGCCGGAGTAGGTATACTTAGTCGCCCGGTCCGGTATGCACCGGCGGGCGAACATCGAGAGGCCAGAGTCGCTCCTCGCGCGGGACGGGGCGGCGCGGCGAATGCCTCATGAAAATTCGAATTGATCGCCCCGGGCGGAATCCTTCGAGCATTTCCCCGAACTCCATTTTCAACGAAATGCCGCTACTTCCCGGCGGCGCATTCTCCTGCCGGGTGATTTCAATGAAACGCCCCGGTTTGTTGTCGTTGACATGTTCGTAAGTGCGCAGGGTATGATCCGCCGGAGCCACGAGAGCGGAGGTATTCTCCTGAAAGGAATTGAGTGCTTCTTTTGCCGGGCTGCTATACAAAGTGGCATAGACAAATCCTTTTCCGTTACCCCTGTTTTCTGTAGATGTAATGAGGGCGGGAACACCGCGATCGGTCAGGTATTGAAAATGGCGCCGGTTCTGTAGTTCCTCTGCCGCGTTAATTGTTTCATCGTCGAGCCATATATCGAGAAGAACACCGGGACCGTAGAGCGTCGCCCAGGTAAAATTGATCAGCGCAGTATCGTCGACTGTAATCTCATCGAGCCGGCTGATGTTGCGGTTTTTCCACACCCGGGTGCCGGAAGAGAGGTCAAATTTCTGCGTTCCGGAGAGGCCTGAAGCCTCATTGTACCCTGTTGAATCGGCGACTGTACCCTGTACGGTCCCGGACTGTACCCTGTTGAGTCGCTTCATTGTCAGCTTTTGGGCTTTCAGGTCGATCGCGGTAACCTGCCAGCGGGAGTTGCGGTTGTGGTAGAAAGTAAAATCGTCCTCCAACCGGAATGCGGCACACCACATCGAGTCGGGTGAATATTCGTTCGGCTGATTACTTACGATTTGGCTGTAGTTGGTTTCCAGAAGCGGGACGGAGAACTGCCCTTTTTTGCCAAGGTAAAACCATCCATGCAAATGCGTGCCGACCGGGATATCGCGAAGCGCAGCCGGGGAGCCGTGATAGTAAATACTTCCATACGGGAGAAGCTGGAAATGGTTCGGCAGATCCCAGTAATATTTATTGTGATTGTCCGAGCGATCCAGTCGCAGGATGCCTCTGCGGTTTACGTGATCGATACCGGTTAACTCCCCGGACAGGTATACCGGCTTTCCTGTGGGAAAAGAATCAGGCAGTGCTTTTGACAGGCCTTTATCCGGGGGGTCCACCGGGGTTGTTTCTATAGCAATTTCTTCATACGGCTTCGGCCAAATATCAGCATGATGGAGCAGTTCTTCCCGCGGTTTGGTAGGTAAAGTTCGGCCGCCGGGAGCAAGCCAGACTGTTCGTCCCGAGCGAATCCCTTCCAGTAGTTCATTGACGGTAAAAGTGAATTCTGTGCCACTGTGACCCGGCGGAGGATTGTCAATTTGTGAGATGTGATCGATCCGGCCGGGAGCGGCGTTGATTCCGTAAATCCGAAGCGACGGCTCCGCCGGAGCTGCGTGAATGCCGCCGTTTTGTGTAAACTGCGCGATGAGATCCGGGTCCGTCCCGGCGTAGACAACTGCAGTGACCGTTCCTTTTCCCGCCGTGGCATGTTCGATGCTTTTGATCATGCCGGGAATACCGCGTTCCCGATGCCAGGCCGCATTGATTTGTTTCTGCGTTGCGGTAGCCAATTCTATACTTTGCGGATCAATCCATACTTCGGTAAGACGGCCCGGGCAGAACCGGGTTGCTATAGTTACATTAAAAAGGATTTCCTGCCCGGGTTTGATTTGGGTGAAACCACCGAAAGCATCGTCTTTGCTCCACACCCGGGTGGCTTCGGTACATTCAAAAGTCAGGCCGGTTTCGGAATTCTTCTGTTTTGCCGTGATCGTTTTCTTTTCGGTATCGACGGATTCCACGATCCATTTTCCACCATTGGTTTGGTAGTAGGAAAAATCGTCCTCGAGTTGGAGGCATTGACTGAATGGCGAATCAAATGATCGGTCCGGCCGGTCCGGATAGCCGGGTGCCTTCATTTCGTAGGCACCTTCGGGGCCGGGATAAAAGAGCCCGTGCAGATGGGTGCCGAGAGGGATGTCATGCAGCTGCGCGGATGCTCCGTGGTAGCGGACTGAGCCGTAGGGTAGCATAGTGACCTTCAATGGAAGATCCTGAAAAGCTTTGGGTTCGCGGTTGGTTCGATCCGGCCGCAGATAGAGAATCCGGTTGATGTGGTCGACAAAAGTCAACTCCCCGGCCAAATAGTGCGCCGCAGCCGGGGGCGGGAATTTATCCGGTTTAGCGATGGGAACCTCAGTCGCTTCCACGCCTTTTACTACTACATAAAACAGGGCCAGAACGGCCGGTAACCAAACTCGAATCATGGCCGGAACCTTACGAGAGAATTTGTGAAATGGTGTTGTTGCTGTCGGCAAAGCGATCTGTTTCCACGCCCATTTTTTGAGCCATAGTCAGCAACAGATTGCTGAAGTGAGCCTCGCTGTTTACCGGCCGGGAGCAGATACCGTAGTGCTTTTTAGCGTCGCTGATATCGTAGCCGTCGAAGTGACCTTCATTGAAATCGATATGCTGTCCGTGATTGATTCCCAGGGCTGAACCTCCGGCCAGAATTGTAGGGATATTGGCGTTGCCATGGCTGTGTCCGTAGGCCATTCCGCTTCCGTAGAGAACCATGGTGGTATCAAGCAGTTTGCCGTGTTCGTCTTCGGTGTTTTGAAGGCGTTTGATGAGGTAGGCGAGTTGCTGAAAATTAAAAGCATCACTTTCCGTAAGTCGGCGCAGCTGTTCCGGATCACCATTGTGATGGGACAGAGCGTGGCGGGTTTGGTTGATTTGAATTTCCGGAATGGCGAGGCCTTTGCCTTCATCGCCACTGCTGAAAGTGGCCACCCTGGTCATATCCGTTTCGAAAGCGAGAACCATCAGGTCGTACATGGTGCGAAAGTATTCACCTACATTCTGCTGTGAGACGTCCCGGTTCACTTTTCGCGATTTAGCAGGGTCGATTTCCGGCCGCGGTATATCAAGCCACTTATCGGCTCGTTCGGTTCGAATCTCTACTTCGCGCACCGAAGTGAGATATTGATCGAGGCGGGTCCGGTCTTCGCTGCCGATTGCCTTCTTGAGAGTTTTGGCTTCATCCAGGACGGCATCGAGAACGCTGCCGGTCAGTTTCAGGGCCCGTCTTTCTTTTTCGATGCCTCCTTCCGGATCCACGAAAAGCCGGGAAAACACTTCTCCCGGCTTTCTTTCCGCGGGCAGGGCAATTCCATCTGCATTGTAGGAAAGTGTCCGGCCAGTGTTGGAAAGTTGCAGAGAGGAAAAGCGTGTCAAAGGCGCTGTCTTTTCGGCGATTAATTGATCGATGGAAATGCTCAATTTAGCACTCGGCCCCAGTTTCGCTCCGGTAAGCCAGACCTGCTGACATCCATGATGATGTCCAATCGCGTTCGGGTGGTGCAGTCCGCTGACCGGAGTAATGACATCGCGGCAGGCTTCAAGGGGCTTGAGGCATTTACTGAACTGGTACTCTTTTCCGGACTGTAGGATTTGGTAGTCGAGAGTATTTACCCCGTTTGGAAGATAGATAAAGATACTGCGCTTTGGAGTGGCGATCATCGCCTCTGCAAAAGCCTTCATTGGCCGCATCGCGTCAAGCATAGGTAAAGCGATCGTGGCACCCATCCCGCGAAGGAGGTGTCTGCGACTGAGGAGCCATTTTTGTCTTCGGATGTTCATAATGTTTGAGTGACGGGCGGGTTATGTAGTTATGAATGCGGGGTTGTTTGGTATATCTTACCTCGTCTGAAACAAGTCGGAGAGCACAAAGGTTTCAACGATATCCCGGAGCGGGTAATGTTTGTCCCGGTTTTTTGCGGCTATTTCCTCTATCGCATCCCGGTCTGTTACAGTCATGGCCCGACGCAGGGCGTAGGTGGCGAGTTTCTCGACGAAGGCTTCGCTAAAATGATCAATGTCTTCGCAGAGCAGCTTTTTGAATTCGGCGGGACCGGAAAAGGTTCGGCCGTCAGGCAATGCGCCTGAGGCATCGACCGGCGGGTTTGATCCGGTTCCTTTGTGCACGATTTCTTCGGTTCGCCAACGGCCCACAGCGTCGTAGTTATCAAGGGCGAGACCGAGAGGATCGATCGTTTTATGGCAGGAGGAACAGGTTGCGTTGGCGGTGTGTGCTGCGAGTTTTTCGCGGATTGTGGCTTTCGGTTTATCCACCGGATTGGGTTCGATGGCGTCCACGTTGGCTGGTGGAGGGTTGGGGACTTTCCCGAAGATCGCTTCGGAAACCCAAACCCCGCGATGAACCGGCCGGTGCCGGGTGCCGTCGGAACTGAGCGACAAAGCTGAGCCGTGTGTGAGAACGCCGCCGCGGTTGCTGTCGGGAGATAGCGATACTCTCTGAAAACCGGATTTCGGCAGGGGTGGTAAGCCGTAATGCAAGGCAAGGCGGGGATTGAGAATAGTCCAGTCGGAGTCGAGAAATTCTCTGAGTGATTGGTTGTTTTTGAATACTTCTTTATAGAATTCTGTAGTTTCGATAACCATGCTTTTCTCCAGCCATTTGTCGTAGTCCGGATAGAGTTTTTCGTCCGGCGGAAATGTGCCTACTTTATCGAGCTGGAACCACTGATGGGGGAAAGAGGATGTGAATCTGTCTATTTTCGGGTCACTCATCATGCGTTGAACTTCCGCTTTGAGTACGTCGGGTACGTGTAGTCTTTCCTGCTTTGCCAGGGATACGAGTCGTTCGTCGGGAATGGAACTCCAGAGAAAATAGGAAAGGCGGGAGGCCAGCTCAGAATCCGTTACCGTATCCCGCTTTTCCGTCACGCTGCCTTCCGCAATGTAGTAAAAATTCTTTGAAGCAAGGATCCCCAGCATCGCCGTTTTGTAGGCTCTGCGGAACGGTTCACCAAGCGCGACAGCGTTTTCAAAAATACCAATATAGCGTGCCACTTCTTCGGGAGAGACGGGGCGTCGCCAGGCTTTTTCGCTGAAGCGGGTCAGGTGGTTGGTAATCACCGACAAATCGGTAGTTTCCTCCGGAAAGAAGCGCTGTCGTTTTTGTATCGTTTCCTCGCTGTTTATAGGACCCTCCCACTCAATCCAATCAAAGATGAGAAACGGGTAGATTGGATTGCCCTCGTCGTCAGTCATTTTTCTCTGCCACGGCGCCCGGGAAAGCGGATTGTCCAAAGTAGTGAACACAAACTCCCCCGTGGGCCTGCCGGAGCGCGGGGAATTGGACGGGCCGGGAACATCGTTATTAACAGTCATTCGTCCCGGGCCGGACAGCCAGGTTTCAAACTCAAGCACAACAGGTTGTTTCTCCGGGGCGATCACATCCTGCTCGAAAATCATTTGATCCATTTCTTTTGAATAGATCGTGACATGCGGAGGTCGACCTCCGGGCGGTTGTAATCCGCTGAGCTGCATTCGCACTTTGTAGATGCCGGGTGGAATCGTGGCGTGATGCGGTCCTGCGTTGCTCAATTTGTGACCCGGCCACATGAGTGTGCGGACTTTGTTCTCAATGCCCTGTTCGCGGAGAAGGCTTCGTTTCTTTGTGTTCGGCCAGTCGATATCCAGGGCATCTTTTCGATAGATTTTTGTTACCGCCTGTTTATCCGGGTAGGCGACGTCGAGTATCGTCTTTGCGGCTTTGATATACTTTTCCACGTGGGAAGAGGAGAGCGAAAGCTCGGAGCCGATTCTGGTAAATCCGTGCCATCCGGGATCTTCACTCATTTCGCCGGGAGCTGCCGGATCGTATTTTACACCAAGGAGATCATATACTGAATTGGCATATTCCTCTCTACTCAGGCGATAGATGGTTACCGGCGCTCTTTGTGCCATTCGGAAACGTTCGGCTTCTTTGATTCGCTCCCCCAGCCAGCCGACCACTTTTTCGATTTCGTCTCCAAAAGGTTGAGTTTCCTCTTCCGGCGGCATTTCCCCGGAGTTGATCCGGTCCATCATTTCAATCCAGAGTTCGGCATCGGTTCCCGCCAGAAAATCGCGGGACAAAGTATCAATCCGGAAATCGCCTTTCTGCTTCTTTTCATTGTGGCAGTGGAGACAGTATTCCTGAAGAAAAGGAGCCACCGATTCATCAAACGAAGGGGCCGGTTTCTCCGCCTCCAGAGAGGAGGGAAACAGCAACAGAATGACTGTGACGAGGCTCAGTTTCATTGGCTGCAATTAAGACGGGGATGGCTACCTGTCGACCCGGAAAAGGAAGCGTCATCGGGTCAGGGAGGAAAAAAACTCGAACTGTGTTCATTTGAAAAGGCAGGCAGGACAACGGCAACGGCAGAGGCTCCGCGGGGCGTTGGTTTTACCGGCCTGGGATCTGGAAATATTCCTGGGAATTTGCCGGGAAAAGATAATTTTTAACGCTAATACGCTTACCTTATGATGATTAGTTGGAATATTTTACTTGCATTAATAATATTGTGAGGTTTAAAAGTAGGAAAGCTTAGTTTTGTCAGAAATGACATTTCCACTTACTATTAATCGGTT
>JARGOZ010000336.1 GCA_029213025.1 Verrucomicrobiales bacterium
GATTTTTAACGTTTAGTTTTATTTTTAGATAGTTCGCCATGAAACATGGTTTTTCCTGAATCTGCCCGCGAGGACAGACAGCCCTGTATTTGGGACGCCTTCACTCTTGAATCCTTTCAAGGGATTTCCAAGTGTTTTTTTGGAGACAATTAATCGCCGCAATCAATACTATGGCCCGGCGGTCTTCGAGCGTTTTTTGGGAGATAATCCATGAGAAATCTACGCAATCTTCCAGCTAAATGTCTGATCATCGCCGCATTTTCAGTTACAATTTCCACTCTCCCCGCCGGAGAATATGACGGCCACGGCCTGCAAAGACTCGTCGACCGGGTCATCTACAAAGAGGACGGGGAATACAAAGGTTCGATCCCCAAAATGCAGTCGGTTTCAAAGAGCGGCATCAAAATCGCCGGGATCTGCAAAGTAGCCTCCACCACGCTGAATGCATTCTACAAAAAAGACCTCAACGAGATCGCCGAATATTACTCGGACATTTTCGGCGATGTCTACACGATGGCGCTGAATACCGACCTCTCCGTCGCCCAGGGCGCAGACACTCTCTACAAACAGGGCCACTCTGAGCAGACCGCAAAGTGGGCCGGGCAGAGAATGTCCCTGATTCGATCAACCATGACTTTGCTTCACGGTGATCTCGAAATGTCCGGTCCGGTCGGGATGCCAATGTTCGCAAAAAGAGAGGGCGTCGAGGCACTCACACCGGAGGAGTTCACGCAATTTATGGTGATCGTAAAACAAAAAGCCGAATCCACCGATTCTCTCACCACCAATATGGCGGCAGCTCTTGCCAGCTCACCCAGCCAACTCAACAGCCTGGTGGATAAAGCCTCGTTTCTGGTAAAAGATAAAATTTCCGGACTGCTCGCCGATCCCGCCGGCGGCGATTCTGCCGTCCCCGAAGAAATGAAGACGGATCCTAAAACATTCAACCCCCGGAATGTGGGCGATCTCTACCTGGCCCTCGGCATTCACGCTTTGTATATCCAGAATCCACCGGCACTCGCCAAAGCCGGGGTCACGCTGCCGGAGAACATCAAAAGCGCCCTCGAGGTAGCTAAGATAAAATTTATTGCCGATGATAAAGCAACGAACACTGCAATCGCCGCATCCAAACAAGGCAAAGCCAAGTGGGACTCCGCCCCACTTGGCCCTGCAAATGTTCAGTAAAATCAGGAAGCTTTCCGATTCTCAGCCGACAGTGAAGAGGAAACTCTTACTTCGTCGATCACAGCACTGAAGCAGTCGCGCCAGCAATCCTCGGACTGCTTTTGGTGAATCTTCAGGCTCGGATACCACTGAGAAACTCCATCTTCAATGCCCCACTTCCAGTCGGAAACAAACGGAAGAAGAACGTGTCCTTCGAGCCCCATCGCTCCCGCAAGGTGAGCGATCGGTGATTCGACCGTGATCAGACTGTCGAGACAACAAAGCAACTCGGCGATGTCTTCAAAATTATTAAATGCATCCTCTTCAAGAACCCGGCAACCGCAGCTGTTAAGCACTTTTCTCTCATCGAGACGCAAGTTCTGCTGAAACGAAATCAGGTCGTAATCAATAGCCAACTCCCGCAGGTGCCATTCCAAAGGCTCCAGATCGATTGAATTCGCCTGGCTACGGTAATCTACAGCATCTTCGTCCGGACCTTCCGGCTGATGATCTCTCCAGCAAATCCCCAGCAGTGGCTTGGCCAGTTTGAACTGGGATTTCCTCGCTTCCACTCTGCGCGGACTGCAATGCAGGTATGGCGCAGTGGGAATGGAGTCAGGTGAGGCATTCAGCCTCAAAGGCAGACTTTCCACCGGAATGAAATAATCAAACGGCTCAAAAAGTTGCGAATCCACACGATTGATTTCGCGAAGAGATCTCATCAACTCCACCATTTCCGGATCGGATACGAATCCCACTTTGCGGGGAAGCAGCTTTCTGAATTCGTTGATGTAGCGGGAAAACTGGATCTGGTCACTTTGCCTGCCGTTGCTGACGACGACGATGTGCTTACCTTTGAGATCCTGCCCTGTCCAGAGCCTGGAAATATCTTCGCAAAACTCAGCTTGAAGAGGAGTCAGCGGTCCACGGGAAGTTTCAAACTCCAACAATCCTTCATCCCACTCACCGAGATGCATGAGAGAAATCGCTAAGTACCTCCGCGCAACCAGATTGGCAGGAAACTCTTTCACCAACTCGGTTAGAACCTGCTTAGACATTTCAAAATTTCCGGCACGCTGGTGAGCAATTGCCACTTTCAGGCGCAGCTCCTCATTTTCGGGGTCGCTTGCCAATTCAGCAGTCAACTGCTCCAAGGCTTCGTCACTCTTCATATCCTGAGTCAGCTTCCAGGCGGGGTCATCTTCCCCTAACGGTTCCTCCTCCTGTTCAGCGACCCTGAGAAACTGCTCAAGAGCCGTTACAGCCTGAGTAGCCTCCTCCGCTTCCGTTTCCGGATCGGAATCAGATTCGGCAGGTGCGACTCCGACTAACTCAACCGGTTCGTCAAATTCGCCCTCCTCAACGACCTCGACATCGGATAACGAGAGCCGGGCATTTTCATGATCGGTATTCTCAAGGACAAGTTCGTTTGCCTCGCTATTTTCATCGCTCCCCATAGATGGCGGCGACTGGTGGATTTCCATTCGTAAAATTCTCAAAATTTCCCCTTTCTGAGAATCATATTATGTAAAGAGGTAATATTAAGCAACCTTAAATTTTCACTTTGTTTACTGATTTTTTCAAATAGTGAATTTTACATTTCATTCCAGTTACTGTTTTTATGGTTATTAAGATTTCCTCGCTCAATTGGTATTTCAGTTTTGACGCAATTGTACCCTAGACCGGCAGAGCCGGAACCAAAAGGATTTTGGGTGTAGGTTGCCCG
>JARGOZ010000127.1 GCA_029213025.1 Verrucomicrobiales bacterium
GCTTTCACCAATGCGGGAAAAATTCAACCTCAGGCAATCCGGTCCGGCGGAGAATGGTGGCGGTTATTGACCGGAACATTAATGCATGGCGCTATTTGGCACATCGCGATGAACGGACTCGGATTCTTCTACATTGGTAAATTTATCCACCGCCTTACTTCCCCCGTTTTAGTAATAATCGTTTTCGTCATTTCCGCTCTCGCCGGCGCATTCGCAAGCACACTCTTTTCGTCTGATCTCGGTTCAGTGGGAGCATCCGGAGGCGTAGTCGGGATGATAGGCTTCCTTGCCTGGCTTGTTGTGGTGAGATGGAAAGCTCTCCCTTACGATTTTCGTTCGTTCACCATTCGAAACATTCTGCTTCTTTCCATCCTCGGTGCGATTGGTTTTTTCTTTGTTGATAACGCCGGACACGCCGGAGGTTTTCTGGGCGGAATATTCTGCGGAATCATTTATGATATCTTCCACAAAAATCGTTGGGATGTCCCGGACTCTCCGATGAAAATCGCACTTGGTGTACTCTGTTCCGCCCTGTTCCTCTTCGGTTTCGCCTGCTGTATGGATCTCTTTTTCTTCGGAGGCCAGCGACTGGTTTCCCACCTGCCCCATCCATCGTGGTGAAAAATCAGGTGGAAAGACTTCCAATCCTGCGAAATTGTAGAAAATGGCATTTATAATCAACGGAGAAACCGTCAGCGATGATGTGATCGAAGAAGAATTCGAATCGATCAAAGAGCATTACATCAATGCCGGTGAAGCAGTATGCTGCGACCGCGATGAAGAGTTTCATAAATACGCCCGGGAAAATGTAATCAACCGGGTTTTGCTGGAACAGGCTTCTATCGAAAAATTCGGCGAAGCATCAGATGCGGAAGTGGATGCCAAATTTCAGACAATCATTTCTGAACACGGTGGCGAAGACGCCTTTTATGATAACACCGGATTCAATCGTGGAGACGAATTTATGCTTCGTAGAAAGGTGAAAAGCAGCATCATGGTGGATCGTTTTCTCGAAGAGCAAATTGGTGAGGAAAGCGATCCTACCGCAGACGAACTCAAGGCTTTTTATGAGGAAAATATCGAAAACTACATGACCGGCGTGGAAGTGGAAGTCAGCCAACTCTTCATAGAGCCGAACAGTCATGAAGCGGCAAAGGAAGTCTACGACGAACTATATCTGGCCCGGAAAGAGATGCTCAATGGCGCAGATTTTATGGAACTGGCAAAAAATCATTCCGGGCTCGAATCCGACGAGATTAAAATGGGATTCATTCAACAGGGACAGAATATGCCGGAAATCGATGCCATCGTATTTTCCATGCAACCAGGCGAAATCAGTCCAATTCTTGCCACTCCTTTTGGATTTCATCTTTTCCATGTCACCGCGCGCAATGAACCCAAACCGGTTCCTATGGAAGAGATTCCCAATTTGGAAGCCACTTTTCTCGCCCGGAGAAGAGAAGACCGGATCAATGCGATAATCGACGGCCTGAAAGAAAAAGGCACAATCGAAGAGGTCGAAGAACCCCAGGCTGTATAAAATCTTTAACTGGCGTAGATAGTAAACACAGCTTAAATTTGAGTTGTGCAGGCTGTCTTGGCATCTTTAGAATGTATTGCGGAGTGGAAGCGAAGATTACTTTTCATCGCTTTGCTGGCCGGCCTGGGTGGTATTTTGTGGGAAACCAACGATTTGATAACCGAAAACAGACATCACCCGCTGATCTCCCCTGCAGCCAGTCTAATGGATGTGAGACACGATGAGTTAGGAGATCCGGTGGCCCTCCCTAAAAGAAAAAAGACACTGCCTGTCGCAGGTCTTATCAGCAGCCCGGTTACACAACTCTGCGTGGTTTTTATTTTCGCCCTTGTGACCGGCAGCCTTTTCCGAAGCTTAGTGAGAGGCACAGTCGCCCTGAGCGCGTTAATCCTTGTTGCAGTTTTGGTTGTCGGCCAGGAAAATGTAATCGCCATTTTCACTAACCACGATCCAGGCAGCATGATTGCCCCGGCGAAAGACTGGATGCTGAACAACCTTGACTATGCCAAAGACTTTCTCCTCTCTTATCTGCCCCCCACCTCGGCAGCAGCAACCGGACTCATCATTGGATTGATGAAATGATCCGCCCGGTTTTCAACTGGGTTGTTGCCTTGAAACCTGAGGCACAGCCTTTGATCGAAGCTCTGAACCTCAAACAGGTCAGCTCTTCCGGTGGTTTTCCCCGTTTCGAAAGTTCCGGGCATAGCCACCGACTCGTGATCTCAGGAATCGGAAAAGTAAATGCAGCAGCAGCGACGTCCTGGTTGGGCCGGGAATCACAAAGCTGGAACGCCTGGCTAAACTTCGGCATCGCCGGTCATCAAACAGCCCAGGTGGGAAGCATCGTCAGAGCCGGAAGAATTTCGGACGGAGCGACGGGCCGGTCATGGTACCCGGCATCGGTCTGGCCCGCAAAAAAGGATAAGTTTCTATCAATCGAACTGCTCACGGTAGACAAACCTACGGACCAATACCCCGAAACCGGGCAGTATATCGATATGGAAGCGGCCGGATATTTCCCCACCGCTCTCAGATTTTCCACTTCTGAACTGGTTCAAAGCTTTAAGGTCATCTCAGATAACCAAACCACAAATCTGTCCGATCTTCGGTCTCCTGCAGTGAAACAAATCGTGTCGGAAGCTGTTCCCGAAATCCTTGAGTGGTTGCCAAACATGGAGCAAATCATCCGGGAAGAATACCAGCGTTTTGCCCCTCCTGACGGCTGGGAAGAAATAATCAAAACCTTTCACTTCACAGCTACAGAAACCCATCAACTCAAAAGGCTGGCAACGAGAGCACTGACCCTGAAAAAGTTCAGTTCGTTGACCGAATACTGCGAATCCTGCAATTTTCAGACAGGCAAAGAAATTCTCAAAGATCTAAACCGACTACTTTCCGATGCAGAAAGTGCTGAAAATTGATCCCAGAATCTCTTCGACATCCGTTTTCCCCACAACCGCACCAATGGATTCGAGAGCTTCGCGAATCTCAAACGACACAAATTCGGGTGACTCATTTTCTCCAAGCCTGTTACCGGCTTCAATCATATTCTCTCTCGCCATCTTAAGGAAGTGTTGGTGCCGTGAATTTACCGCTACCAGATCCCCCTGAGCAAACCCCTCATCAGAACCGGTAAGTAAGCGGGTGATTGCATTCCTCAAATCGCCGATTCCATCACCGCTCAAACAGGAAACTCGAACCAGATCCTCGCGCTCCGCCCAGTCACGGTGAACAGGAAGATCGGTTTTATTCAAAATTCGAACCACTTTTCCGGCGGCAGGTATTTCTATCGCTGCAATTTCCGCCTCAGTTTCGGTGGAATCGATGAGCAGCAAAACCAGCTCAGCCTGTTGCATCTGTTCACGACTCCGCTCGATACCCTGCCTTTCGATATCGTCTTCGCTATGTCGGATTCCGGCGGTATCGATGATCCGGAGAGGAATTCCGTCCAGATTGATTACTTCTTCAATTGTATCCCGGGTCGTTCCAGGCTGACTGCTCACGATAGCCCGGTTGTAGCCGACCAAAAGATTGAGCAAACTCGATTTCCCGGCGTTCGGAGCTCCACACAACACCGTCTTTACGCCTTCCCTGATGATTCGGCCCCGATCAGCTGTTGCCAGCAATTGATCGATACGATCAACCACTTTTGAGATCCTCGTGGTGATGAGATCGCGAGACTCCGGGTCGATATCTTCATCGGGAAAGTCAATATAAGCTTCGACATGTGCGGTAATTTCAATCAATTGCCCCCGCAGGAATTCCATTTCCTCTCCCAGGCGGCCAGCCAGTTGTTCGCCCGCCGCCTTAACCGCCAAATCAGTTTGCGCGGAAATCAGATCCATGATCGCTTCGGCCTGCGTTAGGTCGATTTTACCGTTCAAGAATGCCCTCTGGGTGAATTCGCCCGGTTCGGCAGGCGTCGCGCCGAGAGCAAAAATTCGTTCGAGCAGACATCCGGTCACCACCATTCCACCATGGCAGGCAATCTCGACAATATCCTCCCCGGTAAAACTGGCAGGTGCTTGGAACCAAGTCAGCAAAACCTCATCAATAGACTTTCCATCGACATCTCTGCATTGGCCGAAATATTGATACCTCGGTTTCAAATCGCCTGGAAACGGACTGAACAGTTTCTTTGAAATATCCAGCGCGCCGGTTCCGCTAATTCGAATCATGGCAACTGCACCCTGACCGGGAGCAGTGGAAATCGCAGCTATTGTAGGTATCGACATGTCTGGAAAATAAGAAAGGTTGAATTGAGATTGCCTTCCAGCTGAATCTCGTTCAATGATCGAGTTGTGTCATCCCGTCTCATAAAAGATATTCCCGATGAAGAGCGACCTCGTGAAAAACTCGGTCAATTCGGGGCTCAAGCGTTGACTGATTCCGAAATTCTCGCGATCTTCTTTTCCACCGGTCGCGAAGGAGTCAGCTCAATCGATCTGGCACGCGAATTAATTCATCATTTCGGATCTCTGAAAGACTTATCGCGGGCTGAGTCCGAAGATCTTCAACAAATCAAAGGCATCGGCCCCGCAAAGGCCGCACAACTGCTTGCTGTTTTCGAGTTCGGGAGACGGTTGGCCAGAGAAACATTCAGAGCGACTCCAATTTCGAGCCCTCAGGATGTATACGATCTTCTTGGTCCGGAGATGCGCAGCCTCACCCAGGAGTCCGTGCGGGTAGTCCTCATGAATCACCGAAAAGAACTGATCAGAACGGCTGAAATTTTTCTCGGAACCAAATCTGAATGTTTCGCTAATCCACCGGAAATATTACGTCCCGCCATAACCAATTCCGCTTCCTCCATGATCCTCGTGCACAACCACCCCACCGGTGATCCCAGTCCCAGTTCGGCTGACATCCAGGCAACCCGAAGAATGAACAAAGCATGCGAAACGGTGGGAATACCACTTGATGATCATGTAATCATAGGTTGTGTGACAACTGCCTGTCCCGACGGCTATTACAGCTTTAGGGAAAGCGGTTTGCTCTAAACCACGGAATCAATGACAAACATCCATCCTACCGCCATCGTAGCGCAGACAGCCCAACTTGGGGAAAATGTAAAAATCGGACCTTTTGCCATTATCGAAGAAGGGGTCTGTATCGGAGATCGCAGCGAAATCATGGCCCAGGCGCAGATTCGCTCTCAATCAATTGTCGGGGCGGATTGCGCCATCGGCTCGGGCGCACTGGTCGGTGCCGATCCTCACTATGTCGGTTTTAATTCCGAAACCCCGTCCTGGGCGAGGCTCGGCGACCGGAACATAATCAGAGAATACGTCACCCTCCACAGAAGTATTGAAGAAGGCGGGGAAACTGTGCTTGGCGACGACAACTATTTGATGAACGGTGCCCACCTCGGTCACGACTGCCAGGTCGGCAACCATAATATTCTTGCCAATAATGTGCTCCTTGGTGGTCATGTCAAAATGGGCAACCACTGCTTTCTCGGTGGTGGATCCGTCTATCACCAGTTTATCAGAATCGGCGACTACGTCATGGCTCAGGGTCTCGCCGGCACCAGCCATGATATCCCGCCTTACACAATGTTGGCGGGAACCGATAATGAAATTGCCGGATTGAACGTAGTAGGAATAAAACGGGGTGGTTTTGAATCGGAAGATCGAAAGGAAATAAAGGAGATTTTCCGAATCGTTTACCGAAGTCAGCTCAACCTGAAACAGGCAATCGAAAAAATCGATGAGAGATCCTGGGGAGATCCCGCGGTGGTCCTAATTAATTTTCTAAAATCCGAAACAAAGAAGGGCTTTTGCTTAAAACTTTACAAATAATGACTTTTTACATCGTTGAACCTGTTTTTTATCCCTAAAAATTGAAATTTTCATTGGTGTTTCCTTCAAAAATTGCTAAATGAAGGTGGGGCATGGTTCCTAAACGGGACGATCCACCATCTTAAAACGCTTTACCTTGTGACCACTTATCCAAATTGCCGTCGTAGATGGCAAACCAGGCAGCTTTTTGCTGTATCACTGGTTTGCCTGATAACAGGGCTCCTTCCAGGAGGAAAAGTAGGCGCGCAGGATGGCAGAGTTGGAATCACCGACCGGGCGGATGCCAACTCGGAAAATCTGGAGATTCATGCTGATGTCACCGATTTTGACGAAGCCACAGGAATGGCAAGAGCGTCCGGAGACGTCATTGTAAAGATCGGGGATGTCACTATCGAAGCGGATGAGGCTGAATTCAGCCAAAATTCGGGTATTATCCGGGCAAGCGGTGATGTGAGGCTCTACAAAGGGCGGCAAAATTTCATCGCGGAAGAAATTTTTTATAATACCGAGACGGGAGAGGTCACCGCGTCACACATCAAAAGCGCCCTTGAACCTTTTTACTACGAAACAGATCGAATTGTGGTGCCACGGGGAGAAGGTCAGCCCATTGAGATGGACAATGCGATCATCACGACCCACGACTCCTCGGATCCTGACTACCGTGTGACAGCAAAGAGGTTGACCATTTATCCGGAAGACAAAGTGGTAATTCGGGGTGCCCGGGTCAAGGTTGGTGATACCAGTGTTTTGGGTTTCCCATACTATGTACAGCCGCTCGACGGTGAATTGGGTTACATGGCAACACCCGGATGGAGCTCAGCCTGGGGTGCCTACGTGCTCAATCGCTACGGCTTTATGCTCGGGGACGACATTCTTGCACACGCACACGTTGATTACCGCTCCGAGAGAGGGCTGGCCGGTGGTGTTGAAATGTGGGATGAGAATTTCAAGGACAATGATGCCATTGGTAGACTGAAATTGTACTACGCCAACGATGACAATCCCCAGATTCGCTTTAACGGAACCAACCGGGCAGCCGGGGTACCCGAGAATCGCTACCGGGTCAATTTTCAGCACCGCGTCTACTTCCCGTCTGACGAAGAAGAAACGTTATATCTGGATTTTGATGTCAACAAACTCAGTGACGCCTTTATCTATGAAGATTTCTTTCCCGGGGATTTCCGACTTGATCCTAAGCCGGACAATGTGGTTTTCGGTACGAAATTGGGAGATCACTACGAAGCCACGATAATTAATCGATTCGATGCTAACGATTTCTTCCAGACCGACTCGCGAATTGAGGGTGCAATCGATATACTTCGGACACCAATCGGCGGGACGGGCTTTTACTACGACGGATTTACCTCCTTCGGCAGAATCGATGAACACCTTGGCGACGATTCAGGCGTATTCACCAACCCTGTAACGGGATACAATCGTCTTGCAACCTACCATGAAGTGTTGATGCCGAAAACCATCGGCGGATGGCTCAACGTGGTTCCCAGAGCCGGGATCGGTTACATGAATTACTCCGATTTTGATATTTCCGGATTAGGGTCTTTCGATCGAGCAGTGTATCACGGAGGAATCGATTTATCGTTTAAACTCTCGAAACGCAATTCTGACTATTTCAATGAGCGGCTCGGTCTCGACGGTCTTCTTCACGTCGTTCAGCCATACCTCAACTACTCGGTTACAGGGACGAGAGAAATTGACGGAAGATTTTCAGCTATCGACCGCTACACTCCTTCAACAAGGCTCAGGCCGATCGATATGCCTCTTTTCACCGCAATCGATTCTCTTCGCGACTTGAATGTGGCCAGAGGTGGTGTCTCCAACAAATGGTACACCCGGAGAAACGGAGCGAATTACGAGTGGCTGTCTATCGACAATTACATGGAAGCCTACTTCGCCGATCCGGAATACAGCAGACAATATTCCAACATGTTTTCTGATGTTCGTTGGAATCCTCTTCCATGGCTGCAACTGCAAACCACGGCACAGCTGCCACTATTTGGCGACAGGTTTAATTTCACAGAAATCAACAGTCAGGCTCATTTCATGCCGACCGACTGGTTTCGTTTCAGCTTCGGTCACTACTACCTGAACAACCACCCACTCAATCAGGATGCTGATCTCATCAGCCTGAGCACCTACACCCGCCTCAGCGATGAATGGGGTGTCAGTACAGCACACCGTGTCGAAGCGGATGACGGCGTCCTTGAGTATCAGCAATACGCCGTCCACAAAGATATCGGCAGTTGGGTCGCCAGTGCAGGCGGAATCATTAGAGACAACAGGGTAACAGATCTGGAGTACGGCCTTTTCCTCAGCCTGACACTGAAAGCTTTCCCCAAAGTCAAGTTGCCGGTGGATTTTGAACCTGGTGGTGGTTACTAAGCACACCGGGACTATTGGGCAAATAAGGATCGTACCCTGTTCAATCCCGGACTGTACCCTGTTTGGTCCGGATTTTTCCCGACAATCCGGTTGCGGAAAGGGACAGAAAAATTCACTACGTTTGCTCGTTGAAAGAAACTCCACTTCGGGCAAGGGTTCGGCAGGTCAATTATGGCAGTCACTGACTTAAAGGCAATTCGGGAAGCTCAGAGAAAAGCTCTAACCGAAAACGAATCCGTTTACATCTACGGGCAGGATGTCTCGGAATTTGGCGGGGCTTTTAAGGCCACAGAAGGCCTTTACAAAGAATTCCCGGGCAGAGTAATCGATTCTCCGATCAGCGAAGATGCCATGATTGGTTCAGCGATCGGCGCAGCGATTGAAGGCATGCGGCCGATCGTCGAAATGCAGTTTGCTGACTTTTCCTCAATTGCTTTCAATCAAATTGTTAACCAGGCCGCCACACACTTCTGGAGAACAGGAGTGCCCTGTCCGATTACCGTGAGACTCCCTTCCGGGGGAAACGAGGGAAGCGGTCCCTTTCACAGCCAGAGCCTCGAATCGATCTACTCCCACTTTCCAGGGCTTATCGTTTTGACCCCGGCTACGGTTGAAGACGCCTACTCCATGCTCCTTGACGCGATCCGTCTTGATGATCCGGTGATTTTTTGTGAGCACAAATTTCTTTACTACCACCTGAAAGCAGAGTCCCTTCCAAAGCGAAATCTGCCTTTGGGCATGGCCCGCATAGCAAGACCCGGCAGGCATGCCACGATCGTTGCCTACAGCGCGATGGTCCATGAAGCACTGAAGGCCGCACAGGACCTCTCTTCAACCGGCTGGGAATTGGAAGTCGTAGACCTGCGCTCGATAAAACCGATGGATACAGACACCATTCTGGCATCCGTAGCCCGAACCGGACGGCTTTTGTGCGTCAGCGAGGGCTTTCCATTTGGCGGCGTATGTTCCGAGGTGATATCCCGCGTAGTTTCCGAAGGATTCCACCTCCTCGACGCCCCTCCGCAGCGCCTGAATTCCAAAGACACCCCGATTCCTTACCACCCGAATCTTTGGAAAACCCACCGCCCGACATGGCAGAGTATCGCGGACTCCGCCAGGGCACTGCTAGCTCAATAAAACGAACACAGTATGAATTGATTAAAAACCACTGATAATCTAAGGGCCGGTATCATTAGATCGTGGTTAGGTCCAGAGACACGACACACGGTTATAGACCGGGAAGAATGAGTGAAGAAACCGCAGACGAACTTATCGACTTTGAGAAACCATCACTGGTTTCAACCATTCTCGAAAAGTTCCCCATCAACGAGAAATTGCAGGTAAAAGGCCAACTCACGGCTCTGCTGCATTTTTTCGTGATTTCGGTTATGTTGGCGGCACTCAACTGGCTGTTCGCAAAATCCGATCCCGGCTGGCTCGAATTAAACCCCTCTCCCTGGGTAATTCTCCCTTTCTACCTGGGATTCCGCTTCGGTTTTTTCTGGGGGGTGGGTTCAGGTTTTCTTCTTGTTATCGTGAGAATTTGGCTGGAAGGCCTGCAGGTCGCAGAGGGTGAAACGATTAATTTTACCGGCAGCGAACACTTTCTGCTCTGGGGAGCCGTCTTAATGGGAGCTATCGGCGGGTTCACCCGGGGTGTGATCGGTCGCCGCGAAACTCAGAAAGAAATATTATTGGAAGATTCGCTAACCCTTAACAGGAACCTGAAAAATCAGGTCGCCCTTCTCAAACACAATGAACAGGATATTTCCGCAGTCCTTGTCTCCCAGGGACTGGAGCCTTCCGGTCTCGTTCTCAGCCTGCACGATGTAATCGATCAATATGCCGCTGCGGACCGGGACGAAGCGTTCCTGAACCTCTTGCGGGACCGCTGCGGAGTCAATTCCGCGGCCATATATTTCAGCGCCCGGAACGGCCGGGGCGTGCGCGTGGCCCAATTGCGAAGCGACAATGCCTTTCCCGAATCGATCGACCAAACGCCGATGTTTGAACATGCCGAGCGAACGGGAAAAATCGTTACTCAAAGGTGGTTCTGGGAACCATTTGAACCGAATGCCAGCGGCGGATATGATGATTTCTTTCTAGCTGTCGTAGCGCATCCTAAGGACAAAGACTTCCGGGTTCTCGTCATTTCCCGTATGGACTTTGAACAAATCCACTGGGAAAATTTTTGGAAGATCGAATCAGCCTTCCGCTGGTTCGAAAACTCAATGAATTCCAAAACACCGTTGGAATTCCAGATCGAACAACCAAAGTCACAATCCCCAATTGAAGAGACCCGTGAAGAAATAATTAAGGAAGAATCTCCCGAAGCCCCAATTGAAAACGAACTTTCCGACGGATCAGTCGATACAGCAGCAGCAATCCCCCCTGCCCCGAAGAAAGAAATACTCGACCCTCCCGCTTTTAAAAAGCGTCTCGCCCAGTGTCGGCTCATAGAAGAGCAGATGGGACTCGAACACCGCCTGGTGATTTTCGTTCCGGGCGAAACGGAAAGTGCAGAGCGCTGCGAAGCTTTTGCACAATCTTTGAGTGCAATCATGCCGGAGGCAGATGATCTCGCTCTGATTCCGTCTGACGGCGGTCGATTCGTTTACGGTCTCATTACAGCTGCTTCCTCCAGCGAAATAGCAGAAGCACATGCCGGTGAGCTTCTATCCAAACTTCCGGATCTCGACTTGAGATTTTTCGTGCTGCACCTCAATGACCATGCCCTGAGCGCATTCGAAAACTAATTGTCGTGAAATCTATCATCTACTGGATTTTTGTTGCTACACTGCTTCTCGCCGAAGCATTCGCTACTTACATCTTCTTTAAACTCGGCGAAGACGGTTACGTTCTCGCAGGAGCAGTTCATCTGACGGTAGCGATCCTTTTCGGCACCCTGACAGGAATTCACAGGAGATCTATATCAGTAGCTCTATTGAGCGTTCTGGTAATCGGAACCAATCCGGTAGCCGGTATACTAACGATGATCCTGATTGATGAAAAATTTAACAAGGAATCCACACAAAATTATTTTGAAGCCTCTGAAGGATTCGAAATCGGGAATCCATTTATCTCTCTGGATGGCGCTGTCGAGATGGCAGAAAATAACTACCTAACCGAAAGTGATTACAAATCGGCGATGAAAAAAGTCATGGTCGTGGGCAACCGGGTATCAGAACGCGAGGTTGAAGTGATCACCTCGATGCGAAATCTGATGGTTCTTCCGCTTTTGGAGAAAATCGCTTCCGCTACTTCCGGGGAAGGACGAGTCCTTGCCCAGGCAGCCATTTCCGATCTTTCAGAACGGGCTGCAGTTTGGGCTGCTAATTTGCACCGTTTGGAGGTTAAGAAAAAAACCATTCCCGAATCCCTCGAACGTCTTGCTGTCACCTCGTACCTGGCGATCCGGAAACAGGGACGCAGCCCGCAGGCTTTCGGTCTGCCGGAAGCAATCGAACTGGAAAACCTCCTGCGAATCAGTCTGCACCGAAAAGTTTCTGCAGAAACAGCAACGCTTCTTTCTGCTCTATTGATCGAAGAGGAAAAACTGGATGAGGCACTGGAACTGCATGAGGCTTATAAAGAAGTAAAAGGCTTCGATTACGAAGTACAAAATGCCAAAGTTCTAAGTGCCAAAGGAGACTGGCTGCAGTTTCTCAGAGCGCTTTCAGAAATCACTCCGGATCATTGGAGTCGTCAATCGGAACAAGTTCGTCAATTCTGGGGAGCTGTATAGGGATCGAATACTACACAAACGCGAGTGAAAAAGAAAGAGTCTACAGATATTTGCTATATCTACGAAGAAAATCCCCAGATCGGTAGAACGGGAGACTCTGTATTCGTGCGCCAACTCGCGAGAGATTTCCCGAAATACAAATTTCGCGTCGCTAAGATTTCAAATACCCATTCCGATATAATTTCACCGGAGCAGAACACGGTTCCCAATATACTAAGTTATCAGACCATCGACCTTTCCTATCACGGGATTAAGGGCCGGGGAAAGTCCACCGTTTCATTCCGTAAAGCCGGTGCATTTTTTCACAGTATCGCGCGGGCCGTTGAAGCGGGGAAACTGGACAGGGAGAGTGTAAATGAATTATTTGATTCCGCTGCCGAGCTGGCTCCGAAGATTACTTTCGACGCCGTTTGGAAAAATCCAACCTCATGGGACCTGATCAAAGCCATCTACGGCGTTTCGTCAGGCGACATTCCTTTCGTAGAGCACCGGGAACTGTTAGCCGAAGTCATCCGTCCCGTATGGAGACTGCTATCGAAATGGTCAGACCTTCCGGAAGCCAAAATCTATCAGGCCGATTCCGGAATCAGATCCGCTTTGATGGCCATGGTTGCTTCGCGAAAGCACAATGCGAAATACGTCATTGTAGACGACTGCCTGCCACTGAATGCTCTGGAAAGAGAACGAAGAGCAATCAAACTCCGTGATGGAGGGGTATGGAGACCGGAATACGAAGCGTTTCAAAGTGCCCGAAATCTTTGGACCCAAAAGATGCGTAACCACTGCCTCTCGCAAGCCGATGAAATTCTGGCCAACACAATATCCTCCGCCACAAAGATTCGAAATAAAATCGGCGAGGATCTACCCATTCGGATTGTCAGGGAAGGTATAGAGGGAGAAACCGCCAGAAGGTGGGGCGCTTACTATTCCCGTGAAAACGAAGAAATGGGATATCGAATCGTTTTTCTCATTGGACGCTACCTCGAAACGACCGCGCGGGGAATTGTGACGGCCATTCAAAAAATCGAATCAAGTGCCGGTCATGGTAAATTTGTGATTCTGTCCCTCAGTTCGACGACCCCGGAAAACCAGAAAAGCTTTACTAAAATCGTGAAGTCCAATGTGACTTCATCGGTCCGGTTAACAACTGAGATCGATATGATTCAGGAAATTGCGAGAGCCACGGTTGTGGCATTTCCCAGCCAGATCGAAGTGGGTGACCGTGCCATTATCAACAGTCTGCACGCCGGCAAACCTGTAGTTGTTTCCATGGTTGATGGCGACAGCATTTTTGCCGACCCCAGGTTGAGTATGGAAACCGATTGTTTTGTCACTCCTAACCGTCTGGAAGGAAGAGAGTTTCCCAACGCCATCATCTCGCTGATCCGTCGAAAAGATCACCTCGCCTATCATCCCAGACGGCTCGGCGAAGCCCTTTTTAATCACCGGGAAATTATGGAGGGGTACGCCAAAGTATATCACTCACTTTGCCCACTGGTATGAATGTAGAAGGCTATCACCACAAAAAACTATTCTCCCGCTTCGGAGTCGAAGCCGGATTTTTGCCGGACTTTTGTGTAATCACTTCCGCCTTTGTCATTCTTGTTGTGAGGATGTCAGCTCCCACTGTATCCACGGTAACAGCACTTGCCCTTGAACTAACTATTGTTCAGTTTCTGGTTGCCTCAATGTGTTGGGCGATTCGCCAGTACTCGATCGACTCTACCCGCAGAGGCGATCTCGCTTTCGCTGCCCTCCCCCGCCAACCGCTCCTGTTTACAGGTATAGCCCTTTGCCTTGTGGCTGGAACTCTGTTAACTATATTTCTCAGTCCCGAACGGGGATTCAGCTTATGCCTTTTGTTGATTCTGGCAGGCAATGTATCGCTGTTTTTCCTGGTCGCCTTATTTGTTGTCGAGACCATTCCGTTAAGCCGTGTTCTACTTCTCGCTCTGGCGTTGTTCGCCTGTGCCGCCGCCATTTCTTATTTCTGGAATATCCGGTCCAAAACCAGTCTCTCCATTCTCATCATTGGAACAATGGCAACCGGGATATTTTTCATGGCCCTTTTGTCAAAAAAAACCGGCAGTTCGCATTCATCCGGTCGGTTCTTAAAATTTTTAACGCGGCAACCGCTGTTTCTGGTATGCGGACCTCTCTACCTGTTCGGGTTCTGGCTGGATAAGTGGATTTTCTGGTTCTTTGTCGATAACAGGACTCTCGATCACACCCTGTTGCGCCCCACAGCCAGTGACCAGTCGGGCGTTCTGGCGTTGCTTTTCACCATTCCTGCACTTTTTGTCGCCTTTTATTCCTTCCGGACAGAAATTGCCCGGAACTACGAGAATTTTTCCACCTACATTTTGGGAACCGGGACTCTCAATGATATTGAAACATCCCGGAGTGATGTTGAAAAGGCGGTAAAAGTCGGCTGCATCAATACCGCATTGACTCAATTGGTATTTTCCGGAGGTCTTTTCTTTTTTGCGCCCGCACTGGTCGAACATCTCGACAGATCAGTGTTTAATCCACTTACTCTGAAGTCAGCGGCTATTGGCAATATCTTCTTTGTGGTATATGCGTTTTTATTCCGGGCACTGCTGTACTTCGAAGATTTACGCAGTGCATTCTGGTCGGGCATCGGCTTTTGTCTGGGCAGTATCGTATTCGCCTCGGGGATGATGTTTTTCGATGTAACCTTCGGGGGCATTGGTCTGGGCATGGCCGCTACAGTCGGTATCGTAACCGCATCGATACCCCTCCGGCGTCGTCTGAGTGAGCTGGATTACTTGTTCTTCACGAAATACCAGTAGTCTTATCTACTCTGTCGCCACTGGGTAGGGCTCACTCCTGATTGTTTCCGAAACCAACGCGAAAAATAATTTTGATCATCTATCCCCACTTCCATGGCGACATCACTGATCGTCTTGCCAGAGTCCAGGAGTAGCCGGGTAGCCGTATCAAACCGGAAACCGGATATTAGCTTACCAATGGAAGTGTCATTTTCTCTCTTCAATTGCCGGTTTACATAGTCGATACTTTTCCCCAATCGGTTAGCGACGCTTGTAGAGGAAACGTCTTTTAGGTCGCAGCTTTTGATAGATTCAAGAACCAGTTTTTCCAATCGACCTTTTACAAGCGGCCTTCCGCATCTCAACTGCTGCTCAAGAATACTGACGATGGTGAGCATTTCAGAGGGAATCGAAAAAACATCGCCGGAAGATTGCAGTTTCCCAATCCTGTATAGTCCCTGTTCCACCTTTTGCAGATGATCCCCGGGGACATTTGCGGAAACAGCCCAATCAACCGTGACCTTCAATCTCAGATCTATGGCCATGCACAAAGGACTGATATTTCGTTCTTTGCGAAACCCGTGAAAACAATCTTTTTCCAGAAAAATCAGCGTTCCCCTGCGTACAGGCAAGGCTCTGTCCTCCACCAGTTGCACTCCACTCCCCCGAAAATACAAAAGAAGTTGATCATAATTATGCCGGTGCCGACTCACTTTTTCCACTTTCGGCATATGCCGGTTCAGTGCGAGCCGCTCGATTCGCGATCCGCCAGCTTCGATTCGCAGATCCTTTATCAAAAGAGGCTGATAATCAGAACCGGTCATCTTCACATTTTTTTGTTCGAAAAAGTGCTAATATCATCTTATTTGTCCTAACACAGATGGCGAAATCGATCAACCGTTAAACATGATTACCGAACTTGACGATCTTCGACCCGACACTCCGTGGAGAGAAACCATCTGGGCCCACACCTCCGAGGAAACGTTGACCGACCACGACTCTCACGCCCGCCTCTGCGTTGCGACACTTCTCCCATTCAAAAATCAGCAGCCTGACTGGGGTAGTTTTGAAAACAGCATTCGCTGGATGATCGCATCAGCCGATCACTACGGTATAGAAATCGTGTTCGTTTTAAATGCCGACACGGGATACATCTTTAACCTCAGCCTCGAATTGTACAGGGAAGTCATCGAACGCTTTAGAGCCTCTTTCCCTAACCAGCGAATTATTTGCGGAACAACTGCGGTCGGCGCAGAAGGATCAGCTTTCCGCGCGGAGTGGTATCACCCCCACCTCGATATCCTGCAAAGCTTCTCCAACGTTGAGGCGATGATTATGACATCTCAGCAACTCAACTCGCTTGCTCCGGAAGCGCGGCGCGATGCCTATTTTGAAATTGCCGAACACATCACAGTTCCTGCCATTGTCCATGCTCTGGATCCTTCTTTTGTTCCGTGGGCGACGCCTTTCGAGCCCTGGCTTCTCAAAGAACTGGCTGGTCATAAAAAGTTCACTGGAGGAAAAATATCGACTCTGGATGAGCCACACTTTCTCTACTGGGCCGCAATGTGCCGGGATCAGGCTCTCGATTTTTCCCCGCACAGCGGAGACGACTATGGAATAGCCAGTGCCATCAAGACCGGCCTGCCTTTACTTATTGGTGCCGGGGTCTCAGCCTGCCCATTGATTTGTGCGGCAAAAAAACTTTGGAAAACCGAGTCGTTTGACACCCGGGTAGTTAAACTTTTTGAAGCGTTTCAGTCTTTGGAGGATTCTGTTTTCCGTCTGAACCATAAAGGCAGCGCTGCCGCTTATAAGCATTCCACCGCAGTGGTGCTTCATCTTCTGGGCTTGATCGAATCCTCGGAGATCCACCCGGACTGCACCGATATGCGCGATGGCGACGAATACGAACGAATGAAGGAGGCTCTGATTCGCCCACTACAGATTGCTGAACGTCTTGAAATTCCTGAGTTTACTCTTGCTGCCGTATGAATCCCGCTCCACTGACGGACTTCTCCAAATTATGTATCCATACCATGACGACCAAGCCATGGGATATCGAAACGGCTATGGATAAATATGCCGAAGCTGGAATAGGAGGGATCACAGTTTGGCGGCAATGGCTGGAAGGACAAAACATCGAGAAAATCGGCGACGATTTACGGGCAAGAAATTTGGAAATTGTCTCTCTCTGTCGCGGAGGCTTTTTTCCTTCCGCTACAAAAGCAGGACTCGACGCCGCTATTGAGGATAACCAAAAGGCTATTCTCGAAGCGGCTGAACTGGGCGCTCCCTTGATCGTTCTTGTGTGCGGTGCGATCCCGGGACAAAGCCTCGAGAACTCCCGCGGACAGATCATCGATGGAATCTGCAAGATCCTTCCTCTCGCCGAAGAACATAACATCAAATTGGCGATTGAGCCCCTTCATCCTGTGTATGCAGACGATCGAAGCGCCATCAATACGATGGCCAGCGCAAATGAAGTCTGCGACAAAATCGACCACGATCTGTTGGGCATAGCTCTGGATGTATACCACGTTTGGTGGGATCCCGAACTAAAGAAACAAATCGAAATCACAGCAAGGGCGAATCGACTTTTTGCCTTTCATATCTGTGACTGGATGACTCCGACCGCCGACCTCCTCAACGACCGTGGTCTTATGGGTGAAGGATGTATCAATATTCCGGAAATTCGCGCCCTGGTGGAGGCAAACGGCTTCCAGGGTTTTAACGAAGTGGAGATTTTTTCCAACCGCTGGTGGAGCGAAGACCAGGGAAAATTTCTTTCCGATATCAAAAACGCCTACCTCAACCATTGCTAGAACTATATGAAAGAACACAAAATCGGCATCATCCTCAACGGCGTTACCGGCCGGATGGGAACCAATCAGCATCTGATTCGATCCATACTCGCGATCAGAGACCAGGGGGGCATTCAGGTTTCCCCGGACGAAATCATTACTGTAGATCCCATTCTGACAGGAAGAAATGCCAACAAGCTGCAATCCCTCGCTGAAAAACACAATGTGGAACGTTGGACTACAGACCTCGACGCGGCGTTGCAGGACGATTACAACCAAATCTTTTTTGATGCAAGCAGCACCTTGCACCGGGCCAAATTTGTCGAAATGGCCGCTAAAGCCGGAAAAGCGATTTACTGTGAAAAACCTACTGCTGTAACGACAGACGAAGCCGTCCGGCTGGCAAATATTTGTTCCGACGCAGGGGTAAAAAACGGGGTCGTTCAGGACAAATTGTGGCTCCCGGGGATCCGAAAACTAAAGACTTTGATCGATCAGGGATTCTTCGGGCGAATCCTTTCAGTGCGGGGAGAATTCGGATACTGGGTCTTCACTGGTCATGACGAAAACCAGCCTGCGCAGCGGCCCAGTTGGAACTACAGAAAAGAAGACGGTGGAGGCATCATTATCGATATGCTTTGTCACTGGAGATATGTCATTGATCATGTATTCGGGAAGGTAAAGAGCGTATCCTGCACGGGTGCCACTCATCTACCGGAACGAATCGACGAAGAGGGAAAACCTTACAACTGCACAGCGGACGATTCCTGTTATGCGACCTTCGAACTGGAAAACGGAGTAATCTGTCAGTTTAACAGTTCCTGGGATGTCCGGGTCCGGCGGGATGATTTGCTTGTTATGCAGGTGGACGGTTCACACGGCTCCGCGATTGTCGGTTTACGAAAATGCTGGGTCCAGCCACTTGGAGCTACACCAAAACCGGTATGGAATCCGGATATTCCGCAACCAATCGACTTTTTCGAAGGCTGGCAGGAAGTTCCCGACGCCACAGAATTCGACAATGCATTCAAAATTCAATGGGAGATGTTCCTGCGCCACGTGGTTCTGGATGAACCGTTCCCCTATGATTTAATGGAAGGGGCAAAAGGCGTTCAACTGGCTGAACTCGGTATCGAATCCTGGAAAGATCGCGCGTGGAAAGATATAGAAACTCTTTAGTGATTTTCCTCAAAAAACAATATCGTCGCCGCATTGCCCTTACTCTCCGGATTTTTTTCGTCGGAAATTCGGATCGCCGCCTGGTGCCATGAGTTTTTCAAACCGTCAGCAAGAATAACTGATCGCGGATAGTTGAGTCCGGAACTGAAGCGGTGATAGAGATCCACTTTTTGCCACTTTCCGTTGTCGACAGACACTTCGAGAATTCCGGCGTCAGGCCCGGCCAAAACGAAAGCGCCGAGAAAACTTCCGGAAAAGGGTAAATACAGCATGGTACCGGCCTCTTCTGAACGCAGTGCATGGTAATCAGTGTAGTCTTTTCTGATCCCGCCAAGGGGTAAAAGATCCTTATCAGGTGAACCAAACTTCCAGCCCCCCAGCCAACTTGCCACCTGGGGATCAAGAAACTTGCCTTTGTAAAAACTTTCCCAATCCAGCGGTTCCACTTCCACTTTCACAGTTTTTTCCGGGGAGTTTTCGATAGCGGAGATAATCAAGTCCGAGGCAAACCGATAGCCTTCTTTGCCTGGATGAACGCCACCATACTTTTTCCAGTCCATTGTTGCGGCTTTGGTTGCTGCCGCCAGCGCCATACCGACATCCACCGACGGAATTTTATAGTGCCTGGCTACGTCTTTGTGAGCTTTTACACTAACCGCAACGTCGCCGTTTTGATACTTCTCCAGTATAGGTATATTCACAAACTGGACGGATATGATATCACCTTCCGGATTCGCTTCCTGGAAATGCCGTACGATACCCTCCAGGCCTCGAATCGCTGTTTGCCGGTCATGTCCCGCATCCTGATCATCGTTTACGGCAAATTCGACGATAAGCAAATCCACCGGTCCTTTTGCGAGCACATCATCTTTCAGTCGAAAAGCCCCTGTCATCGAGCAGGTTGAGCTGAGGCCGACATTGGTAAAAGTAAACTCACATTCGGGATATTTTTCTTCCAGCCAGGCGGGAACCATAGCCGTGTGCCCTGTAGTGTTCTGAGTGATCGACCCGCCGAGAAAAGCGACATGGGCCTTTTTCTTCGTTTTTACGGTTTTCAGAAAATGCGGAACCCCATTGCCTAATTCAATCCACGGAGCATCAGCAGCCGTTAAACCACTGGTCAAAGACAAAAGTACCACGCAATATTTCAATACACGAAAGGGTCTGCTCATGTTACCTATCTAGCATCTATCCGTTTCTTTATGAGAACATTTTTTATCCTTTTCGCGTCCATTTGCTTTCTACCCAACCTGCAGGCTGAACAGAAACCGAACGTTCTTTTCATCATGGTGGATGACCTCGGCTATGGTGATCTTTCCTGTTACGGAGCCCCTGACCTGAAAACGCCCCATATTGACAAGCTTTTCAGCTCGGGCCTCCGCTTTGATCAATTTTACGCCAACTGCACGGTTTGTTCGCCTACCAGAGCCTCATTCCTCACCGGACTGTATCCCGACAACGCCGGAGTCCCCGGAGTGATCCGTACTCCTCTCGAAGGTCGAGTTCCGAACTGGGGCAATCTGCGAAACGATGTCAAAACCCTACCCGGGCACTTCGGAGAGTTTGGCTACGATACCGCGATTGTCGGCAAGTGGCACCTCGGGTTGGAAAAGCCCGACCGGCCTAATGATGTCGGTTTTGATCATTTCCACGGATTTCTCGGTGATATGATGGATGACTATTACGATCACCGTCGCCACGGAGTCAACTACATGAGACTCAACGAAGAAACCATCGATCCGGAAGGTCATGCCACTGATTTGTTT
>JARGOZ010000128.1 GCA_029213025.1 Verrucomicrobiales bacterium
AAGCTTAATGCCTGGATTCACGCACTTCCAATGAAACAATGAGGTGTACCCTGTTAGGTCCCGGACTGTACCCTGTACGGTGGTTACAGAATTTTGCAGTACCATCTGTGCGTTTTTCATATCGCTCCTATTCCTTAGTCAGGGTTTCATCGAGGTTAAGAATAATGCGAGCCACCGCCGTAGTTGCTGCGAGATCGATTTGATCCAAACCGGCATCCGGCCTGGATTCCCCTACAGAAAGAAAACCCGCAACCGCTTCGGGATGGGAAGAAAAGTAGTACCTCTGTTTTTGCCATTCATCCAAAAGCACAGCGGTTTCCTCCGCGACCGGATCCCGACCGAGCATCCACTGCAGTCCGATTTTGAGCCGGGCTTCGTCGGAGTCCCCGCCCTCGCGAATCATGCGGGTGGCAAGACCTCGGGCGTGCTCGACAAAGGTTTCATCATTGAGCAGGAGAAGAGCCTGCAAAGGTGTGTTGGTCCGCTTCACGTCAACCGCACAGATATCGCGACCGTTGGCATCGAGCAAACTCATCAGCGGAGGTTTCACCGCTCTCCTCCACAGGTTATAGAGACTCCGGCGGTACAGCTTTTCGCCGGTATCTCTTTTATATTCCACCCGGCCTTTGATGATTTCTTTCCATAGTCCTTCGGGCTGGTAGGGCTTTACCGGTGGACCTCCTGTTTTCTCTACTAAAAGCCCGCTGGCAGCCAGAGCCTGATCCCGAATCACCGGCGCTGGCAGTCGATACCGGGGACCGCGGGCCAGCAGCCGGTTGTCCGGGTCGATCTCCAGCGCTTGCGGTGTGATCACGGCGCTTTGTTGATAGGTCGCACTGGTCAGAATCAGCTTTTGCAGAGCCTGCAAATTCCACCCGCTTGCGATAAATCTCCGGGCCAGAAAATCCAGCAACTCCGGATGAGACGGCAACTCGCCCTGAGCCCCGAAATCCTCCGCCGTTTTGACAAGCCCGGTGCCGAAAAAACGCTGCCACTCCCGGTTGACCGCTACCCGGGCGGTCAGCGGATGCGCCGGATCAACCAGCCACTTCGCCAGGCCAAGGCGGTTGCGTGGTAGCGCTTCATCCATTGGCGGAAGCCAGTCCGGTGTTCCGACCGATACTTCCTCTCCCGGTTGATCAAAGGCACCGCGCTCCAGAATGAAAGATTTCCTCGGGGTGTCCATATCTCCCATGACCATAACTTTGGCACCTGTTGCTTTGTATTTTCTATCCTCCGCCGCAAGTGGACGCATCTTTTTCAGCACGGGTACAGCCGGTTTGTAGGCATTTCTCAGGAACCAGGCATCGGCCTGTTTGTTTAGTTGAGCATCCCATTTAGCCACTGTCTTTTTACCGAGATTACCGGGAAGTTTCTGACGCGCCACCTCGTCTTTCTCAATCGATTTTATCCATATATCCAAAGCGGCTTTATAGTCTTTCCCGCGCTGCAGGGATCGCAGTTCTTTTTCATAGGGCTCCAGTTTTTCACGAAGTAGAGCAAACGCTTCCAGACTCTCCAAACTGCTTACTTCCAACATGGGAGGTGCCTTGTTTGCACCCCGCCCGTTGCCGACTTCGGGCAACTGATGGAAAAAGCTGAACATCTGGTAATACTCTTTTTGTGATATCGGATCATACTTGTGATCGTGGCAGCGCGCGCACTGCCAGGTGAGCCCCATAAAGACGGTTGCTGTAGTTTCGGCCCGGTCACATACATACTCGATAAGCCACTCTGCCGGGTCAACTCCGCCTTCATTGTTCAGACGGTGATTCCGGTTGAAACCGGTAGCAAGAATTTGCCGCATCGAGGGATTTTCGAGTTGGTCCCCGGCCAGCTGCTCGATCACAAATTGATCGTAGGGCATGTGCCGGTTGAAAGCTTCCACCACCCAGTCGCGCCACGGCCACATATGGCGGAGCGGATCACTTTCGTAGCCGTCACTGTCTGCATAGCGGGCCGCATCCAGCCAGCGCCATGCCATGTGTTCACCGTAACGGGGCGACGCCATCAACTCATCGATTTTGGCCGGAATATCGGGATTACTTAGAAAAGCGACGTATTCATCGGGGGTGGGAGGCAGCCCGGTGAGATCCAGAGTCAACCGGCGCAGCAAAGTCCGGCAATCGGCGGGGGACGAAGGTTTCATTGCCTTCTCCTGCAATTTGTTGAAGATAAACCGGTCGATCTCATTTTTCGTCCAGTCTGAATCAGCCGGCACTACCGGCTCCCGTATGGGTTGAAACGACCAGTGCCCGGCATATTCCGCACCTTCCGAAATCCATTGGCGGAGAAGTTTCACCTCCCGGTCACTGACCGTTTTATGGGATTTCTTCGGCGGCATTCGTTCGCCCGGATCTTCGTGAAGAATACGCCGCAAAAGTTCGCTTTCATCGGGCTTTCCCGGCTGGATCGCGGCGAGAGCATCTTCGCGCAGGTCGAGCCGCAGATCACCTTTCCGGCTACCCGCATCCGGACCGTGGCATTTGTAACATTTGTCGGAAAGAACCGGTCGAATATCCCGGTTGAAGTCGATCTCTTTCGCTCCGGAAATCATCGGGATTACCGATGTGGTAAATAGAAATACAAGAATCCGACGGGAAAGACCATTCATGGGCAGCGATAGTCAGGATACCTGATCCACCGCCCGGTTCAAACCCCGGAAGATAACGGAATACGGGTAATTTCAGAAGCGTGATGCCGCTCCCAGCGTTCCAGTGCCTCGGGAAACCACTGCATTTTCCGGGGCAAACAGGGAAAAGCGAACGGCGAAGTTGTGCGAACAATTTTCATCGCGGCTCGCGTCGATAAAGTCGATTGAAACCCGAGACGCCCCCGAACCGGTTCCGGAATGGTCTCAACGGGCAAAAAGCGGATCACTTTGCCGAGAATGACAGCTCCTCTGGAATCACCGGGAGCAACAATCGCCTGCGCGAGTTCGGCACAAAGTGGATGACTGCCCAGCAAATCACCATGAATCATCGAATCGTAATATTCCGAAAACCCCTCAAAATCGGCTGGACCATAGCCTTCTTCGAGGCCGAAAAACGTGCCGAACTCGCGCATTTCCCGATAGAACTGTTCCTTCCGCTGCGCCGGCACTGTTCCGTAGACCATTTCATACCCCTGCAGGGCCGCCATGATTAATGTCGCCAAAACCCACAGCAACAGGTCCGGTTCAAAGGCGGTGTAGCTCGGAGCTCCCGCCATTTTTGGACAGGCTTTCCCCTTCACCCCCCGATGGAGAGAATGGATTTTTTTCCGGACCAGGGCGGCTTCCTCAGCCGTTCCGAAAGCGATCCGGTTGGTTGCTGCGAGAGTGCGATTGAGCCGGCCCAGCGAATCGTTGGCAAAGTTACTGTGATCGGCGACGCCTTGAGCAATTCGCGGATGAGCAATCTGGAGAATCGCCGCTGCCGAACCGAAAAAGAGACCACACCTGCGGTGATTGATCTTCCACATCTCGGATTCGAGCGGAAAAGCGAAAGTCGATGGGCAATGTTTCGGCATAGAAGTGATACGATTCCCTATCTTCCCACTCTTTCAATCAAAGCTGCCATATCCTGATCCAGCATCGTGCCGGACTGCGCCTGAAAATCCCGCTGCAAATATGTTACAGCGTCTTTTGCCATATCCACTTTGCCTTCCTGCAGACAGGTCAGAGCGTAAGGCTGGATCAAATTGTAGAAGAGATGACCACCCGCTTTGGAACGAAACTTTCTCATACCGCGCTCGAATGCTTCCTCCGCCCCTTCGAAATCGCGAAGACGCAGCTTCCGGAAAACCGGATCCGCCGCGATGGCTATACCGAGATCAAAACGCTTCGAACGGTTGCCGCTCATTACCGATTTGCGCAGACGTTCCGCTTCGCTTTCTCTATCCATTTCCTCGAGTAGAGCAATCAGCTGAATCTGCCCTTTCACCTCCATGTCCGGATTCCGGGAATAGTTACGAGTCCATTCCTCCCAGAACTTCAACCGCTGCTTTGGATCCGCAGCTGATTCCTCCAACCAGTCGGCTTCCAACTGCCAGGGGCGGGGATCACTCGACATGGCGATCCGGGCTGCGCGGATGATTTCGTGATACAATTCACCTCCCCGGTTCAGTGCGGCCCACTGCAACAGTTTCTGACCCAGTCCGAAATTCCCGTCAAATTCCGCCCCACTTTGTAGAGCCTGCAGTTCTGATTCGGTAATACGCTGCCAGGTTTGCGGATCAAACGCCTGCCCGATCGGGTATTCCTGGCTGCCATATTTGGCGACCTCCATTTCCCAGCGCCCTCCCCTGCCGAGATAACCCACCCAACCATGATCACCGGAGAGACCCTGACCGGTAAACAATAAAGTAGGTATACCTTTGGCCTTGCCGGTTTGCGCTACAAAATACGCCTGATCCATACATATCCCACCTTTCGTTCCTATATCGAACAACCGGTAAGTTGGATCCGGCCACATATATTCTTTGCCGCTAATTCTGGCTGTGTTGTATGGCACCCGGGGATATAGTTGAGCCAACTGTCCCGGTGACCGGATGTTGATTTGTTGAGCGTATTGAAACTCAGTAAATGCAAGCGGCGAATCGACCAGAAAAGTCAGATCCTGGACTCCGAGTTTAGCGGGATCAAAGACCAGTGCCCCGGCTTCCTGAGCCGCCAGATAAAACGCAAATCTCGCTACCGGACCGGTGTTACCAACTGGTACCTTCTTCCCATCGACGAATGGATGCGGCCATTTGTCAGGAACCGGTTGATCAAAAACTACCGCATAGGCAATCGCCAGGTTGGCAAACTCCACGATTTTATCGGGATGCGCTTTGGCTATGCCGGTAAGAATCGTCACCGCCTTCGGCCCGTCGTCCTCCGGGACCAGGGCGGCGAGAAACGCATCGCGAATTTTCGGAGTCCTCCCCAGTTTCACGAATATATCTCTGGCTTGTTTGGATTCGAACAGATCCTGCTCCTGCCAGTCCTTCGGAAACAGGGAAAGCCAGCGGGTATGGAGCATCCAGCCGAGCCAGTGCGGATTGTTCATCATCCTGCCCAGTCCGTGCCGAACGTGCGCCTCGCGCAGGGTGATACTCATTCCGTCCACCAGATCAAACCACTGCTGTGGCTCCGTATTTTTCGCCCACCACTCCGATTCGGCCTGTTGATTCCAAACCCCGAGTTTGGCACCCTTTTGATCTTCGGAAATACCGGTCGACGCAAACACTGCCGCGAGCAATAACCCTACAAGATCGCCAGACCGTTTCATGCCCTACCTTCGCTGGAAGCATGTCCTTTGCAAGTTTGCCGCAGGTTGTAAATTCACCCGACCCGAACCTTCGCTGATCGCTTAAATCAGGAAACGCGCTCAAAAACACCCAATCACGCCTGGCAACGATTGCCTATCACCTCGAGAATTGAAGACTGGATTTGATTCATCACCCAGCGACTCCACCACCCGGCGTAGGCATTGAACGGGGTGGACAGGCGATGTGTGCTGGTGAGATGTAGAATACATTTCCCGGGAGCGGTTTCTTCGATCCGATAGTGGCCGTCCAATACATCATAAAACCGTCCGCCTACGATGATGTGTTGGTCAAAAGCGGTTCGGGGAATGAATTCCGGGTCGGCCTCGATCGAAAAAGACAGTCTCTTTTCCTCTTCCCAAACTGTGACAATTTCGAAAAACGAAACGGATCGTTCAAATGTAGCGATTCGTTTTCCACCCACGCCCTCTCTGTCCAAACCGGCGGCGACGGGACGCGGAAAATCGAGCAGGTAAATCCACTGAAAAGGAATCTCCTCTGTTTCAATAGGGCGGACGCTGGCAATTTCCTTCCAGATCGAAGCGGGCGGGCTTTCTATCGCAATCCGGTTGTGGATCTCTATCTCCTCATGCGGTTGTTCCCATAAGCTCTCCAAGGGACTCATCGCTAAGGGAAGTAGTACCAGAAAACTCATCTGCAGAGTCCCGTCTCCCTTTCTCAGCATTAGACTGACCAGAAAGCCACCCAGCCAGGCGAAGGGCAGCATGACGGGAATAGCGACGATCGCGCACAGGATCGCTTCCAACTGAAACAGGATGGCGAACAATATCCCGAGTGTCATCGATATCATCGGAGCGAAATGCACCCAGAAAACCGAGCGCTCAAACTTCCGGATTCCGAAGAAGGTCGTCAACCCGCCGATCACAAACGGGACCAGAAAGACAAAGGTCCAGGAAACGATGGCAAAAACCTCATCCAACTGTGCGAGAGCAAAAAGGCCCCACATTGTGAGGCCATAACCGAGAGCGATTCCGAAGATCAGTAGTCCCCGCTTCAAACTGTCCATACGGCGAGCATAGGCCGCGATACGGACAATGTAAACTTTAGCCGTTCTCCGCTTTTTCGTCGCGGCGACCGACCGTGTACCACCAGATGAACTCTTGCTTATTCAGCTTCCCGTCATTGTCCTGATCGGCGCGATCTATGGCTTTGCGAATTTCCCGCCGACCGCGGGAATTCTGTTTTCCCTCCATCATCGCTTCCATTTCTTTGTCATCGACAAACGAGTCCTGATTTTTGTCGTATGCTTTGAAGACTTTTGCTTCTTTGGAATTATCCGGAGCGACTCGGGGTTTGTCTCCCTCCGGCTTTTTACCACCGGGATCACCGTCTTTCTTCGGAATTCCGGTATCGGGTTTCTCTACTGCTTTACCCGGTTCATCCGGCCGTTTTACGTCGCCTTTTTCATCTGCGGAGGTGAATGTTGCTATAGCAAACGCGAAGGCTAAAACGATAGTTCCCAACTGGGGAACGAATTGGTATGGTCGATTTTTCATAATATAGTGCAATCTAAGTTTCAGTTCGGATTTATGACGGAAGAAAGGTACTAAAGCCGGGCTGCCGGCTACCATCGGTCGATTAATTTCGAGCGCTTTAATCAGTGCGGAGCCATAGCTCCGGCGCTCCGAATCAGATAAATTACCCAACGCAGCATGATCGCAGACGATTTCGCGCTCACTGCGCCAATACCTACCCGCGATCCAGACAAATGGATTGAACCAGTGCCAGCATTGCATCGCAAAAACCAACCAGTTCCACAGCAAATCATTGCCGCAAATGTGTTCCGATTCGTGCCGGAGAATCCCGGTTATTTCTTTGCGATCATACAAGGTGGTGACATGCCGTGGCAGCAACAAGTGGGTAACCCGGAGCGATCCAAATACAGCGATCGTCTTTCGATCCGGAGATTCGACAACGCGAACAGAATGAGGGATTCCACATTCCCGAACCAGCGACAACAGATCGGCATCGTCAACTTCCTTCAGCCTTTCTATTTTCCTCCGCGTCACAATTTGCGATATCACGGCTAGAGCAAACAGACCCAACAGCACAGAAATCCATAGTATAGTACATACACCGGCAAACCCGACGGGGTGAGCCGATGTCTGATTTACAACGGTCGATACAGGTGCCTCCCTGCCGGTTGGCAAAGTTTCTATAGTGGCGGGTTCAACCAATCCCCGTGTCGAAGGAAACCATGTATTTATACTCAAACTGCTTGCGGGAGAAAAAGGCAGAAAGAGTCTGATACCTACGAGTACTAACAAAGTGATCCGCAAACCGGAAGACAAGCGGTCTTTGAAAAAGACGAATACAGCCCAGACAAACAGAAAAAACATGGCGGCGGAAACGGAATTTCGAAACGTCCATTCGGCCGCTTCCATGCCCCACTCCGGCGCGCTCATTTTTCCTGATTCCCCTTTCTCTCTTCGTGCATTTCTACAATGCGTTTGAGTTCGGCAATCTCTTCGTCGGAACAGGTTTGCGTATCAGCAAAGTTAGCGAGGAAAGGAGTCAGTCGACCCTGAAATACACGATCAAGAAATGACTTGCTGGCTTCAATCTCACAGAGCTTTTCCTCAATCGCCGGTCGATAGAGATATTCCCTCCCCTGCTCGGTATATTCCAATGCACCTTTTTTGACGAGACGACCGATAAGAGTCCGAATCGTACGGGGCTTCCAATCAGTATCGGCACTCAATGCCTCAACGATCTCGGCGGAGGTCGCCTCCTCCAGGTCCCAGATCACCCGCATGACACTCCATTCGGCATCAGATATTTTCGGGAATTGCGATGACATGGTTCCAATACGTTCCGGGCATTTTTTAATGCTACACTTGTAATCCTGTAAATTACAAATGTAATCCGTGCAACAATTTTCTTCCTGCCTGATACCGCACTATAGGCAGGGACGTGATTTTTCAGAGATCCGGAGTGACACCTGTTTTGATTCTCCCTACTTTGAACACAAAGGATCAATCTGAACTATGAAATTTTTTTTCTCTATTCTAGCAGTCACTCTTTGCGGACTGGCGATCAATTGCCAGGCAGGTTTGCGGGCCGGGGCAGACGTCACCGACATCACTCCTCTTGCAGAACAATACCCGATCTCCACCGCCGGTTCGATGCGGGCGGTGTTTATCGAAAAAAACGAAGCCCGGATTCATTGCCGGACAATTATGCTGGGGAATGATGATACCCTGGTCAGCTTTACTCTGGTTGATTCCTGCCTGGTTCCGCGGAGCATCGCCGACTCCGCCAAACGGATGGCTTCGGAAAAAACCGGAATTCCCGCTGCGAATATGACAGTCGCAGCGACACACACCCATTCGGCACCGGCTGCGACTCCGGCCTTTCAGTCCAATCCATCCGTTGGTTACCAGATTTATCTCACTGAGAAGATCGCAGAATCGATAGCAAAAGCGCACTCCCGGTTGGAACCCGCGGAAGCCGGCTGGGCTGTAGGTAGTGATCCTACCCAGGTATTCAACCGGCGCTGGTTTGTGAACGAACCGTATGAAAATCCTTTCGGAGTAACAACTGACAAAGTTCGAATGAATCCGGGTTACAACAAAGGCGGTGGCAAGGTGTCCAAACCGGCCGGACCGGTCGATACAGATGTTCCGGTGCTGGCGATTCGGTCATCAAAAGAAGATAAAAAACCAATCGCCTTGCTGGCCAACTACTCTCTGCACTACGTGGGTAATCCGCCCCGGAACTCGGAGGGCAAATCGCAATTTTCCGGAGATTACTTCGCGGCTTTTGCAGAGATCATGGCGGAAAAGGTGGCTCAGGGCCGGGACGACTACGTCGCCGTGCTTTCAAACGGCACAAGCGGCGACATCAATAATATCGACTATTCGAGCCCTCCCCCGGAAAGCCGACCTGCTCCGGGAGAACAAATCAAAACAGTGGCTCAATCGGTCGCCGATGCAGCTTACGAAGCCTTCGAAACAATCACCTACCATGATGATCTGCCGGTAGCCGTGGCCGGGCGGGAGCTGGATCTGGGAGTTCGAAAAGCGGATAAAGAAGGTCTGAAACGGGCCCACGAAATCCTCGGAAGCCCGGAGCAGCTCATCAATGGCAATCTCAGCGCCCGGGAAGCGATTTATGCCAGAGAAACTCTGCAACTCAGAGAATATCCGGACACGGTTCCGGTCCGGCTGCAGTCGGTTCGCATCGGAGATCTCTGCATCAACACCACTCCCTGCGAGACTTTTGTCGAGATCGGTCTGGAGCTGAAAAAATTGAGCCCTTTTGATACCTCATTCACCATCGAGCTGGCTAACGGATACAATGGATATCTCCCCACCCCGCAGCAACATGCCTGGGGTGGCTACGAAACCTGGCGGGCCAAATCCAGCTATCTCGAAGTCGACGCGTCGGTGAAAATCATCGAAGCATTCAAAGAGATGATGGCGGAATTACATTCGAAATAATTACTCTGGCTTGCGATTTTCGAGATGCTTCCGGAGCATCTCGTTCTGCTCCCGCAGAGCCTTCACAGCCTCCTGAAGGCCTCTCAACTCGCGGTGAATCTGCTCCAGCTGCCTGTTCTCTCTGTGCTGGTGCAGTTCACCCATCATGCGATGGGCCATTTCCCTGAAACGGCGGGATTCATCTCCCAGCCCCGCCATTTCGAGATGTTCCGCCGCTTCGAAAAGGTGCCGAATCCGTTGCTCTTTTTCCTCCGGCCTTTCTTGCTCCCGGCTCTGCCGCGAATTACGGACCATCCGCTCCTTATCCTCCCCGCCCCGCGTTCCGGCGATATCCGATCTGTCAGGCCCTGAGCGCGGCTTGTGTTCCGTTTCCTGCGCCGTTCCCGGTTGCAAAGTGAAGAAAAAAACAACGGTCGCGATCCAAAAAACAGAATGATTCATACCTTAATAGTGAAGAAAATTGATCACCGGTTCAATCCCGTAGACGCGATAATCGCGTCATTCGCAGCGGTACGAAAAAAGCCCCGGATTTTACCCGGGGCCCCAAAAAGATAGAAATGAAAAATATGAAAAAAACTAGTCTCACCCTCTTAAACGGGGCAGTTGAGGCTCTCTTAGAGAAAATTGAACTTTTTTCGAAAAAAATTAATCCGGTATCCAGGAAACGAAAAAGCCCCGGATCTCTCCGGGGCTAAAAAAAGATAAATTAAAAAAAGTAACTACCTAACAGACGGTTCAGAAGGGAATATATTGGAATTTTTCTGCTTTTTTTTGAAAGAATGACGATTTTTAGTGCGTAGGGGCCGCAACAGTCCCGTCAAAAACCTCTTTTTTCCGACGGTCCACGATTCGATCTGCGATATCAATGATCATTTCTTCGAGAAGAAGACGAAGATGGCTGCCGGAACGGTAGTCCGCCGGTGCCAGGAAATCGATCCTCGCAGCAGCACCGGAAAGTTGGAAAGCTTTGCGAAAACTGTTCCGGGATTCATCACCCGGATTATACACGGCTATGGTGTTGCCGTTGGAGCGTTTCATTACGGTAAAACAGGGTACATCGGTGGGCCCGTCGCCTATATAAACCATGTTGTGAAACGGGATCGGGCGCAGTTCATCCGGCATATGATCATTCACATCCTGATCGTGGCCCAGCATTCCTTTGTTGATTCGGAACAGATATTGGGTTTTTGCCGTGTGGGAAATGACTCGTTTCGGAAAGGAAATCACCCCGCCCTCGTTCTCAGCGAATTCGCAGCCGAAAATTTCTTTGATATAGGGTTTAAGTGCACTGCCCTCGATCAAATTTTTGATCCCGCTGGAAATGATATAGTGCTCAATTCTGACCTCCATGGCCCGGTGTTCCGGAGTGAGAACCTCTTCGAGTTCTTCAAACATGTCCGGCAAACCGGGAAAAAACTTCAAATCCTTACCGAGTGCTTCCAGGTCGGCATTGCTGGGCCGGTCGATGTCGAGGTAATTGAGCATCACCTTCAAATAAGCCAGTTCACTCTCGTATTGCTGGTCGTTAACCAACTTCTGGCACTTTTTCCAGAATTCCGCAGGATTGATCCCGAATCTAGGGAAAAGCACTTCGTCCTGCATGTAGGTGGGACTTAGGGTCTGATCATAATCATAAACCAGACCGATAATATTTTGAGGAACCGCCATGTTTCAAAAAAACAGAATAGCACCAAATATTCTTTTTGCTGATCGAACCATTTATTTTTCACCGATCTGTAACCATTCCGACGAGACAGGTAAAACAATGATGAAGCGGGGCTCTGAACTGACTCGCCAACCAATCAAACAACAAACCAAATCAAAAAAATACTATGAAAAAAATCATCATTGCAGCCATCGCTATTATCACTGTCGGAGCCGCTTCAAGCAGTTTTGCGGGAGGATGCGAAACCTCATACGTCACTGTCCAGCAAAACCACTGCGCCCCGACCTACGTTGTCCCGCAGCCCTGCTATAAGCAGGTTGTCACTTATCCGGTCTACAATCCCTGCCACGTTGAGAAGAAGGTTATTGTCCAGCAGCCATGCTACACGACTTACGTAAAACCTTGCGTGCAGACTTACAAAGTGCACACCCCGGTTTACTACAACTACGCTCCTTCCTGCGGCTATAAAACTACCTACAACAGCTACTACACCCCGTCCTGCGGATACTAAAATTGTCTGCCAATCTGAATCCAATTGCAGTGAGCCCTGGCCAATCGTGGACAGGGCTTTCCTGTTTGGTTGTTCAGGAAAGTACTTTTTCCATGATCGGGATCGATCTGCCGGCAATGCTGGACTGATGATGATCGACAATTCGGAAGCCAAATTTTTCATAGAACCCGGCAGCATTCGGATCGGAAATCAGGGTCATTTTCCGGGCCCGGCGGGCGCGGGATTCTTCGAAAGCAGCCTCCATCATACGGGTGCCAATGCCGTTTCCGAAATGTTCCGGAGAAACAAAAAAGTAATCGAGCTCCACGATCTGACTGCTGCGGTCCAACAAGGAGAAATACCCCAAAATGTTGCCGGATGGATCTACCGCAACCCGGGCACAGAATGACTTTTCCAGCAGGGAAGTGCCGTGGGTCAGTTCGCTTGCAAAAACTGACATTTCCTCACTCGAATACCCCCACGAGGCTTTCGATCGCACTCCCAGATCAGAAATTGCAGCGAGATCCCCGGTATCGAGCGCCCGAATCGTGACCGGCGGTTCCATCCCGAAAATTGAGTTTTCAGGAAGCGGAAGTATTTTTGCTCAACTGTTTTGCAATGAGCTTATAGATAAACAGCAGAAACATAGTGCCCAGCAAACCGATCAAAAACGTGGCCGGCGAAAGCAGTTCCTGTTTCCAACCGATAGTTTCCGGAAGACGGTCACCGATCGGAAAATAGATTCTGGCAATGCTCCAACCGATGATCGTGCCCACATATCCCAGCAGGATGGTGATCACTGAGTTCAAGGCATGTTTACGAAAGACAATGAAGGCGGCGAGCAACCCAACCACGGTGCTGAATCCGATCCACGTTGCCACATAGTCCACCCATTTCAGGGCACCGTCGGGTAAGATATAAAATGCGTCCATGTTCTAGATGAGAGGAAGACTAGCACTCCCGCAGCGAACTGGGAAGAATTAATTCACCCTGCGAAAAACATGGTCGCGCCGGTTTGGACCGAACGCTGACTTCCGCCGGTGTCACCTAGTCCTGAGGCAACAAGGGACGCTGCTCAGCATACCACTCATCAAATTCCTCAGGAGATACAACCTCGATTCGGGCGGTCATCTTTGCATGGCTCGCTCCGCAAAGCTGAGCACAAACGATATCCCACGTCCCGGTTTTTTGCGGGATAAACCACATGGGAATCTCCTGACCGGGAATCGCATCCTGCTGAACAAACATCGGCACAATCGCCAGTCCGTGAATCACGTCTTTGGAAGTAACCTGAATCACACAGGGACGTCCTTTGGGCAGCACCAGTTCACCGATGGAAATGAAGTCGTCCTTCGCATTTGGATCGTCTTTGCGCAGACCGATCGGGTTGTCACCGGTGTTGATCTCATGATAATCCGTAATTCCGACAGCTTTATCCGCACCGGCATAGTGAAAATACCAGCGGAACTGCTCTCCCACGGCACGGAGATTGACTACGTCATCCCCGGTAGGTCTCGCATCGATATCAGTTCGCTTCGCCCACAGGGGAAAAGCGAATCCCATCAGAAGCACGATTTCGACGATCACCACGCCAACTTCGATATGGGTCGAAAAATGAGAGGTAATCCCGTGATAATTGGCTTTCGGATTCTTTTTCGCCCGGAATTTGTAGAGGATCACGCCGAGGAATATCGACCAGCCGATAAATAGAATCAGCATGAACCAATGAACAATTGCCAGCATGTGATTTCCGATCAGCCCGTGCTTCGAGGCGATCTCATGCATAAAAACAACATCGTTAATCCATTCCAGATTCATAAGGTAAAACAGGTATTCAACAGGGTACAGTCAGGTATTCAACAGGGTACAGTTATCGATTGTACCCTGTCAGGTCGTTGTTCAGGTTCACATCATCCATTTCCGCAAGCCGGGCTTTCCTCGCCAGATAAACGATGAATCCGCCGAACGATCCAAGCACCAGGAAAACGAGGGCAAGCATCAAACCGATCGCGAAATTCGAGGCCGATGCGAGTTCTCCGCTTGCGCCGCCGAGGCACATGGCGCAGGCCTGAAAACACGGTGCTGTGAAAATTGACTCCAAAACTAGATGATAATTTTTTTCGATTTTTTCAGGAATCGAATCCCGTATATAAAGAGGATTACGCCCAGAAACAGACTGACGCCGCCCATAATTTTAAATCCATCGGGAAGACCGTTCACCAGCAACGCCCACAGCCCGAAACCCACTGTGGTCAACACAGATAAAATGATAAACAGGATATGGAAGTATTTCAGTGACATCAGTTCGGTCTGTTAAGCATGCCTTTGACGGTGTTCAAAGTGTCAAAAGACTCCCGGATTGGATCGGCCAAAGCAAAAAGAGTAAGGCTCATCAAACCGAGAAAGAACAGAAAGGTAAACAAAAGAGTCTTGTAGATCAAACCCTTCTCGTGATTGAGGTGCATGAAAATCAAGGCGACAAGAGAAGCTTTGACTACAGATACGGATAAACCGATCAGGATATCCTCCCACGTAGCTCCGGGAGGGCCAAAATCAAGCCAAGTAATTTTTCCAAGCGCCAGGGCAACACAGGAGAATACCAGCAACCAAATTCCTATGGCTGCATAGAGTTTCTTGTGTTTTGCAATTTCTTCAGGTGAGTCTGCCATCGAATCAAAAAGTAAATCTAACAGTGGTTTACAGGAGATACATCAGCGGGAAGAGAAAGATCCAGATCAGATCCACGAAGTGCCAGAAAAGGCCCCCTACTTCCACCCGGTTTGCCAGATGTTCCGGATTGCGTAAGAAGAGAGGTTTCCCGAATACCACAAAGTATAGCAAGACCAGAGCCCCCCCGATAACGTGCAAGCCGTGCAGTGCAGTCATCGTGAAGTAGATCGCATAGTAATTGTTGTTCCGGGGACCGTGGCTGTTGAAGAATTTGATCTTATCCCGGGGAATCATGACAACGGAATGCGCTCCGTGGTCGTTGTGAGCCCCGTGATCGTCAGCGGCGGCATGCGCTTCTTCTTCGGCATGATCATCATGGTGTTCGTGGTCGCCCTGATCATGACTGTGTTCAGCATGATCAGAGTGATCTCCGCCACCAATGCCGGCCCCTGCCTTGAATTCATCAAAGAACTCCTGCCAGAAGGGTTTCGCGTGTTCCTTGCCATGGAGACTCTGGATATTGATGTAATATCCGCGAAGCATACTCTCGGGAATCTCTTTTTTCCGGCCCTCGTAGTACTCCTCCATATGCTCATAGGCAACTTCCCGGTTCTCATACCAGGCGTCTTTCATGTGAGAGTCACCCAGGACATCCCAAACCATGGAGTCCTTCTGCTTGTGAATCGGCACAAGCTGCATGTCGAGGTAGTGAGGTTCAAATTTGATCCGGTCATCACCCGCTGTTCCTTTCACGGTACTGCCGTCCAGGTAGGTCATGGAATCCCCCTTATCAGATCTCTCGATGGGACTTACCTGCCTTCTCCGGGAGTGCAATTGAAATGCAGATTCGGCAGTCAATATCGCTTTGGTATCAACTACCGGGCCTTTGGGATTGGTGAATTCCTCCTCTTTATAGAGAGCTTTGTTTTTGGCTGCGACCTCACTGCGATATCGCTTTCTTTCCGCTATCAGATCGGAGGTGGCCTTTGTTCTGGCTCTGACAAACCAGGATTTAAACTCTTTTGCCGAGCGAATTTCCGCCTCTTTGTCTACGATCTTCCGTTCCCCGTCGACAGTGGCGTACTCTTTCCAAGTTGCCTTCATGACGGGAAACTCCCCCTCTATGTCATGGATAAAACCCGGGGCACTGCCGGCCAGATTGAACTCTACCGAATTGCCTTCGAAAGGCACATCGAAAGTTTTGTCGAGGATCTTTCCCTCAAGAACTGAGTTATCCAACAACTTGATATCATGGTGTTGAGTAAGCTTTGAACGATATTCAACGGTTTTGAGCGCCATGAAGATCGCGGCACAAGCCACCGTCAGATACATAAACATCTGAAAGCGGCCCCAATTCCTCTCCTTCAAGGCTATCCATCCGAACACGACAAATACCGAAGAAATAATCAATACCAGTGTGTTCACGAAGCCGAGGACAACGAATGTTTTGTGAACATTGATGCCCCAGGGCCATGGCGCATCGACACCTTCAATTACACCGACGCGGAGGAATATATATGCCGAGAACAGCCCACCGAACAGCATCACTTCGGATGCCAGAAATAGCCAGATCCCAAGCTTCGAGTTGAATAACCCCGTATCTCTCCGGGGTGCGACTTCGTAAGGAATTTCCATACTGAAAAATCAAATAAACTTCTTATCGGGTGTTACCGCCACCTGCTCACGCCTTCGTTGAGTCCTCCGAACTCACCTTATCATCTCTCTTTGCAGGCTCCTTCTTTACAATTCCAGGATCATCCTCGAACTGCGGGGTGAAATCAGTGTCAGCTCCGGGAACCGAATACTCGTAAGGTCCGCGATAGGCAACCGGTTCAGTAGTGAAGTTTCCATGTGGCGGAGGTGTAGGAGTCGCCCACTCCAGTGTGGTCGCATCCCACGGGTTGTCACTGGTGACCTTTTTCCCGACGTAAACGCTGGCGAAAAGGTTGATAATAAATGGAACCTGCGCCAGCGCGAGCAACCACGCGAAAGTGGATGTTACGATGTTCAGATCGATCATTTCAACCGGCTGTCCTTCTCCTACAATGCGAAGCTTCTCGAAAACTCCAGCCACAAATGTGCCCGGCTCCGCCAGAATGGAAGAACTAATCTGCTCATAGGCGGCTCCACCATCAAAAGCCCGACGGTGGAACCCTGCCATACCCTGAAGAAACATCGGAGCGAAAATCCCGTTCATACAAATCAAAGACGGCCAGAAATGGAGATGCCCCAGCATCGTGTTCATCTGCCTTCCGGTGTGTTTGGGAAACCAATGGTAAATCCCTGCAAACAATCCGAAGATTGTACCCGGAGCCACCACATAGTGGAAGTGTCCGATCACATAATAGGTATCATGAAGGTGCAGGTCCGGCAGGTTGAAAGCGAGCGGTAGCCCCGTCAATCCCCCAATACCAAACATCGGGATAAAGGCAGTGGCAAAAAGCATCGCTGGATTAAATCGAATCGAACCACCCCACATGGAGATCAACAATGAAGTAATCAGAATCACCGACGGAACAGAAATCAGCACTGTTGTGGTTTGGAAAAAGGTCGAAATCGCAGGTCCCATCCCGGTCATATACATGTGGTGAGCCCACACGATAAAAGCGAGGAACCCCAGCGCCATGACAGCGTAAACCATCGACTTATATCCCCACAGAGGTTTCCGCGTATTACACGGAATCACTTCGGAAACAATCGCAATTGCCGGAAGAATAAGAACATACACCTCCGGGTGAGCAAGGAACCAGAAAAGATGCTGATACAGCAATGGACTACCGCCCCCTGCCGCATCAAAAGCGAGGCCGTTCACATTCAGACCTGTCGGAACAAAGAAACTGGTGCCACCAAGACGGTCCATAATCTGCATGATCGCAGCCACCTCCAGTGGAGGGAAGGCAAGCAGCAGAAGGAAACCGGTCACCATCATCGCCCAGACAAAAAACGGCAGACGCATCCAGGTCATACCCCGGCAACGCAGGTTAATAATGGTGGCAATGAAATTCACCGCGCCGAGAAGCGAGGACGAAATTAGAAATACCATCCCGACCAGCCACTGGGTTTGCCCCGTCCAGAATTGGGACGAGAAATTCAAATCGGTCGTCGTAGCCAAGGGCGAGTAGTTGGTCCAACCCACCTTGGCCGCTCCGGATGGGAGGAAAAAGCTAACGAACATGAGAACTCCACCGAGGAGAAAGCACCAGAAACTCGCCATATTCAGTCTCGGAAACGCCATATCCGGAGCCCCGATTTGCAATGGCGTCACGTAGTTACCAAAGGCACCGAAAGCCAGCGGAACAATTCCGAGGAAAACCATAATCGTTCCGTGCATCGCGCCGAACATATTATAGAGATCTCCTGTGACTCTGCCTTCATTATCCAACCAGGCCTGAAACCAGGGCCAATCAGAAAGAACCGGAACAGCCCGGTCAGGATAGGCGATACTCCAGCGCATCACCATCATCAGGAAAAATCCGAAAGCAAGGAAGAGGAGCGCAGTGAAACCATACTGAATTCCGATCACCTTGTGGTCCGTTGAAAACACGTATTGCTTCCAAAAAGGCGCCTCATGGTGATCATGATCGTCGTGCACTTCTCCGTGCGAATGGGCCGCTAATTCACTCATATCTTTCTTCCACGTTTTTGGTTACTTACGAAACTAATCTTAGAGCGGATCTCCCGTTTGCAAGTCCACTTTGGCTCCTGAAAGCTGCTCGTCCGCAGGAATAGCCAGCAATTGAGATTCGGTATAGGGGCCGCTTTGCCCTTGAAATTTTTCACGGGCCGCGGCAATCATTTCAGCGGTTACAACTCCATCACCCCCCTCGGGAAGTGTGCCGAATTCACGGCGGATATAGGTAATCACCTGGGCAACCTTTTTGTCACTCAGTGTCCCCCACGCCGGCATCAACTGATTGTATGACTGACCAGCAACGGAAAACGGTCCATTGATACCGTGTAAAAGAATCGCCCCGAGGCGGGCCGTGCCTCCGTCAACCCATTCCGAACCGACCAGCGGCGGGAACATACCCGGTGCCCCGGTTCCGGTAGGCTGGTGACAGGCCGCACAGTTGCCATACACTTTTTTGCCCTCATTCATCCACTTATCAATCCAGGCAATGTCCTCCTCCACATCTTCGCCATCATCACTTACAGGACGCGGATCGGGTACATAATTGGCGTAAATATAAGTGCTGTCGGAAAAACCATTGGCATTCTTAAACAAAAATCCTCCCCCGGCCACAAGTACCAGCCCGCAAAGCAGGAGCGGGAACAACCCGAGAGATTCCGAACCACTCGGCTGAAGCGCTTTTTCGCGGCGCACGGAGTCGTGCATATCCACCACACTCGCTGTGCCGGCCTCGTAATCGATGTTTCTTTCGTCGCCAGTGCTCATCAAAAAACTAACCTTTTCCGTTTCTCTTGTCTGCTGAAGGAATCTTAGCGTCCTTCTTCCGTGACATTAGGTAATCTACAAGTGCTTCCGCTTTCTTCGTCGGAATATACTTTCCACTCACCATATCTTTACTGTAAAGATGCAGATACTTAGGCATCCCGCTGTCTCCATCAAACGACTTGGGATCATACAAATGACGATGCATTTCCTCCCTCGAGGTAATACGATGCCCGACGTTTGAGAGATCCTGTCCGAGACGCTGATAGCCGAGATAAGCAAAAGCCTCACCGAAATAATCTTCCGGACGTGTTTCCCGGCTCAAGCCCTGCGCATCACGTCCTCCCCAGCCGTCTCTCCACATGTCCGGACCTGCGTAGGTGGGCCGAACCATCTGAGTGTGGCAGTAGGCGCAGCCCTCAGCCGCATAGATCTTCGCTCCATAGTCACTCTGACCATAACGAAGAGTTGCGCGCTCCGGATATTGCGACAAACCTTCAGCCTCATCAGCCTCTGAATAAGGAACCGGTTTTGCTGTCGCTTCCGCAATATACGGCCCCACAATCAGCAGAGTCCACGGTAGCGCGAAACAAATCGCCAACCCGCCAATCAGTCTCCAAAAATGATGTGTACTCATGATCTAAAATAGCTGCCCGGAAATCAGGCCGTTCCTGCCGCCTCCCCGGTTTCGCCATGACCGCTGTGAATCAATGTTGGCCCTTCCGACCTGCGCCCTTTGCCTATAAACATCAGAGCCAGCTGATAAAAGAACCAAAGGTTCGACACCGCAATCAGTAACCATGCGATAGCCGCCCCGACAACCCAACAGGTTGAGTTGGTGAAAGAAGTGGAAAAGGGAATGTTCGGTTTGGAAAGATTGCCCCCCTGAGCGAGCCCGGCAAGAAGCAGACAAACAATCAAAGTGATAATTCCGTAGGTACTATACCAGAAATGGTTGCGGATCGAAGCACCCGATGGCCATTCACAACCGGTTACCCGGGGAACAATGAAATACATCGCACCAAATATTGTCATGGAATAAAAGCCGTAAATCGCCAACACATCCAAACCGGAAAGAAAGAAACTGAACTGCAGCGCAGGTTGCAAAACCGGAATGATCGATACGGCCGACAAACAGGCGTAGACCGCAAAAAAGAACATCCCCATTGCGGTGAAGCGAAGCGAAGGGCTGATTTCCCAAAGTTTCGTCTTACCCTTCAAAGTCATGGCAAGATTGGAAATCGTGGCAACAACCGCCAGCAGAACAAACACAACCGCTGCGCCGCTAACCGCAGGAATCCAGGCAGGAAACGGACCGCCATAGTAACGCTGAAACCCTGTCCAGCCGGCAAAAAGAGCCAGCACCCAGAAGCCCAGTTTCGCCCATGAATAACTGTAGATCGGACGATCAGCAATCTTGGGAACGATGTAGTAGGCAACAGCCAATGCAACCGGTGCCATCCA
>JARGOZ010000129.1 GCA_029213025.1 Verrucomicrobiales bacterium
CAGCAGCGACGATGAAATTTTTCATGATGAGAAGTCAGGTTGATGCTTAATATATATTAATATCACAGAAATTATAATAATTGCTTTTAAAAAACCAAATTGCAAGTGACTTCTTACTGGCCACGGAATGTTACTCTTTTGCCTGAAAACTGATCGATCAGGCAATGAGCTTTCGGAAAAAGGGGGTAGAGGTGTTCGCAAGCTAAGGTCGGATTCATAGCCGAACAGGAGATTGCAGGAGACTCTGTTCCTACCATTGGTCTACCACGACTCACTCCGACACATCCGTCCCCTACCCTCTTGATGTTACCTTCAACCACATCGAAGCAGCGGTTTCATAGATCCAGGAACGCGTTTGCCAGAGACCGGCGGTGGAGGGAATCCACTGGGTGTAGAAACCAGCCTTTCCGGAATCTGCCGGAGGAATTTCATAGTTGGTCGGAGCGGCGACGGATTCGATTCCGGCGGCTTCGAAGGTGGCCATAGCACGGGGCATATGACGAGCCGATGTCACCACGATGACAGGTCCCGAAGTTCTGGCCTGGACACTGAGAGCTTCTTCGGCCGTGCTCCTTGCACCCGTAACCAGGTTGACCTTTTCGTGATCGATGGCCAGAATTCGGCACATCGACTGCAGAAAGGCCTCCTTTTCCTGCGGGGTACCCTTTCGACCTGAAACGAAGACGACCATTCCGGCATCGGGAACGGAGCGCGAAATTCTCACGCCCTCCACGAGCCGGGCCAGAAATTGCGGCGAAATCTCGGAATTGGGAGGAAATCCCTGACGCGATTGGTAGCTGGTCCCCAGTACAGCAATGGCATCAGCATCGATCGAATCCAGTTTGTTGGAATGGAGAGGCGCGAACTTGTTTTCCTTCGCCCTCAGCGCATCCGTCGTCACGACGGGGATAGATGCGACGAAGAGCATCGCGATCGAAGCGAGTGAAATGACTGTGGAAGTCTGGTGCCTTTGCAGGATGGCGCACAAGAAAGCCACCACCTGGGCGACGAAGAAAAGGACCAGTGGACTGAGGAAATAGGCGAGAATCTCTTTTACGGTTTCCATTTTGGAAATTGGTTTCTATTTAAATGAGTAGTTCGCAATGAAAAGCGGGCTTCGGCTGGAAAAATACAGAATTGATATCAGGACCACACGCAGATGAAATAGACAGCGCTGAGGTCAAAAAACGAACACAAATTGGAACAATGTGAGACTATTAGCCTTCCTCCACTGTTTTGCTTTCAATCAGGGAACTTTGCCTCAGCAAATTTTTATCCATAACCGCCGGGCGGTCCCGGATAGACCAGTTCATCCGGCTCGATCTGATAAATGGCTACCTCTGTGAAAGATTTCGGCTTTTAGTTCAAAATACTCTGGATCAGACTAAGGCCTTCAGGACTGACCCGGCAGTCTATGTTTTCCTCTTTGTTTTTGGTAATCAATACCATTGCGGGCCCGGCCAGGAAGAAAGACGATTAATTCGAAACGAATCACGACAGGATTACTTTCGGGCACGAAGCGCACCTTTCCGTCCGAATTCTGCTGCGTGCCCTATGCCGTGAGGCTGAATCGTGGGGAAATCAGGATTGCCACAGATTTCGGTCTCCCTTAAAACTGTTTCCGCACGGCTATGTTTAATCTTCACATTGCAGACATCGTCACCCTCGCGCTCTACCTTCTCGGAGTGACCGTTCTGGGGCTGCATGCGGCTCGCAAAGTGAAAAATCTATCAGATTTTGTGATGCCCCGGAAGTTCGGGAAAGCTTTCATGCTCATGCATGGGTTTGGTACTTCCACCCATTCGGATCAGGCTGTCTCGGTGGTATCGAAAACGTTTACCAGTGGCCTGGCCGGAATTTGGTATCAATGGATGTGGCTCTTTGCGACTCCTTTTTTCTGGTTGATCGCCCCGATGATGCGTCGTTTTCGGGCTCTCACAACGGCTGATGTGTTCGAGGCTCGATATGACCGCTCGGTCTCGACTCTGTATTCCATCCTTGGACTCGGAAAGTTTATGGTCAACATCGGTCTGATGTTGAAAGGCTCCTCGGTCATCATCGATGCCGCGACGGGCGGCGCACTCCCCGCTAACACGATGATATTGATCATGACAGTGCTCTTTGTGATCTATGGAATCGCCGGGGGATTGAGTGCCGCGATTGTTACTGACTTCGTCCAGGGAATCCTGACTTTGTTATTTTCCTTTATGCTGCTTCCTGTCGTGATGAATGCCGTAGGCGGCTTATCCGGGATGAGGGAAACGATTACTCCCCTGTTTCCTGATCAGGATATGTTTTCCCTCGTGGCGCCTGGCGATATCGGCGTGTTCTTCCTGATCATGATTTCGATTAACAGTCTCCTCGGAGTTGTGGTGCAGCCTCATAATATGGGTACTTGTGCGGCGGGCAAAACCGAGATCGAAGGCGCGGTTGGCTTTATGGGTGGCACGCTCTTGAAGCGCGTTTGTACCGTCGCCTGGTGTCTTACCGGTCTGGCCGCGGTGGCTTACTTTGGCGGAGCTGTAGACCATCCCGATCTGGTCTACGGCGCCATGGCCCGCGAGTTTCTTCCTCAAATTATGCCCGGGCTGTTGGGTTTGTTTATCGCGGCCCTCCTCGCAACGGTAATGGGATCCTGTGATTCATTCATGATTGCCTCTTCAGGCCTGATTGCAGAGAATCTATACAAACCGATGCGGCCCGGAAAATCGGGGAAACATTATCTAACTGTGGCAAGAATCTCTTCGCTGGTTGTCGTGATCGGCGGCGTGGCTTTGGCTTACCTGGCGGATGGAGTTATTTCTCTTTTGGAAAACCTGTGGAAGATCAATACGATGATGGCGATGGCCTTCTGGCTTGGCGTTTTCTGGAGGCGCACCACAGTGGCAGGTGCATGGGGCGCGACCTTTGCCGCCTTGCTTACCTGGTGGCTAACCGCCAAAGTCTGGACAGTGTCACTCCCCTGGCAAATGCTTGCCTACATCACTGCCGGGTTCCTCGTGGGAATCATCGTGAGCCTGTTTACCCGACCGGTTGTCGCTGAGAAGCTCGATAATTTTTATTCTCTTTTGAGAACTCCGGTCCAGGCTGATGAACCGGTCGGTGAATCCTGCCGGTTGCCGGAAGGGATAGAGCCGGGGCCTCGACGAGTTATTTTTCCCAACTCCAGTCTCGAAATTCCCATTCCCGGCCGAAGGGCGATCGCAGGTTTTCTAGTGGGCTGGCTCGTCATTGGGGCTTTGATTGCCTCAGTGGCGATTTGGATCGGGGGATAGAGCATGTAGCCATCATTTTTTCATGGACCGTACCCTGTTTAATCCGAAATTGTACCCTGTTAAATGCTTGAAATGAATGTGCTTCTCTTCATCATGGATGCCTGTCAGGCTCAGGCTTTGGAATCATCCAGTGCCTGTATTACGCCGCATTTCAACCGGCTTGCGGAACAGGGGATTCGTTTTAACCGGGCGTATTGCCCCAGCCCTACCTGTTCACCATCGAGAGCGTCGTTGATGACGGGGCTGCTACCTCACAATCATGGCGTTCTCGAGGTGGAACATGGGCGGGATGACGATCAGTGTGTTTTGCGGGCGGATAAACCCCACTGGGCACAACACCTTTCGGCAGCCGGATACTCGACCGGATACTTTGGGAAGTGGCATATCGAACGCAGTCATCAGGTCGAAAATTTCGGATGGCAGCATCACTATATCAAAGGAGCGAGTCATCATGCCGGCCTTGGTGCCGGCATTGAGCCCGGCGCTCAGAATGTCGAACTCGATCCCGAATTGACTCGCTATCATCGCGGACCGGAGGGGTATCGCGATATCCTTCACTACGGCGTAACCGATGTATCTCCCGAAATTCGCTATCCTAAGTTTACGGTAGACAAAACGATCGAATTTATCGGTAAACAGAGTGAAGCGCCCTGGTGTGCCGTAGCGAGCTTTTCCGAACCTAATGAAGCGCTCGTTGTCAGTCGGGAAACTTTTCAGCGCTATGACGTTGAGACTATACCTTTACCAGATAATTTGCGGGATGACTATGAGAACCGTCCCAATCTCTACCAGCGGCAGAAGCAGATTGCTGCTGATGTAACCGACGAAGAATGGCGCATGGCAAGAGCCTGCTACTATGGGAGAATCACCGAACTGGATGATCAATTCGGGCGTCTCTATGATACTTTGAGGGATTCAGGGCAGCTGGATGATACTTTGATAATCGTTACCGCTGACCACGGTCGCTATGTCGGTGCCCATGGGTTCGATGCCCATAACTTCGGGCCTTTTGAAGAAATCTACCGAATTCCGATGATTGTCTCCGGACCCGGGGTTTCTGCCGGAAGAGTGAGCGAATCACTGGTCGGTTTTCACGATATTGGCCCCACCATTCTAGAGCATTGTGGTACCAAAGGAATTGATGTCCCTGATTCCGAAAGTTTTGCACCAGTCCTCAAAGATCCGGATAAAGAGTCGCGGGCTTTCCTCTATGCGGAAAGCCATGGCACCAGATTTTCACTGACTCAACGCATTCTCTGGGAAGGAGACTGGAAATATGTATTTAATGGTTTCGATTTCGATGAGCTATATCACCTCGGCGATGATCCTTTAGAAATGGCAAACTTGATCGATCTTCCAGAACACGGGGACCAGGCATCAGCTATGATGGCAAAGATATGGAAAGTGATTCAGGAAACCGGTGACCGAACGCTGAACGAGACCCACTACTTTTCGATGCGGATGGGAAGAGTTGGCCCCGGAGCTTCAGAGGGATGATCAACGCCACTTTGTAATTTGGTGTAGAGATGCAGGATGGACTGAGAGTCCGTCCTACGATGACAAAGTAGAATCAACCTGTCTCCGGGCCTCCAATCGCCCACTGCATCTCCACGCTTTCGTCAATGCGGTTAGGTCCGGTCCACATCCTGATCAACCTGCGTTGCCTCTTAAAGCCCAACTCTTCAGCCAGGTCGACCGCACGGTGATTATCTTCGGGAATGTCCCAAATAACGGAGCTTTGCTTTTCGGTTCGAAGTAGAGATTTAATCACTTCTACGGCTTCGCAGGCATCTTGCGAAACAACCGGCCCGAGATAATTGGCTATCCTTCCCTCGCGGACCATTCCAAATGCGTGGGCCGAAAACGAGGTGGCGAAACTGTCTTCGGCGAGGCGCTCCAGGTATTTCCGGCGATCCGCTCCAAAAGCCTTTTGATCCAGATTACCTTTGACGGGATTGGCGTGACCCGGTCGATCTTCGCTTTTACCGTCAATACTTCTACCTATCCAACGGGACAGTTCATACTCTGCAGTGAAGCCCAGCTTTTCATATACTTTCATCCCGTCAGGAGTAGCGTCCAGCTTAACGCATCCGACAGCCTTCTTATCCAGTAACCAGGTCACACAATGATTCAACAGGGCTGTGGCGAGACCCCGTCGGCGGTAATCGGGATGGATCAATACCATACCTATCCAACCGAGATCATCCCCATAGGTCGTTGTAGTGGCGGTGCCGGCGGGGATTCCATCGACCTTGATCAGGAAACATCCTTCCGGCTCATAGGAGAGAAGCCGCAGCCAATCGCTTCGAAGTTGATTCCAACCCGCGATCTCTACCAGGGATTCGGCAAAGTCGAGGTCGTCTTGATGTAGATGTCGGATCACGAAACTATGACTTTGTGAAATTGAACCATGTTTTTTCCGCTCTTTCGAACCGGTCATATGGAACTATTCCGGGAGCTAAGCTATACCATTTTCAATCCGGCGTGTTGCGCATAAAGTCGGCTGTTTGCGCAAAAAACTCTTCGAGTGATTCGCGGGCCGGTGAGGGCACGTTTTCTTCATCGAGCGCAGCCGTCATGATTTCCATCCAGCGATCACGGGCTGCTGAATCAATTTTGAATGGCAGGTGACGCATCCGCAACCGGGGATGCCCGCGTTCTTCGATATACTTTTGGGAACCACCAAATCGAAAGATCAAAAAATCCCGGAACCGTTCTTCGGCTCCTTCCCAGTCGTCGGGTGGATACATTTTCCCTACCAAATCGTCCTCGCGCATCCTACGGTAAAACGCCGCCGCCAATGAAGCAATTCCTGCTTCGCCAATTTGTTCTATGATATCCATTTCACCCGGTTACCTGGTTGGTTTGCTTGCCTGATAGAATCCCGCAATCTCCCCGTCATTCAAGCATCGGTCGTAAACAACAACCCTGTTTCTGGCCTTGCAAAAGCAATTTACTACCAGTTACAGTGGCCATTATCTTGAAAACACAATTTCCAGCCAGTCTCGCCGTTTTCACAATGTGTTTGTTCATTACCGCTTCAGTTCCCGCGGCCGATGACCAACCCATGCTCGGTCATTTCTACGTCGTGGCCGACGATATAGCCGAAATTTATCTCAACGGAGAAAAAATTCATCATGCCAAACTCGGATTGTCCAAATCCAATGAGATCACGGTGATGAAAGACGACGTCCTGGTTATCGATCTTAAGAATAACGGCGGCCCGAAGAATTTTATGTTGATCTTCCTAACCACAGATCGGAAAACGATTGTTAATTTTAAGAACAATGATTACCGGATTCTGCCGGCGTTCGGCAAAAAGAATCTACAAAAAGAAGATGTAGATGCCTACAGAAAGTTTGCGGTAGACCTTAGAAAAAAACCTCGATCAGACATCGGCATCAAACACAAATCCGAAACCGTTTGGGGAGAAGCGAACCAATGCGTCCTCGGTGCTGTAATCGACTCGGGGATGATTGAGTCCTATTCGGAATAGGATTCGTTTCACCAAATCAGGGATTTTTCGAATAAGTCTAACGTTCGACACACTCTCCCCGAATCTACCGGAACTCATTGCCGCATTCCTCAAACCACCTCGTAACCTGCGCATAAACCTGGTCGCGCAGACTGCGATAGTGAATCAATTTTTCAGCCGGATCGAGGTCGGCAGGTTTCCGGCCTTCGAAGGGACTTTCGATTTCCCAGAAGAGATGCTTCCCGGCCAGTTCGGTGAATCCGGGACACTGACTTTCGTCCGTTTTGCAGACGACGATGGCGTAGTCGAACGGCTGTAACTCCCGGATTTCTTCGACCGTTTTGCTGCAGTGCCCTTCCAGAGGTATGCCGGACTCCTCCATCACCTCAAACACGGTCGGTTTGATGTCCTTCTTTCCGAAGCCGGCGCTGTAAACCTCGATTTTCCCGGCTGATAAATGACGCAGGATCGCCTCCGCCATTTGGGAGCGGGCCGAATTGTGATTGCAGAGAAAAAGGACGCTGGGAACCGGTTTGGACATGGCGAGCCCCATTTACGACCGGATTCATGAAAATAACAACCCGATTAAAGACGCCCCGGAAAAGAGGTCTCGGCCCCGGTCGCAACCCCTCAAACTCGATGCCGCGCCTTTCAACTTCCTGCCGCACGGGTGGCCGCAATTCGTTACTACAACAAGAGAAGCCAGGAACATGTCGATTTGGTTTGCATGGTCGTGTATACTTCAGCGATGGGATTTCTGAGCCAGACCTTTTACCCTGCAATCGTTTGCCTTGCGTTGGCGACATCCTCCTGCACAACGGCTTTGCGACAGACCCGGCCGGTATCCGAAGAACTCCACCCGGTCGCGAAGCCGGGTCAAGTGATGCCAAAGTGGCCGGAGCGGCTCCCCGCAACCCTGCCGGGCATCACATCAAAAGACGGCAAAGCGCCGGTTCCGCTCGGCACCTACGGCCATTGCCAGGTTCTGAGCCTTTCTCCCGGAGCCAAAGATCCCCTGCTCCTTATTGCCAGTAGCACTCGCGAGCCGGTGCGGCGTGGTGGCAAGCGGTTGGATTTCGATCTTACCGTGGATGAAAAACATATCAGTCGCTTCGTCACAACTCACCATCGACTCACGGTGGTTGAGCTGGAATCAGCGTGGGCAGCGCCGGTCCGGGGCACGGTGCTGTATCTGGGAAGTATCATGGGTATTGCCCGTCCCGAGCAGCGCCTGATTGCCACGCTTCGACGGGACGGCTGGAATGTCATCGCCTGTCTGCCGCCCTTCCAGCTTTCTTCAGAGGACATTGATTTGCCAGTGAATGGCACGGAAGATCTGCCCGGCGCCGCCAAACGCTTTGCCCATGACATTGATCACCATATCGCCGAGCGCGCTTATGTCGCCGAATCGGCCATTGCCTACGTGAAATCGAATCGCCCGGATTGGCTGCGTGGCCCTACCATCGTCATTGGCAGCAGCGCCGGGGCCCTTGCTCTACCCGCCGTGGTCGAGCGGATCGGCCCGGTGGATGCTGCAGTTTTGGTTGGTGGCGGGGCGAACATTCCCGGAGTCATGCTGCGCTCTTCTCTGGAACTCGTAAACCCTTCCATGCAGGCAAAGCAAAGCGGTAACAGAGAAGCTGGAAGTCGCCCTCTCACCAGGCCCGAACTAGACCGTTTCGAAACCTGTGCCAATGAGTACATGAAACTTGACCCGGCCTGCCTCGCTCCGGTTCTCGACAGGACACCGACTCTCCTTCTGCTGGGGACTCTCGATACCATAGTCCCCGCCGAAAACGGTGTTCTACTACAGAAAAAATTACACAATCCGGAAGTATGGCATTACCCGGTAGGCCACAATTTGCTAATGATCGCTCTACCCTCCCACGCCGGAAAGATTCGAAAATGGATCAATACAAAATATCCTCCACGGATCACGCCCTCGCCCATTCCCTATGAAAAGCGCCCGAAAATACGGGTTCAGTTCACCGACAATACAGCTCCTGAAAAAAAGAAGCGCCGCTGATTTTGAGATAGAGAAATACCGGGATAATTATTCAGAATACTACGAGGAGCATAGAAATTCGTCTTTGTCCGCGGACAAAAGGTCCTACCGGTAGATCAACCTCAGTGAACGCTCCCGGTCAAAATCAAACACATCGATGATTTGTTGCAGGGTAGCGGTTTCGTTTGTTTTCGCTCTCTGGAAAAATAGGTAGAGGCATCCCAATCGATGGAAATCGTAATTTCGTTTTTGGAATGAGTCCAGCCCTGGTTAGATACCGGGAGGTTCTCAGGAGGTTCGGACTTGTCGGAACATGCATGGAAACAAACTCCCCCCAGCAACAAATATACTTTTGTGTTGAGTCGATCCATTGTGAGATAACTCCGGATACGCCGGGAATCTTACCCCCGCCAATTCTTTCGCCGATTTGCGGGCTTGCCACCACCGCCGGTTGTATGCTGAGTTTGATGTAATCCCTGCCGCGAGGAAAATATGAAACATTTCTCTATTTTATTGCCGGTTTGGCTGGCGTTGCTGCCTGCCGCTGCCAAATCCGAAGAAACTAAGCAAATCGCGATCGCTCCACACAGCTTCACGATGCCGGAAGGATACATGCTCACTCAGGTCGCAGCGCCGCCGCTGGTTAAACGACCCATCCACATGTGTTTCGATAACGAGGGTGTTCTCTATGTGACGGACAGCTCGGGAAACAGTGACAAAGCACCTGTGCAGCTCAAGGAGCCGGAACACCGCATCCTGCGGTTGGTCGATCGCGATGGCGACGGGACCTTCGATGAGTCATCGGTTTTCGCGGAAAAACTGCCTTTCCCCGAGGGCATTCTCGTCCATGAAGGCGCCGTCTATGTGGGTGCCCCGCCCCACATCTGGAAGCTGCGCGATACCGATGGCGACCACGTCGCCGACGAGCGGACTTCCTGGTTCGATGGCGGCTCGATCGAAGGCTGCGGCAACGATATGCACGGTCCCTACGCCGGACCGGACGGCTTTTTCTACTGGTGCAAGGGCGCTTTTGCCGGCAGAGCCATGTCCTGAGCAATGGTAAAACAATCGATTCAAGCGCCGCTCACGTCTACCGCGCGAGGCCTGACGGCAGCGAGCTGGAATTGGTGATCACCGGCGGCATGAACAATCCGGTTGGTCTTGCCTTCGGCGAATCAGGCGAGCGTTTTCTCAGCGGCACCTTTTTCGATCTTTCCGGCCCCGGCAAACGCGACGGCGTGCTGCACGCGGTCTACGGCGGGGTCTATGGAAAGAAAAACGACCGTGTTCTGGCTCCGCATCCGCGCACCGGTGACTTGCTGCCGATCCTGACGCAAATGGGCCCGGCAGCACCGTCCGGTATTGTGATGCCCCGCAGCGATGCCCTCGGAATGAAGGACGATCTGCTGTGCGCCGACTTCAATCTGCGCAGGATTTCACGACACCGGCTGACCCGGAGCGGCTCGAGTTTCACCGCAGAGACCAGCCCCTTTATCGAAAGCGACCAGAGCGACTTTCACCCCACCGATGTGATCGAGGACGCGGATGGCAGCCTGCTCGTAGCCGATACCGGCAGCTGGTATATGATCTGTTGCCCCCGTTCGAAGGCATCCAAACCCCACATTCTCGGTGCCATTTACCGCATCAAACGCGACCCGGCGAAGGGACTGTACCCTGTACAGTCTGAGAGTGTACAGGGTACAGTCTCACCGAAAAGCCCGCGCGGCCTCGAGCTTGACTGGAGTCAACCGCAGGTCAGCTGGCTGGCCGACGACCGCCCCGCCGTGGTCAAGCGGGCCATCGAGATTCTCTCGGATGAAAAATATATATCTGAACTGCGCTCCGCCAGGACCCGGGTGCCGGCGGTCTGGTCACTGCACCGCATCGAGGGGAAAAAGGCGCGCGAAGCGGTGCGGGATTTCCTTTCCGACCCGATGGCTGATGCGCGCACTGCGGCACTCCACAGTATAGCCCTGTGGCGCGACGCGGAGGCAGTGGATCCTTTAATCGATCTACTTGCCTCCGGCGAAGCGCAGCACATCCGTCTCGCCGCGATGGCTCTGGGCCGGATCGGTGACCGACGGGCGGTAAAGCCATTGCTGGAAGCCGGATCGAAAGAGGACATCGATCCTTTTCTAAAGCATGCGGTCACCTATGCCCTTTACGAGATCGGCGACGAGTCGAGTCTTCCCGGCGATCATCCCATCGCCGACCAGGTTCGCCGGATGCACGAGATCGACAGGGCCGAGCCGCCCGTCCATGTGATGCCGGAAATTGCGCTGGCCGATCCCATCGAGCCGGATCCGGAAAAGCTGGCCCAACAGGAAGCCCGCCTCGATGAGTTGGCGAAATATCTGCCGGCGGGTGATGTCGATCGCGGTGAAAAACTGTTTCACAACACTACGAAATCCCTTTGCCTCACCTGTCACGTCCTCGGCGACAAGGGTGTGAAATTTGGACCCGACCTGACAGGGATCGGTTCGATCCGAAACCGGCGCGATTTGCTGGAGTCCATTGTCTACCCGAATTCCTTTATCACCCGCTACTACGAGACGGTGACGGTCGGGAAAAAATCGGGCGAGTCTGCGGGGTTGATCCTGAGGGATACCGTCGACCGGATCATTCTTTCACCGGCTCCGGGAACGGAGCAGGCCATTCCCATCAAAGAAATCAAAGCCGCGAAGTATTCTCACATTTCTCTGATGCCGGAGGTGTTCGATGCACTTTTGAAACCAAATGAAATCGCCGATCTCGTTGCCTACCTGAGTTCGGAAAAGCTGCCTGGATCCTTCGATACCACGACTTCGGGAGAGCCGGAAATCCCCGCGCACCGTCCGGTAAATGTTCCCGGACTGCATGCCTACGCCCAAAAAAGCATCGCTGCGGGCGAGGAGATCGAATTCCGCGTCAGCAGCACGGTCCCTTATGATTTGTCCGTGGTGCGGCTCGGTCCCAATCCCGAAAAACGCGATGACGATCCGGTGCTGAAGACCTACCAGGTAGAGAAACCACAGGCTCAGCCGATCCATCCCGGCTCCTATGTGCATGTCGCCAATGGACTTCCCGCAGAGCGCCGGATCAATCAACTGACCCTGGAGTGCTGGATCCGCCCATTCAGTCTCGCCGGTTGGCAGGGGCTCATCACTCAGCACGATTATCCGAAAAATTGCGGCATCGGTTTATTTATCAATCAGGGACGCATCGCGTTTATGACCGGAAACGGCGGCGCCCACGAAAAGTCCACCCTTCACACAAGCAAGCCGGATCTGATCAAGGCGCAGCAGTGGTGTCACCTCGCCGCCACCTGGGACGGCAAAATGAAGCGCCTCTTCATCGATGGAAAACCGGCCGGCGAGTGGCCTTATTCCGGCATCGTCCGCCCCGGTAAAACAGCCCTGAGACTTGGTGCCTATGCCACCGGGGGCGTGGCGGGAAATTTCTACAACGGCGATCTCGCGATGTGCGCGGTGCACTACCTGGCGCTCAGTCAGGATCAGATCAACAAGCGCGTTTCGGAGCGCGGACTGAAGGTCGTCCAGGGCGATTCCGTGCTCGGTTGCTGGCCTTTCACCGAAGAACGCGGCACGCGGGTGGCCGACGCCGGAGCAGACGGACGGCACGGACAAATCATCAATCGCGGAACCTGGATGATCGGCGGGCCCGGCTTCGATGCTTCCGCGATCGACCGGCATGATGCGGAATACGATCCCACTAAGGATCCCGATCGAGGTCACGGACTGCGCCTCGCTTCGGATGAACTTTACAACGCGCGCTGGGACGTCAGCCACCGGTTCGCGGTCCCGGCCGATGCCAAATCCGGGGTCTACGCGGGGCGTTTCGATTTTCAGATCGACGGCAAACCGATGCGCTATTTCACCACCTTTAACGTGCGCCGTCCGGAGACCCGGCCCAAAGCGCCGATTCTGGTGCTGATGTCGACCAACACCTGGCTGGCCTACAACTCCTCGCCTTTCCCGGTCAATCACGGACCGGGTTTGATCAACATGGGCACCGGCGGCCTCAAATCCAGCCACCCCGATGCCGCGATCTATAGTTGCTACCGCGACCATCGCAACGGGCAGCCCACCTATAAGATCGGGTTAAAGCTGCCCTGGCCGGCCGGCGGCCCCAACAAGATCTACCAGTACGGAACCTACAGCCACCTTTTGCGCGGCGAACGGTTCCTCCATCTTTGGCTGGATAAAAACGGCTACGACTACGATGTAATCACCGATCACGATCTGCACCGCCATCCCGAAGTGCTCGATGGCTACAAGGCGGTATGTATTAACGGCCACAGCGAATACTGGTCGGCCCGTGCCTACAACGCCGTCGACAACTACCTCAAGGCGGGAGGTGCCGCGGTAGTAATGTCGGGCAACACAATGTTCTGGCGCGTCACTTTTGATGATACCGAAGAAGTGATGGAGTGCCGAAAATACGGCAAGCGCATCGGCGGGCGTCGACTGGCACAGGTCGGCGAGCTCTACCACAGTCACGACTTCAAGCGCGGCAGTCTGATGCGTTTCTGCGGCTACCCCGCGTGGAAAATCGTCGGCCTGACCTGCATCGGCTGGGGCGGCGCCTTCAAGCCCTACCAGGTCGACCAGCCCGATCACTTTCTATTCAACCGTCCTCACCGGCTCGGTGTAAAAAAGGGCGACACCTTCGGAATGGTCAATGCTACCCAGGGAGCTGTCGGCCACGAGTTCGACGTGCGGCTCTCGACCCTGCAGCGCGCCACCGCCGATCCAGTCATTTCGGGCCTCGTCGAGCCGCAAGGAATCGTCACCGTCGCCAGCAGTCACGACGCCCGCAGCGTACTCGATTTCAATGCCGAAGGCCACAAGCCCCGCTCCGGCGACGAAGACACGATTGCCGAGATTATCTACTGGGAGCGCCCCGACGGTGGCCGCGTTTTCCACACCGGCTCGATTGCGACCGCCTGGGGAGTCTATCACGATGAAACGATGAGCAAGCTTTTGAAAAATGTGCTGCATCACTTCGGCGTTGCGGAAAAATAGCGCTACTCCGGCTTCTGCAACGTGGACCATAGCCACCCCGCAACAACGCCCCTGGAAAACTTCAGCCTTCAACACGCCCCGGATTCCGTTGGTCTTTTGCTTTGTTTTTGGAACAGTTGCACTCGCAAACCGATTCGAACTGAACTGCCATGAAGGCCCGCTGTTTTATCTTCTTCCTGATTTTTTCCATTACGACCACTGCGTGCTTTGGCCGGACAAATATTCTTTTGATCACAGCAGATGATCTCGGATTGCAGCTCTCGTGTTATGGCGATCAATACATCAATACGCCGCACCTTGATCAACTCGCGGCTTCGGGTGTCCGGTTCCGAACGGCATACGTTACTCAGGCCAGTTGCAGCTCTTCGAGGTCATCGATGTTCTCGGGCTTTTATCCGCATACCACCGGCCAGATTGGGTTGGCCAACGGAGGGTTTGTGCTCGATCCTTCGCAAATCGGGAAAAACCTTCCCGCGTGGCTGAAACAAGCCGGATACCGAACCGGGCTTCTCGGCAAGCTGCATGTCAATCCGGAGTCGAGCTTTCCTTTTGATTACCGACCCAAAAAGGGTGACACCCGCGATGTTCGTTCTGTTGCGGATAAGGCAGCAGAATTCCTCAACCAAAAAACAGACCAACCCTTTTTCCTGATGGTCAACTATGCCGATCCGCATTTTTACAAAGACCGCAAAAACAACAAGCCGGGATTTCCTCCGCAATGGAAAGGTATTCCACCCGATCCCATTGCTCCTGATACCGTTCCCGGATGGGATTTTCAGGGCTTTGATGAACCGGTTGCGAGAAGGCGCGCCTCCAACTTTTACAACACGGTAAAACGTCTCGATACCGGGGTCGGGATGCTACTGGAGGAACTACAGAAATCGGGGCAATCCGATAACACTCTTGTGATATTCCTCGGCGATCATGGTCCACCTTTCAGCCGGGGAAAAACCACCTGCTACGAGTCAGGTTTACGCGTTCCGTTTATCGTGCGCTGGAATGGTGTCGCCGGTTCTGATATAGAAAGCGATGCGCTGGTTTCCTCTACCGATATCGTGCCGACGATTTTGGATGCAGCCGAAGTCCCGTTCCCGGAGAAATTTCACGGCCGGTCATTGCGACCTGTTCTGGCCAGTCCAACCGCTCCGCAAAACTGGCGAAAATACCTCGCCGGGGAATTCCACTACCACGGTTACGAACCGTTTTTCCCGCGCCGGGCGATCCGGGATCAAAGGTATAAAATCATTCACAATATGCTCGCAGGGTCTGCCAAACCCGGAACCCGGGTGGACGGCGATCCGGTCGGCGCGTTTGCCAGCACCGCCAAATACAAAGACACACCGGCAGGTCTGGCTTATCAAAGATACTCCGACCCACCCGAATGGGAGCTCTACGATCTACAGGGCGACCCGGTGGAGTTCCACAATCTGGCGGACGATCCCGCTCACTCAGACAAGCTCAAGGAACTCCAAAAAGCTTTGCTCGATTGGCAAAAGGAAACAAATGACCCTCTGTTGGAAAAAGCCAATTTCGCAGTATTCCGCAAACTGGGCCAGGAAGCCAAACAAAGGATCAAAAGTCGAAAATAGATCGTCTAATAGGCCTTCGAATACTTCCTGCCGGAGTCGAGTTCTTCTTCCTGCCTCTCCAGCCATTTCATGACTTTTCCAATCTCATAAATGGCAGATGAAATTTGATCTTCTGTGTAGTGCCCGCTGTTAAAGAAACGGTGCCCTTCGTAGTAGAGAAGTGAGTCCTGACAGGAAATGTAGCGTGCCCACAGTTTTGTTCTTTCCAGTTGTTGACCGGTTTCACCGCGAGCGGCAAATTTCTGTGGAATCAACGTTTCCAGCCCTCTTGGGAGCAGCATACAAAACCCGGTTACGGTTTGATGATTGAGTTCCAACGGGGCGACGGGGAGTTGATCATACCCCTCCTTCTGAATCGCCTCGGCCCGAACTGCGGCCTGCTCCTGAGGGGACAAGGCATCAAACTCGGCCCGAAACGAATTTTGAGCAAAAGACGGAGTTACAGCAGCCCCGAATAGAGCTGCCACAATCGTGGTAGTAAGAATTTTCATTAGTAATGGTTTGGTTGCCAGGCAAGATAAGACGAAGCTTTCCCCGGCCCATTACAATCAATAAATTCTTTTGTATCTAACGCTTGAGACAAGCACTGCTACCTCCCGGAAATATAGACTTTGTATTGATCCGCAACACCTGCTGCTGCGGCATCCCCGTGGTGAAAGAAGAAGCGATGCCGGAGCGGTAGAGTTTCGCCTTTTTTGATCGTATAATCTCCATCACCCATTTTGGCTCCCTGTTTCTTTTCAAAATGTCCAGTGCCGAAACGATTCGCGGTCATCAGGCCGTAGTCCCGGGCATGCCAGTGAACCGGGTGACGAAAGTTTTCCGGGTGATCAAACATGGCTATACCTACTGTTTTACCGCTGGGACCGGGACCCGAATAGTCAGCCCACTTGGCTCTCTTCCCCCACGCGTCCGTGTTTTTATTGCCTTCACTGTTAATAATCGTACCTTTACCCGGCTGCTTCGTTTTATGACCCTTCACTACCATGGTAGAAGCGACTCTCATACCCATCCCTCCGTCTTTGTTATCCCCGAAAGTGGCATCTCCCCCTGTAGCGGTAAGGGTGGTATCATAGTCCATCAGAACCTCGCGGTTTGGTAGCGGCTCGAAGCGGAGTCGGACTGTCTCGCTGAGAATTTCCTCACCGTTGATCTTCCAGGAATTGACAAAGATTAGCTCACCGACCGGTCCCGACTCCATTTTCTTTACTTCCACCAAATCGATCCGCGCCTGACGGTCTTTCGGTGACGTGTCGGGTGACCAGAAGCTCGCACCGTTGATATCGCGATGCGAAAAACGTATCGAGCGGTGATGCGGGTGATCCTGCGACTCCCCTTCCACTCCCTTTTTCATCGGGTAATTCCTCGTGATATTCTCCCCGTTTGGACCGATCACCGGATAGAGATACGGAACCGACCAGGCTTTCATTTGCCACTCAGTAAACAGTTTTCCGTCGATCTCGATTCGGAAACAATCTTCGTGTTGAGAAATGGAAACTTCGCTGAACGCAGGAACAGCACCGACCAGGAAAAGAAAGACAACAAATAGACGCACTTTCATAGTATCCTTACCCAATGAAAAATCAGCGCCTGTGACAACCGGATTTTCTTTTTGGATATGGACCTTGCAATCGACAGGTTACCAGTTTAGCGGGCCCGCAGCCGGTCCACTTCCGCGTCATAACTGCGCACCTCGGCCTGACCGAGTTCCCGTAGCGGCTTTCGATAACCGGAGAGGATTTTCTTTACTCTCGCCTGAAACACTTCATACCGCTCCTCCGGGGAAGCTGCCCGCTTCGGAAAAGGTTCAAGTGCCGCTTTCTGGAAATCGAGAAACATCGGCTTTACCCTGGCAATTTCAGATTCATGCTCGAAATACAGGCGCTCCATGACAATTCGGTTTTGGTCAAAAAACGCCAGTTTCGCCGTTTCGGATTCGACATCGTCAAATACATCATTCTCGTTAAATTTGTCGAGCGGCTCCACTACTTCGATAATGTAGTGTAAATACTTTAAGCCACGCTCAAATTCGATATAAAAACAGCTGTCCTTACGTCCGGATCCGATTCGGGCTCTTGATATCGTTTCCACCGCATCACGCAGCATATCCTGAATCGGGACCTCTGTTGATTCCATCGACTTCAGGAACATGGCGAAATTGGTGTAGTTGGAGATTCGCTCCCAGGCAAGATCCGGACTGCGGGCAAGACCTTCAAGCTGACGACTGACCCTTGCCATATTATACAGAAACGCGACCAGAGCCCGCCTGCGAAAATCCTCTTTTGCCGGTTCATCAAACGAGCTTTGTTCGATCAGTGATCGAAAAAACAAATTACCAATCAAGTCATCGAGCGGCGTGGTGTCGATATGGGCTGACACCGGTCGCCCGGCCTTTCGAACTTCAAAGCCCAGGGATTTCCGGATACCCGCGTAGACAGCAGACGGATTTTTCCCCACCAAAGAGGAAAGCTTAAGAGATTTATCTATCGGAGTGAGATGACGGGTCTTCGGGGCAAATCGGCGGATCGCACTTTTCGCTACCGGCAGAGCACCCAGTTTCACAATCGGCGGCAAAAAGAAATACCCCGCTACAGTTACACCGATTATCCCGCCAAAATAGCTACTCCGTTTGCCCACATTGGAAATCGTATTGATATAGGCACTTTTCTTTTTGATCCCGGCGATGTCCCGAAGCTCGTTCAGATTATCGTCCTCCAGCGCCGCCTTCACCGCCTGATATATCCGCACCCGCATTTTGATTCGCAGTTCCGGATGATAGTGAGCATAGATATATGACCGAAGCAGACTCTGCTGATCATCGCTCACCGAACAACTGCCAATTGCTTCGATCAGAGCCGTTATGTCCTCTCTGATATTTTCGACCTCAACCTTCCGTGATCTCCCCACAAACGGACGACCACCGTCCGGGTGGGCGTTGGGAATGGAAATTTTGGAGCGCGATAACATTTTCGGACAATGATGAGGCATTTTACCCGAATGGAAAACACCAAATCATGTCCGACATTCCATCAGCACGTATTTTTATGTGCTGGACCCGAAAACAGATCGGCTACTCAGGGAACTTTCTTTGCAAGAGCTTCGCGGGTCGTAGCAACCCGAACGTTACCAAATCCAACGTGTTCTTTGTTATGTAGCACAACCCGGGAAAGATTGGCCTTACTGCTGCCTTTCCGGTTTGTCAGCGTCCAGCTTTCCGGTTCAGCGGGCACTACTCCCGGGCTGCCGAGCTGAACAACCAGCTCGTCCGGCTTTTCACGATGACTGTGAACTCGAATCAATAGAGAATGACTACTTCCGGGCTCCAACCTCGGTCCGGTCACGATTTCTTTATATAGCTCGGCGGTTAGCCGCCCTTGCGTGTCGATTCCGATCATGACACGCTCCTCGCCGCGAGCCGTAGCCAGTGCGAACGACGACCGCTCGCCGACTTCAGGGACAAGCAGATCGGCGGCGGCCCACAGCGTTGCCCCTTCGTTGCCGAGATCGATCCAGTCCACAGGAGGTTGTTGTGGTGATTTTTTGACGGCAACGTGCTTAGCCAACTCAACAGATTCAGGCATTTCGAGACGCTCCAGATCGTCGAGCGACACCTTCATGACTTCCATGGTTTGCTTCGCTCCGGAGAAAGCGACAAGCAGATGTTCGTCGTGTTCGATAATGTGCGGGTAGTCGATATGCCGACCGCCGATCAGCCAAAAGAGTTTATTATAAACGAGTCCGTCTTTACTGATTGCCAGAGTCAGAGGATTGCGTCCCCGCGGATTGGAATTGGAAACCATGACATAGTAACCGCGACTGGTTCGGTGGACGAAAAATTTACTGGTCGCATCCGGGAAGTTGGTGCGCCCGATCGGGCTCCAGGTCTTGCCGTTGTCGTGGGAAAAAGTCCGCAGCAGATACTTCGAACCACCGTTATCGCGGATCAAACCAACTATAGTTTTGCCGTCGGGAAGAATATACCAGTAAGGCTCCTCGGGACGGCCCTCGCCATCATAGGCGGCGAGCGGGTTGATCCGCCAGTCATTGAAAGCTTTGGTACCGCCTATCATGACTGAGACCTGCCGCTGGTGATCGCGGCGGGTCATCATCCACTCGCCCGATGGCAGGCGCTTGGGCGGGAAATTGTTCATGGAATCGTCGAGAACGGTGCCGTGGACCACCCAATTCGTTCCGGTCCAGCGAAACGCTTCCAAACTCAAACCCGGACCGGCGTAACCCGGCGCATTGAAATGACTGGAGAGAGCGAGCAGTTCACCGTCCCGCTGCCACATGCCGCGGGCGATCCAGCCGTAGTTTTTGATCCGGGGCGGACCGGTCAAGTCAGCGGGCTCGGTCCAGTGTAAACCGTCCTTACTCGTAGCATAGGAATTGCGTGTGTCCGGCCGGTCATGACCGGGAACAATGTTCCGATGTTGCTCCGGAGTGGCACCGGCTCTTGGTACGCCCGGCCCGTCACTCCACATCGCAAAGAACATACCGTCGTGATGGGCTAGATAGGCATGTTGATGCACGCGAGTGCCTGCCTGATCACGGACATCGCTGATAATAGCGTGTTCGGCGGCGATGCGAGGGAGTTTTGCGTAGTCAATCTGGTGCGGATCATCCGGCAACCAGTCACCTGAGAGCATGATAGGTGAATCCAAATCGGTTTTGCCGTCTTCGGCCCCGGCGGAAAAGCAAAGCAGGATCGCAGCAGCAATGATAACTATACATTTAGGCAACACAACTGAATGGCACGATGTAGAAAAATAGCTAAAGGCCCGCCGGGCCTCAAGCCCCCTCTTCACAAAGCACCGCTCCACTGTACCCTGTACAGTCTTAGAGTGCACAGGGTACACTTCCATGTCGCTAAGATCTGGAAAAGCACGTGTCGCTGACACTCCTGTCCGCGTCTTGCTGTGCCAATGAAAACCAGTGCCCACTGGAAATGCGGACAGGAGTGCCCGCAACACATTGATGCCCCTGTAGCCTGCACATCTTAGCGTCATTCCAAGGTACACTTTTGGGTTACGTATATATATTTTCTCAC
>JARGOZ010000130.1 GCA_029213025.1 Verrucomicrobiales bacterium
CTGCACAACCCGGCTGATATGTTTCAATCCGGGTGATTTAGTGCTGAACAGTTACTTTCCATTCAACCAAAAACAAGGAGTGGAACATGACAGACCGATATTTAACCCTCAAAGAGGTATTGGAAAGAGTGCCCTACAGCCGCACGGAATGGTATCGCGGAATGAAAGACGGCAGATTTCCCGCGTCGTATAAACGCAGACCGGATAAACCCGGCTCCCGAGGGGTGTGCTGGCGGGAATCAGAGATCGAAGGACTGCTCAACTGGATTCACGGTGCCGGGAGCGACGACCGGTAAACACAAAAAGGGGAAGTCCTGCCTGGTGCAAGACTTCCCTTTTCCAGTTTTGCTTTCCGGTATTCTAAAAAAACCTTTTGAGACGCCTGCCCAGATCCAGCCCGTCGTGAATTTTGTTCAGCCTGCTGTTGTGCTTATGGTCGTTTAAGATGATCTCATCTTTAACATTCTCTCGCTGACGTTTCATTTGCTTTGCCTCCTCTTTTGTCAGCTGCGCTCCGGGGACCAGCCGCATTTGCTTGATTACCTGTGAATCCGTGCCGGTCGCACTGTAGCCTGCTTTCTTTGTGGAGGTGCAGCCCGCGAGAACTGCAACGGCGATTAATATGAGCCCTGTCGTTTTCATTTTATACTTGATCGTTGAGTTGGAAGACTTCGCTTCCTGCGATGTCTTTCTATATATAGAAACGAACGTCATTTATATATATTCGAACTTATTTAATATTTATGAAATAATATATACACACTACGTTAAAGGGCCGGTCATAAAAGTGAAAATGTCCGGTCTGCCTTCAAGTTGAGAAGCGAAACCGCAGAGAGTATCCAAGCGCAGAGGCGCAAGATCTCATGTTAAAGGGGATTCCATATAATGCTTCTCCGATTAATGGATGCGTTAATGTTTTCCTGTAATCAGTGTAGAGTAGCGCCGTTGAGCGGAAACAGAAGGTTTCCACTGTAATCCAACTCTTTTTCAGTCACTAAAGAGTCGGCAACTTTCTTTTGCCCGAACCGGACGGGAATGGTTCTGACATTGCCACTGTCAATAAAATCAGCCCACCACTGCATCATCTCTCTCCGCTCCGGGAGATATTCCGCACGATTGTAGGCAGCACGCACCTTGTTTCTCTCCATGTGGGCGAGTTGGCGCTCAATGGCATCACGGTTAAATCCGTTCTCATTGAGAATAGTTGAGAACATCGACCTAAACCCATGCCCGACAATCCTACCCTTGTATCCCATTCGGTGAATCATATTGTTTATCGTGTTTTCGCTCATCACTGGATGAACCTGCTTTCGGGAGTTTGGAAAGAGCCATTCGCTATCTCCGGATATGTCTCTGAGCTCGTTTAACAGTCCCATGGACTGACTTGATAAAGGAACAACATGCTCGGTCCTCATTTTGGTGTTCTCTGCGGGAATGCGCCACTCTCTTCCATTCAGGTTGATATGAATCCATTTTGCAGTTCTGAGCTCACCTGTTCTCACGGCTGTGAGCATTAGCAGTTTGAAAGCAATCAGATTCTGTTCACTGGTATCAAGATTTTCCAGATCAATTATGAAGGCCGGTAATTCATTCGCGCCCAGTGTGGGGTAATGAGTCTGTGAATAGGGCTGAAGCGCTTTTGAGAGACCGGTTGTAATGTTCTGCTTAGTCCTTCCTGTGATAATCGCATAATCTAAAATAGCACCTGCAATTCTGAGTACGCGATGGCTCATTTCTTTACATCCTTTGCTTTCGATCTTCTGTAAAACAGCAAGTAAGTCGAGCGGCTCAATAGAGGTCACCGGCCTGTTTTTCAGTTCGGGAAGCAAATGATTATTTATCCGGCACAGTGTCTTTTTCAAATAATTCGGAGACCATTTTACCTCCTGAAGTTTGAGCCACTCTTCTGTGATGGCCCCGAAGGTGTTTCTATCGCGAAAAACGGCAACGGCCTTTTCCTTCCTCTTTACCGCCGACGGATCGATACCTTTTGCCAAGGTCCGGCGGGCTTCAAATCTAAGCTCCCGTGCTTGAGCGATACTTATCTGTGGATACCGGCCAAAGGAAAGGGTTTTTTCTTTATCAAGAAACCGGTAGCGGAACTGCCAGAATTTTTTACCGTTGCTTCTAATGGTAAGAAACAGGCCGTTACCGTCTTTTAACCGGATACATTTTGATCCGGCTTTGGAAGTTTTTATTTTCGAATCTGTTAATAGCACAAATTCATTCTACCGAGGATAGATTTTGTAGGGAAGTCGTGACCGAAAAACGCCCGTTTTTTTACCTGTTTTATTCTGAAATATTTTCGAATTATTTGGTTTGAACCGGGATACAATCTTGAATCGAAAAGCTTATTGAAATCGTTGGTGACCGTTACTTTGCGGGCTTTCCTGAAACGTTCAGAAACATAATAGCTGGTGCCGCGTGTCGACACCATGCAGGGGACATAAATTATTGTAATTCTTTGGTATTTTTATCTTCTTTGTGAATGTTACCCGTTTTTTTACCTGTATCGACAGATCTGTTGCTTTCTAACCACGGTCAGCAAGGCTGATTCAGATATACTGCACAGGATCCAGAATGTCCCGGTATCTGGCCGGTTTAAGAATTTCGGACCTTGAATCGACTGATTCTTCAACCCTGCAGTAGTTATGATCATTGGCCGGATTTGTTTCCAATAAACGAATATTCTTCTTTGTGACGAGGCTTGATCTGATTGGCATTCACTAACTTTCGTCCTTGCCTGTCCATTGAAGTGGCAATGAATCGATGATACTTCGGTTAGTTAGATATCTGCAAGTGAGAACGGTCGGTAGGGAAAAGAGGTTTTCTACTTGTTCCGATTAACCACCGATTTTTGAGATCGTCTGTTAAATAAGTTGGAGGTTGTCGAAATCTATCTCGGTAGTTCGCGTTGTAACCTGAATTAGCAATAATACCTCATCGCTGGAAGCGGAACGTAGCAATCGTTGCGTGTTTACGGAGAGTCTCGAAATTAGAGAATCATCCTCGGCAGGCAATAGAACGGGGATTGCGCTGTCCCTGAAATGCCGGAATTCGGGAATTGATTCTCATGCGGTGGGACACTCAGTCCGTCAAAAAGTGTTTTCAGGCGATTATCAATGTCGCCAGATTGAACAACCCGACCCGGCTGCTCTGGACGGAACCAAGTAATTTCGATATTCGCAAGGAGCTTTAACGGTGAACAAATTATCGGAAGAAAATGTGTCGATCCGCGTTCAATTCGGCAATCCGAGGCGCGGAGACCAGAAGTTATTTCGGCACCCCAAACCTCATCTGCCACTGTAGGAGAGCGTGCCCCCCCCTAAAGCGTCGTTGCGAATGAGATTCAATGGAGGAAGAGTCCAAAGCATTTCGAGTTGAGGTTTTAAGTAGGCTCGAATCGCTTGCTTGTGGTCCCGGTCCCCGTTCGATTTTAGAGGCCCTTCATAGATGAGGGTGAATTCCATTCCCAATCACGTCGATTCCCTTCCGTGCACTGTCCGTGCACTGTCCGTGCACTGTCAAGCAATTGCGCGCCACTCGTTTGGGCAACGGTTGAATTGTCTCCCATCCAATTGTTCAAGAAATTGACTGCTTGGTGACGAAAATTGTGGAAATTATGAAAATCAAGCCACTTGCGACCGGCGGCATCGACGGGGTCCATAGAATTCCCGTTATCCGGTCGCCATCAGTGAAAATCGCGGCATCGATTGCCGATGGAAACTCAAATTTCCCCGAAGGCGAACGATCCAATTTCCACCTGATCGCCAATTTCAGCATCAGGAGAGACAAAGGCAGTGGGATGGATCAGGCGATTAATGGGCTATTGTAACATGGTCTGTTCGCCTTTGCCTGAAGGATACGAATCGGTCGCTGATCGGTTCTAGATCCAGACGTTTCGTTGACGACCAATCAAACACTGTTAATCTTCCTAGACGCTCTTTCCGAGAATTTTCAAATTCCGAATGAGGTGCGCTAATAATCAAAAGTCGGATCATCTCGGGATGAACATTGAAAAACTAACAATCGCACATATCTCGGACCTCCATCGTAGTCAGGAATCTCCGATATCCAACGCTGCGTTGCTCGATTCGCTGCTACTCGACCGCGATAATTACGTAAAAAAGTTCAGTGTTCGATCGCCAGATATCCTGATTGTAAGTGGAGATATTATCTATGGAAGCAATGATCCAAATAACTTCGACGAAATCATCAAAAAACAATACGATGAAGCTTTCGAATTCCTCGATGAAATCGCAAAAGAGTTCTTTGCCGGGGAAAGATCCCGAATTGCAATCATCCCTGGGAACCACGATGTCGCTTGGCATTATTCGAAAGAAAGTATGACAAAGGTGCAAGAGTCAGAATTTTCGTATGATGCTGGTTTCCTCACACTATAAATATTACAACAGGCGATCAAAATCGACTCGAACGTCAAGTGGTCGTGGCGAGATCGGTCATTCTATCGAGTAACCGATAAGGGAAAATACGAACAACGACTGATGCATTTCATTGAATTCTACAACTCATTCTACCAGGGCGAGCGAGTATATTCCGCAAATCCCGAGCAACAATTTGATATATTTGATTATCGTGAACTTGGAATAACGATTTTAGCTTTCAATAGCTGCTTCCACAATGACCATCTTAATAGAGCTGGGGCAATAAATCCGATTTGCATCGCAAATGCAAATTTACGGGTTCGGGAATTGCAAAAACAGGGCCGACTTTTGTTGGCTACGTGGCATCACAATACAAAGGGTGGCCCGTACGACCAAGATTACATGGACGACACGTTCATTCAAACATTGATCGCACATGAGGTTAAATTCGGATTTCACGGACACCAACACCGAAACGAAGTAGTTAGAGAAGAGAACAATATTGTCGACGCCAAATCCATGCTCGCGATCAGCGCCGGGACTCTGTGTGGCGGCCCAGAAGCATTGCCGCCAGGACACAACCGTCAGTATAATGTGCTGCATTTCAACCGAATCGATGACGACAACATTTCTCTGCGACTTTTTTCGCGACTAAAAACGCCGGAGTCATCATTCGAAAATCCGGTTTGGGGTGAAGGTTCAGTCGATGGTGCTGGGACAATGGAATTTTCGACTCGAATTACTCACATATACCGAACAGGCGCGGAGATCCGTGCGGCAGAAAAGTTAGTAGGAAATGGTGACTTCGATTCAGCGGAGGACATCCTTAAGAAGCTAGATTTTGAGGATGTCTTTACGAGAAAGCTCCTCCTTGAATGTTACACCCAAAAAAGTGACTTTCAGGCAATTCTCCAAGCTTTTCAAGCCCCCGTCAGCAACGACGAAGCAGTTGCTCTTATAAACGCATGCATTGAAGTCAGAGATGCGGAACTTGGTCGAAAAATTGTTGAAATACCTTTCGTGAAAAACTCAATCGATCCATCTGTTATGCACCTCCGAGGGCAACTCGACGCTAGACTAAAATGAAAAAATTAAATTTTGAGATCGAAGTTACAAGAGTATTAGAGATACTATCGAATGATATTTATGATTCTCCATACGCGTTGTTGCGAGAAAATATTCAAAATGCGTACGATGCTATTTTGATGCGGCAATCTCAACATGGTTCAGGTTCGTTTGTTCCGACTATTGACGTAAAAATAGATGAAGGCATCATAATAATTTCAGACAACGGGGTCGGGATGAATGAAGTTGTGCTGCAAAACAATTTTTGGAAGGCTGGATCCAGCGGAAAAAATACCGACATTGCTCGAAGGGCAGGAGTTGTTGGAACTTTCGGAATCGGCGCGATGGCGAACTTTGGCATTGCGAATTCCCTCACTGTAGTTTCTCGATCAATTGATGGCGAACAGACTATTCGAACTTCGGCGAGGCGGGAGTCACTTTCAGTAACCAAAGAGTGTGTCGAATTTGAAGTTCTTTCAGATTGCCGAACCGAACCAGGCACAACAATCGAAGCCCATATTGACGCTGGGGTTGGATTTGATTTGGACGCGGCGATTGATTATCTAAATCCGTTCGTAAGATTCCTTGAAATTCCGGTGGTGGTTAACGGGAAATTGATAAGCAAAGAAGACTACGTTGAGAATTTTGCCAAAAATGCGGAACCTCCCCTTGCTCACGACACCCTGTCCGTCAGGGAGAATGAGTTTTCTTGTGATGTTGAATTCAAGCTTGCTAAGAATGGAACAGTAAGACTCATGGCCTCGAACATCAATCACAACGGAGGAGTCGTGTCTGGTAACATCGTATTAGAACAGAACGCGGGAAGTATTTTCGGATTGAGGAACAGATTTGGTTTAGCGCCATTTCCTGCGCCAAACAGTTTTAATTTTGGCGGGGTTGTTAATTTAAACAACCTCCAACCTACAGCAGGCAGGGATTCAATCGGCAGGGACAGCATTAATTTCGTTACCCGACTATTAGCGACTATAGAGGGTGCGGTTTGTGAGCGCTTAGCCGAGTTCGAGGCGATTGACAACAATCCGCACTTTTTAACATTTATCGTTAATCGATCGAGATACGACTTATCCAAAAAGATCCGTATTGATCTAAAGCCGGGGCAGGAGTCGATCTTGTTAGAAGCAGTTGAGAAGATCCGCGACGGGAAACCTGTCTATTTTTACGGTGGGAGAGATCAAACTACAATTCTTGCTTTCGGCAACGAAAACAGCTTTTTACTTCACCTTAGTCAAGGAAATCCAAGAAGGAAGATTCAGCTTTCAGCCATCCGCAAAATGGGAGTCGAGGAAGTTCCAGATCGGCCTCAGATTATTTCTTTGACTGATCGAAAAGATCTCTCTACCGCAGAGGTGGCGACAGCAATTCGGATTTCGGCAGTTTTGGCTGAAGATTACTTGATTGGAGAAAACGAAGTTCAGTTCGCGGACATTAGCCACCAAGTGCCCAGCTTGGTTGAGAAAGATGGAGAAGTCGTTAGGTTGTATATTTCGCGGAATTCGGGGGCTGTTGCGCAAGTGGTGGAAACGTACAACACTGCCTACGAGGTATTTGGTGGATTCGTAAAGGATTTTATCCGGAGTCATTTGTTCCCGAAGTTCTCTGAGTTTGTTCCGTCATCAACACGAGCTGGTGCGGAAGCTCTTCAGAAAATTCTTCAAAAAAATCGTGAGCTATTCAAGTACGAGCAGGATGACCTCGGTGATCTGGATTCTCTTTTTGGTGAATATGTTTCAGGGGAATTGGAGTTCTCGGAGGTTCTGAAGCGATCAACTGAAATCCAACGGAGTCACGCCCAAAGAGTGGATGAAGGACAGGTTGGAAGCGCGGAGGAAGAGATTCCTAGCTTATCCCATAGTAGTGGAGAAATTGATCCTATTGTAGATATATTCGCACCAATGCCCCCGATTGACAGAACTGACTCAAATACCGAGAAAAAAATTCTAAAAACAGCTGAACGATATCCCCACTTAAATAGCTTTTGTCTTTTTCTTTGTTTGTCTGAGAGGGTATATCGCCGTCATCGTGATTTTTTTCTGGAACCACACACGACAAAGGTGATTTGGGGTATGCACAGGATTGTCTATATCTTTACTCATGCCTCGAGCAATATTTCACTTTATTATGATATAGAGTTGAAGGAGCGCCTTACGGACGATTCTACTGGCGGATCAGCTGTTCCTACGACAACTATTTTGACGAATGAAAAAATTTTTATTCCCGTTCTGAATGAATTGGAGGAATATTTTGATATCAAGGAGGGATCGAAAGAATTCTTCGTTCGACACGATTTGATCACAGATTTCGGGGGAAGAAATTCTGAAGTTTAGGGCCTGACCCGGGATGTTGGCTCACGATGTTGTAGAGTCCGTTGAAGGACTTGCGCATATCGCAGGGATCGAGCGCGACGTAGACCTTGAGTGCCCCGCTGCCCAGTCCAATCTTCCATGAAGCGGACCTCTTCGCATATCGCCCGCTGCCGGGCGGACTTTCGTTTCCTGGACATCCGGCGAATCTAATCGATCGACGCTGAGTTCACAGGAGGCCAATTGTGCGTCGCTTACGTTTGAGTGCTCTGTGATTGCGAAGCAAAACGTTCGGGGCTGTGCTACTCAACTCTCCGCCGCTTCGCTCTTGCTTTCCGGGAGGTTGCGGTAGGCTTGTTTACATCATCGGCATGATGTGAATCTCGCCTCTTGCTGACTTTATTCATCACTGTTTCGGCATCAGAAGTGGCATCAAGTTGCTGCTTAAGCTTTCGAATTCGCTCCCAGCTGTTGATCGAAGCTTTCAGGAGCATTGCAGTGGCGATGTAGAAGAATCCGTTTTCAACTGGATTTGTGGCGTCTTTTACCAACGGCAGAAAAGCCGCAGCAGCCACAAGAGCGGGTTCCAGAAACACCCCGATCTTTTCCTCGCTGAGTCCGGTAATAGCAAACCATGATTTTCCGGCGTATTGATCATGTGGAGCATCCCCCCACTGACTTGCGATTGACCGGATCAGATTCAGAACATACAGCAATACCGCGATACCCAGAAAGCCGAAAAACCATGGATGCCGGTTCCATATCTGCGGATCTATGAAAGAATACGCTGCAAACAGCAGCATCGCCCAGCAAAGAGCCAGCAGGACACATTTCGGTCGCAGGAATTGGTAACCGAAGTTGTGCCGCAGGATTAACAGCGCCGGCATCGATATAACATGCAGCAGCGGGCTGATTACCGGAATACCGGAAGATTGAATCTTTCTGCCAAGCTGTTGGTCGTTCATGAGAGTTTCTGGGGGAATTTATGACGGATGTAGTTGCGGGAGGATTTCCCGTCGGGATACCATTTTCTGCCGCCCTGAAAGATGATCGCTCCAACCTGAAAATTGTGATCAGGACCACCGGTTTCCAGCGTGGTGAACTCCGCGGGCTGCACCGGGTATTCGTAGACCATATTGCCGCCGGCGGTCTGATTGTAATTGGGCTTACCAAACTGGGATACCCCGTCTGAGGTGCCACCAGAGAGTTGAATCTGACGGGTCCTCCCGATCGAGTCGGCCATGAACAGATTGGTTACAGGATCCCCATTGCTGTGTGCAATCTTAGTTTGTAGGTTTGCCACAAAACTCTCTGTCTCATGCCGCCCGTTACCACCACCGAACGCGGAAAAATAGGTAGGCAGGTTCTGGGTCAGATACACCGTGCAGGCGCGGGAGCTGCGTGCCGTTGATTGAAACAGTGCATCATTGCTGTTGCAGAAGAATTGTGATTCATCAGCGAACAGAAACACCGGACGAATGGTAGCCTGAGCCTCCTCCCTGCTGATTCCCTGTGGAATTCTGCGTTCCACTGCCTTCTGCCAGGCATATTTAAACAGAATCTGGGAAAACTGCCCCAGCTCATTGAATTCTTTGACCGGCAGATTGAGAATGATGATCTTACCTTTGAAACAGTCTTCCGGGGAATAGTTCAGCCCTTCGCAGAACAACTTCCTCAGAGTTCCGCGCAGAAAGCAGTCAGCCATGCTGGTAAAGGTGCTGACAATGACCGAACGAGTATCCTGAGCCAGTCCGGCAAATTCGTGCAGGAAATACGCTTCAGCGATTTCCAGATCTTTCTTCTTTTCCGGGGAAAGCTGCTTTTCCTTTGCGGTTTCAATAAGTGCACAACAGATCGAATCCCTGCGCCATTCTTCATCTTTTACCTGTTCTGTTGTGACAGGAGCGGTAGTAATGATTTTATATAGGCTGGTCAGGCTGACATCCTCAAGCGCCATAATGGCAAGATCGATGGAGTTTCTCAAAAGCTGACGCAGCGCCCGGTTCCAGTAGGCATCTCCCCCGCCGAGGTTGCCCTGTCGTTTTTCAGCCGACTCAAGAATCGCGCAGAACAGGTTAACCAGCGACTCCACCTGACCGGCACCCGCTCCCGGACGGGTCAATTCATAGCGCAGAAAATTGAACTGATAAGTGCCATCATGAGTGACCTCGATAATGTCATTCTCCCTGCCTTCAGCTGCAGCCATCTCGCGCCAGGAAGCAGCTTCATCGGTTTTGGCGGTTAACACCAGTCCGCCGAGATTGGAGGAGAGAAAAGCACGGGCTAAACTCTGTCCGGAGCCGGAAGACTTTCCACTTCCTGTTCCTCCGAAGACCTGAACTCCTTCGAATGCGTCCCGCAGGCTCCAGAAATTTTGCGGGCTCGATCTTTGTCCGTGTTCACACAGTTCCAGCAGTGCTTCATCATCATCGGGCCAGTCTTTCATTATGGCCCGAACGAATAATTGTAAATATAAATTAGAATTTAAGTATGATTATCTAATTATCTAATTTTGATTTTTAACAGGATTTTGTTTGCTCTACTTAAAATCTAAATTACGATTTAAAATACTTACTGTAAAAGGTTAAAATACTTCTAAAACCGATCAGACAAGCGATTGATGCTTTAGTTTCCCCCTGCACAAATCAGAAAAACATAGTCAAAAACATGAAAATACTACAGTTAACCCTCGCAATATCGTTACTATCATCCCTCTCACTTTTTGCTCAGGACAAAGGTGCGGAAGGGATCAGGGTTTTTAAGTGGACAGGATATCAATGTTCAAAAGAGAAGCCGATTTCCCTGGAGGAACACAAGAAGGATTTGCTGATGCGAATTGGCGGAGAGGAAAATCTTATCAGTTCAGAACAGAAAACCGTGAAAGTACCGACACAGTGTGGCCTCGGGAACGGAACAGCAAACACGTTCCTGATCACGGAACACGGATTCTTCCTTTTGAACCACGGATTCCTGGGCAACGGCGGGTTCGAAGCGTGGCCTCATCCGGAAAAAGCCAAAGAAGAAGTAGGTGCACAAAACGTCAAAGTTGAACTGCCAATTGCTCTGTCATCAGTTGGAATGGCACCGCAACCAACTTTAGTGAAAGAATTGATTGGGAAAACTGCCCGGGTTTATACCACCGGTGACATTTTGACCGAAGATTACCGAAATGACCGAATCAACATTGAGCTTTCAAAATCGGGGATAATAGTAAGGATTTGGCGTGGATAACCCGAATGGGTATCTGTTTTTATATCACCAAAAAAGAGAGGCTGGTTCCCATTGATGGAATCAGCTTTTTTGTTTTCCAGCCCATTATGTGATGGAGATTTCCTTGCACCATAATGCCTGTATTTTGTTTCAGCAGGGTAATCCTCAACCCGTTTGCATGCAAGGATTTGAGCGATATTTCACCAAGTGCGGCTGATTAGCTTGCGCTCCTCTTCGTCTTTCACATCCAGATAGATCGCGGTATTGCTGAGATCGGCGTGACCCATGATTTTTTGTATCACAGTGACGGGGATTTTCGCCAGCGCGGCGCGAACACCAAAGCCGTGTCGGAGACCTTTGGGAACTGCGTGAATTCCTGTGATTTTTGCCTCCGCCATCACATCCTTGACGATCCTCCATCCGGTGGTTCGTGAGAATGTCCAGAGCTTGTCGGTTTTGGTTTCCGCAATCAGGATTTTCAGCCGCAAAGCGAGGCTGCCCGGTATCGGCACCCGGCGATAGGTTTCCTTCTTCCGCTGTTTCAATGTGCGGAAAGTGATCACTTTTCCCGGTAGATCAATGTCTGTTTTCTGCAGATTCAGGCACTCGCTGATTCGGCAGCCGGTAAAGTATAGCGTTAGGCAGAAAGCAGCCTTCCCTGCCGTCAGGTTTTCCGCCTTTTTCCGGAATCTGGTACTCTCTTTTGCGTTCAAATATTTCCGCCTGCCCTTCGAGTCATAAGCACTGTGATCCATTCTGCCTCACTTAACTGTTTACAGGCATTATGTTTCACAAATGGTTAACAATCAGTTTATCGATAGCGATTTCGCTTGCGCTCCAATCCGGGATGCAGGCACAAGATGAGGTAAGTTTTCAGTTCAAGCCAGCTCAGACGAGCCTGACTTCTATCCTCAGGCAACTCGCCGAATCCCTGGAACGGGAAGGGCATCCGGGGTCTTACCTGAAACATGTGAAAGCAGAGAATGAACGCATCGCCGCAAAGTATCAGGATAAGTTTGGTCGGGTAATGGCGTCCTACCTTCCGCAATATATGAGCGATGAATATATCGAAAACCTTCTGCAACAATGGGATGAGCTGGCCCCGAAATTGAAATTGGCGAGGCTGTCCCGGGAATCAGGACGACTCATGCGGTTAGCCATAGATGGTGAGAACGGCAAAGGAACCTCGTTGATCGTGGTTTTAAACCATCACCAGAATCTGGTCTATGCCGACATGACCTCGGACGGAAAACGAACCGTGGGATTTGAGCAACTGAAACAAAAGTTTCATCAGGTCGCATCCGGCAATGAAGCGAAAGTTCTGGCTGAGACAGAGAGTAAACTGTCGGCAGCTGAAAGGCGGGATCTTGCTCTGCTTCTTTCCAAACCGAAATTCAGCAAAACTGACTTCGCTGCTCTGGAACGCTTCTATAACGGGCCGCACGACAGGCTCAGTGAATATGGAAAGTCGCTTCTTTCAGCGCGTGTTTTCGCCGGACAGCGGGGGCAGGGCGTACCGGTCTCCAATGCAGTAAAATATTCCGCTGCTCTCCAGAACGAGTTTGAAACGCTTTTCGGGAAGCTCAGAGATCAGCTTACACCTGAAACTGCATCCACATTGGAAAACTGGGTTACGGGAGTGGTGATTGACGCCGGTAGAGCGGCGTGTTCTGAGTTGGAACTCGGAATTCAGGAAAATGCTCTGGATCGTTCACAGCGAAATTGATAAATCCGAGAGTTCCGACTTGGCCTTCTCAAGGTCAGATGGCTTCACAGATTCCTGTTCTATTCTGCTGCTATTTTTGCTGATTTCGCTGGCGCTTCTTTGATTTGTCTGAATCTCTTCTTTGCCGGTAGAAACATCGAAATTTGAAACCGAAACGGTTTCTTTGAAACTGTCGCGGTTGAGTATCTGAGCCGTTCTGTCGGAATCCCCGGATTGATAAGCCGCGATAAACTCATCGCGATCTTTTTCCGGAATTTGTTTCAGATTTTCGGACATTTTTGCCGGATCAGAGAGTAAACCGTAGAGCCTCTCCATCTCTTTTTCCCGGACATTTTTCGGAAGATCGGTAAATTCATATTCTCCCTCTCGTATACCATTCCAAACCCTTGAGGACATTTCCGATTTGCCACGTTCAGATAGCTTGGAATGAGCCGAAGCATAGAATTGATCAAGCTCATCGAAATCATCCCGAATGAAGAAATCTTTTGCGAGGAAAGCACCGTATTGAGCCTGTTCGGAAGCGGTCAATCGGGTTTCATTTTGCACCAGATAACCCGCTACGAGGTTTTGGTATCGCTCCGCCTCTTTGCGCTCTTTCTCGCCTCCAATGCCGCTTACGTCCTGCTCCAGCTCTCCGATACGCTTTTCGGCAGCAGCAATTTCCGCGCCCGCCAACATGTTGGTGGAAAGAGAGCTTACATCTCTCTTTCCAAATAGATCCTGAAGCTCTCTCACGCGCGCTTCCAGCCCAGCCAGCTCCACCTCATCAATTCCCGCAAAATCTACCAATATTTCTTTCTCCTCAAACTACCATTATAGCACGAAATTGTTTCAGTTTTGTTAAAAAAATCTTTCGCTTATCAGAAGGAAATTTCAAAAAAAAATTGACAGCTCAATTTTCCTTTTCATTGTCCACAAATGAGAACCACCGCTTCTTTAATCTGCTTCGTCCTTATACTGTTGTCGATATCTCAGTCAGTTCTTGGAGATCAATGGGGAAAATTCGAAGGGAAGCCAAATTTCGATTGGTTGGAAGACGGGAGGAGGATGATCCTTAAAGAAGATTTCAACTACGAACTACCGGTTAAGGACAGTGAAACGGGAAAGGCAATTATCTGGACGTCTCCGGCCGGCACGGTCGTTGATGGCGCTTCGATACCACAACCTCTTTGGTCATTCGTAGGTTCACCGTTTGCTGGGAAGTTCCGAAATGCTTCGATTATACATGACCATCAATGCGAACAGAAAATGCATCCATGGCGGTTTGTCCACGAAGTATTCTATTGGGGGTGCTTAGCTGAAGGTGTAGAACCGAAAAAGGCATTAGCCATGTACACTGCGATTATGATATTTGGACCCAAATGGACAGTTGATCATGAACTAATTGAATCTAAACTTTCGCTGGAGCAGAAGAAGGAAGAGTATAAAAGGATAAAAAAAGAGATTGAGATGGGTGAGCCGAGCATTAAGGAGGTTGACAGACATCTAGAAGAGATTTTGAGACTTCCTTCAAGACATTATAATTTTCACGATCAATCGACTATGGTTGAGAAAGTTGAAGGTAACGTGATAATAAATCACCGCAGAGAATAATAGCAAGACCTCCTACTTGCTCACACAATTTCTCTTCACACTTCACTATCTAGTCATGTATCGAACAAATTTTTTGAAGCTAATCCCGGCGATATTGCTTCCTGTATTGATCCAACAAGCACTCACCGTTCTTAGTAGCGAGAAAGAATCGATGGGGCTCGGAAGGCATACCAGAGAATACAATGTTTACGATAACGGAGTGGCTATAGAGTATGTTGCGGGTGATATCATCTATAATGAGAGACCCTTGCCTGAAGACAGCCTAAAAGATATTGATAGATTGACAGGTATTTGGACCAAACCGTTTCCAATTAGAGGTTCTTACGTATTTAAGAGCGACACAATGTCGAGAGATGGTTTAAAGAAGACTGCTGAACGAAACGCGATATTGCAAAGCCTGTATAGGGAATCAGAGGAGCTTAGAAAGATAGATGATGAAGAGACTATTTTAAGCAAAGTAAGAGTCAAAAAGTCGTACGGGAAATTCCCTAGCCCAAATAGCTATGATGCATATTTTGAAGGAGAGGTCACTAAGGCGGATATCCTCAGTATTTTGCTTCCCCAGGGACAGAAAGTTGCCGTGGTGAGAAACGTCCCCGTTCCCGAGGAAAGCAGAATAAGGGCTGAGATCGCTGAACTAATAATGTCGGTAGACAACCTGTCCAAGCATGAAATGCTTGAGTATGTTAATTGTTTTGAGAATACAGTGGACTACTATCATAATGGTGAAGTTACAGTAGATGATTTGAAGACAATTCGGTCGAGCTATTTTTCTGGAACTGTATCGAAGTTTTATCGTCCAATTACGGAACCAGTTGTCGGCGATCTTCGGGATATTGGCTCCATTCACGCATATTACACGGCTCAATTGTCCTATGAGCGAGATGGATCAAATGAAGAGGTGATTGTCACAAGAAAGTATATTTTGCGATACACTCATGAGGGTCCAAAGATCTCATCAGTTAAAGAAGTAGCCAAGGTATATTACCCCGAGCGGTTTAGGTTTTCCGGCGAATTTAATGGTTGGAACTTAAGGCAGCTTCCTATCCCCGGCGCTCCTGCGACTAATACAATCTCCGGATCTTCTAAGATTTGGGAAGGGAAGGTTTGGAGGTCGAAGGGCGACAATAACTGGAGCAGTGTAAACGATTGGGAATTTGTTTTACACGGGGACGATGTGGGATTCGTCAACTATCAACGAAAAAAAAGCGAGAGAAGCAGAAGAGGATTATTCGGAAGGCTGCTAAAATAGTTTACGAATTAAACGAAGTCCTAGTCAGATAGAGCGACTCTCTTCTCCGCTTATGTTTGTGCCTGCTAATATAGGTGAAGGCTTGCTAGAATGTTGATCGTTTTCGCTTTCGTTTTCGTAAGATTCGTTAGTTAAGTTTTCTTTGATGTCATTTTTCAGAGAATTAAGCTCTTTCGATACACTAAGCGACTTATGAAAATTTTCAGATCTCTCAATCTCTGAATCATTGGTTTTTTTCATCCAGGATTCGGGAACGTCTAGCTGGTTACCTAGTTCGAAGAAATCACTTAATGGTAGTCCTTTGATGCTAAATCCGACTTTGTCAACGCTGCCGGGCCCGCTTGAGCGCCACGTAAGTTTTGGCGAGTCATGCCCGTTACTTTGGCAAAAACGGTCAATGAATTCCAATGCGGTTTCTAAATCCGAACTAGCAACCTCTTCAGGCTTGATTCCCTGCATATTCTCTTCAAAAAATCGTTCTTTTGATTCAACTTTTAGCGAATATTCTTTACGTTGAGAATTGTATGAATATTCAAAACTTATTTTGTCTGGATCGACATTTAGTTCTGAGCATACTATCCCGTTGAAGACATCTTTTCGTGACGCATACTGGTCCTCCAGCAATTCTTGCTTCTTAGATAGTTCCTCTTGTCTCGATTCGAGGCTCTTGCACTTTTCTATTGCCTCGCTGAAATTGAATTCATCCACGCTTCTTTTCCTTAATTTCACTTCTGTTTCGCTTCCTGATAATGGTAGCATAGTAATCGTTAAAATTACGTTAAGGAATATCGAGAGTAGAATCTGCTGCTTCAAGAGAGGACTGGTGAAATATTTGGGAACGAAAACAATCTTTATCCTAAGTTTACAATAATTTGTAAAGTTTATCAAATTTATATTCGTTCAAGAAATTTTAATAGGTCTCGGGTAGCAGAGTTATTTGTACCACGCGGCGATTAAAGAAATTGTTAGAAATATTCGATGGGACATACCTGCTCTCATCCTGCAAATGCCCAATCAAAGCTGTTCATCGAAGAAAACTGATTTTGTTTCAAACCAAGGGCAAAAAAGTAGAGGCAAACTCGGGAAATCCTGATATTCAATAAAAATGGAGTTATTGAGTTCAAGGGAACTGGCCGCCCTTATTTGGATTGGTTTGTTTGGTGTCTGGGGTGCAACAAAACGGGGTGTGCGGGAATCTTTCTGGAATCTGGTTGTAACGGCATTTGCCACGAAACTTTCAATTATTTGGATTCTCGGGGCATTCTGGATGTCGCTCGGTGTTTTCATTCTCTCAAAGGTTGCTCTCTGGGCACCGGAAAATTTAAAGGACACAATAGTCTGGTGCTTTTCCGCAGGTGTATTGGTTTTAGTTCACGGATTTTCGAGCAAAACACCTGATTACAAACGGATTATTAGGGATTTGTTTAAGTTGACCATTCTCCTGGAGCTTCTGCTGAGCACTTTTTGCTTCAGCGTTCCTGTTGAATTCGTTCTTTTTGCTGTTCTTTTCTTTCTTACGGCAATTCACGCTATGAGTGAGTTGAAAGAGGAATATAGAGCCGTTCATAATCTGGCAAATGGGGCGCTCACCATTACAGGGTTCATCATGTTATGGGGGGCACTGGCCGGTTTTCGAGAAAACCCAAGCGAGATTTTAAGCTTCGCAACTTTGAAGGGGGTAGCTCGCCCGATTTTGCTGACATTATGGCTGCTTCCGGTTTCGTATATTTTGGGCATAATATCCGGATACGAAACAATTTTTATCGCCTTTCATGTTGGCGAGAAACGAAATTTGAGGTTCAATTTTCTCGCTCGCTTAATGCTGATTCGTCACTTCGGATTTAGCTTGAAAAGAGTATTAGAAGCGCCCCGAAAGCTTCAAGGCAGGCATTACGGTCTTTACTATGTTGAAGACATGCGAAATTTGCTTTCAACTCTACGCGATGAAACGAGCGAGTTTGTATAGTCAAATCTTTCGGTGCCACTGGTATATAAATTTTTGAAACTTATCTCGCCACTTCCTTGGAAGACTTCAGGAGTGCCAATGTATAGCATAAAGTTATTTTTCCTTAGCACAGCGAAGCTGTGTAAGGGCAGATGTCTGACACAAATTTATAGGTAAATATACTTCCCTAAGCTGGACATATACGTCAGGGTGAAACTACACAATACGGGGCCTTATTCATCCTCAAATCACAGTCTTCGTTTCACGTGAAACATTAATTTGACCTGTAGCGAAGTTGCAGGAAATACGTCGGCGTCCGCGCCTGGCGAAGGCGGTGCGGGCAGGGTGGTTTCACGTGAAACAGTGCGGGTGTCAAGGTGGAGCCGGAGGCAGCGAGGCATACCATGTTGCAGCATGGTGTTGCGCGGCAATGCCGGAGGCGGCAGGAAATAGCCTGGCGTGCCATGATACGGGCCGGGGTGTTCGGATACGGCAGGATGCACCGCGACGTAATACGGGGCAATCTGGTGCGTTTTGAGGCACAGGGAGAGGACGGGGCATCGCCCGGTCCTGTAGCGGATAGAATACAGGTATCGAGGAAAAGGGCTTTGGTTTCGGGTAACCGGGTGGAGAGCAAGCCCGGCAAAGCAGCCGCTTTCGCGAAACGGGAGCCACTGGAGAAGAGAATATACAAGAGGTTACAGCAGTTTGATAAGGGCGACGATAAGGCCGACCTGAACGCCCGTCTGGATGAACATCATTCGGAAGAGTTCAGCGCGGAGATTGGCGATTTTGAGGTCGAGATACTCATTGGTAACCAGATTCGAGGTAACCGTATCAAGCGCATTGAGTAATCCGTCCTGTTGTTTTTTCGTGAAATTTGCAGCTTCAAGCGCAGCAATTACTTCGCGCTGATTGTAAACAGGCGGGTTTTTCGCCGATTGGGTCGATTGCTGCATTCATTGCTCCTTATGCTGTAAATTATAACAGTTTAATTTCGTAAAAGCAAGGTTGCCGGGGTGAGAACAGGGGAATTTCGTCAACCCAAGTAGAAAGTTGGGTAAGTTGGGTCGAAATTGCTGCGGATTGCTACGTTTCAGCGGAAAGTTGGGTCGGAATTGCTACGAATTTCGCCAACCCAATCAAAAGTTGGGTAATTGGGTCGCGCTGAATACACGACCCAATTTGGATTTCGCCTACTCAATCGGGGCGGTTTCGATGGCCTGCTTTTGCAGCAAGGTCGGTTGTTCACCGAGCAGATCCGTGGTCTGTGTCCACAATTCCTTGATCTGACGGTTTGTTGTAGCCAGCCAGATGGTATCAAGCAGGTTTTCTTTTTCGCTGCGCAATCTGACAATTTCCGAACCCAATTTGGATTCAGACAGATAATCCTCTTCGAAAAGTTTGGTTTTCGATTCGATCTCGCGATTTACGGTATCAAGATTGTATCTTCCGTAATATATCGGTTCGCCTTTGATGGCGATATAGAGTTTTTCGGCGATTTCTGCCAGCTCCTCTTCGAGGGTGTTGATTCGTTCATCAAGTGAGACGAGTTTATCGTATTCAGACGTCAGAGTCAGGTCTTTGAGCAGCTGGTTTCGTGACCGTTCCTTTGTTTTGTTGAAGAGATCGGGATCGGTAGCTTCGAGGCGTTTGATTTTGTTTTCGATCTTCGCTTCGATGCGTTCTTTCCAGTGGTTCTTTTCTGTTATAGTTAAAGTCATTGTTTTTCCTTTTTGTTTGATTGTTTCTCTCTGATGAGATTGAGAGCGTCAAAACCTGGCCCTGGCGAAAGAGTGCTAAAAGCACGTGAGTCAATGAGAACACGGATTCGGCGCGGGCCGAAATTGACTCCTTTCGTGGAGCTGGGTTAGCTCTCAGTTGAAAGGTCATCAGGGAAGGCAATCAAATCGGGAAACGGTTGTGAATGAGACAGGAGTTGAACCGCTGTGGAAGAACGGGGCGCAAGCCCGGTTCTACACGAGAAGAAGGGCAGGCGGCGGGATTCAGGCTCTGGTTTCGGGAAACCGGGTATCGAGCGGCAGAAATGATTCTGCGAAATTCCCGAAACGGGGGCCGCATTGATAAAGACGGTATAGATTCCAATTCGAACAGGGACAGCTCTTCGGGCTGAGACCGGTTGCGTTACATTGTAGTTTGGAGCGGAAGCTGTGGCGGCTCCAGACTAAGGGTGCAAAGCTGAAACGGCTGATTGAGAATCGATGTGATTCTCATCCCTTCTTTCGAAGCGGTTCAGATCGTAAACACCGATGATCCGGCAAAGAACGGCAGTGTGTATGTCAGGAAGTCGACAGAAGCGGGCATTGCCGATTATGTCATAACTGTCCACGATGCTGAGCATCCACAATGGGACAACTCGGCGGAGTATGACTTACAGGCAAGTCAGAGTCAGAAAGCGGTAAATTTACCGCAGCAGTTTGAGGGCAGAAATCGTTAAAAAAAAACTCCCACAGCCTTCCGGAAAAGACTGCGAGAGTTGATCGGGAATCTGCTAGCAGACGATATGTTCGGCAGCGACGGCTTCCTCGTGATACTGCGACAGGGACATTCCGGCTTTGAAGTGGAGGTCACGTTCCACAGGTAAGCCGAGTTTGCCGCGCAGTGCAGCAATCTCATCCATACTGACATAGCCGAGTTCGGGATAACCCATTCCCAGATCACAGATACCGAAGGCGAGATTGGTTTCGGGATCGAGTTCGGTGAGCAACCAGGTGGCTGCGGCATCCGGAGTAAAGAGTTTCACCACCGGTTTGAAGTCGATTGATTCTCCGTCATTTTGCTGAGATACAGTTTGAGCCTGGTGATTTTTGATCAGTTGTTGTTTGATTTCTTCTGTAAGTAATTTCATTGATTTCTCCATTCGTTATAATTTCTCCCTTTAGTGGGATTGC
>JARGOZ010000131.1 GCA_029213025.1 Verrucomicrobiales bacterium
ATGGACGGTACGGCTCTGTACGAATGTGTCGCTGTCATCTTCATCTCCCAGGTGGTGGGTGCCGATCTGTCATTCGCCCAACAACTGGCCGTCGTGGTTCTGGCACTGCTCACCAGTATCGGAGTGGCCGGAGTTCCCTCCGCCAGCCTGGTTGCGATTGTGATTATCGTTCACAATTTGAAAATCCCGAATGCCGAGGCTGTGATCGGGCTGCTGCTCGCCGTCGACCGTCCGCTCGACATGCTGCGGACAGCGGTGAATGTTTTCTCCGACTCTTGCGGAGCGGTGGTGATCGCCAAATCCGAAGGGGAAGAAGTCCTCGCCGGGTAATCGGCCACGGAAGTTCAAGCAAAGGCGATTTTGCGGCTTCTGCCATCGATCATCTCAAGGGCGGTTTTCCTCCCGTGATGAACGGCGGCGGACAAATCGCAATTCGCCTGCCTGACAAAGCCGAAAAGCGAAAAACGCATCCGCAATACCCGGTGGTGGCGAATCCACACCGCGCAGAGCGCAGCATTCAACAGCCCAAAATGCAGTAAATCGCCGAGAAATGCAGCGGTTGGCGATTTTTGCAGATTGAGGAATTCAATATGCTGTAACTGAAAGGAAACGTGAGCATCCTCTTCATCGAGGATTCGCTCACAGATTCGCTGCAATACCGGAGATTCCGTAGCCTTCGCCAGACAGGAATAGTATGTCAGCGCTACAATCTCACCGGTGACGAGGGTCCGGAGAATCGTCTCAATTCCCAACAGTTTCCTGACCTTATGAAAGGCCGTGTTATTCAAGCTCGCCCTTTCGCGCGGAATCCCGTGCTGATGCATAAAACGAAGCAGATAAGACGCATGGCGATTTTCCTCCCTGATGAACAGATCAATCGCTTCTGAATATTCCGGCAGTCCAAAACGGTCACTAAACTGCCCGGCCAGCCTGCGCAGCGTCCGTCCTTCGGAAGACTCTCCGAGTTGGAAATCAGGAATCGATGTTGCGATTCTAGCGAATTCCTCCGAATTCAGAGGCCGATGATCGGTCTCCACAGATAATGTCTCTGGCGCATTTCTCCGGAAGTAATCAAGCCAGTCAGCGGTTGTTTGGTACGGATAGAATTTGCTTTGCGATGGTTGCATACGGAACTTCATCTCACCTCCCAATGAACGCAGTATGAATCGTTCGTGAAATATTGATGAAATCCTGAATCGGTCGGTTCCGGACAGGTTGTCAGCGCGTCCAAAGGGGAATTCCCTCAAATAATGGCTAATTCTGAAAAAAAGTCGAATCTCCAGCGGCACAGAACTTCGATTTTCCCTTGTCACTTTGGAATTTCGGTGTTTCTTAGCTCCCCGCTGTTAAAAAGCGCAATGCTCACGTGGCGGAATTGGTAGACGCGCATGATTCAGGTTCATGTGGGGCGACCCGTGGAGGTTCGATTCCTCTCGTGAGCACTTCTTTTTCCCGTTCGGCAGCGTATTGTTTTTCACGCTCGCTTTTATGGCATCAGACTCAGCATCAGCCAACCGGGATCAGGATCCTGCCTTTGTACAGGCGGCTTTCACTTCGATTGCTTCGCGTTATGTCCTGACCAATCATGTTCTCAGTATGGGCATCGATGTCTCGTGGCGGAAAAAGGTCGCCAAAATTGTGGCGGCTAGAAATCCGGAGTTCATTCTTGATGTCGCCACCGGTAGCGGCGATCTCGCCGCAGAGGTGTGGAAAGCCTGTCCCGATGCGCGAATCGTCGGGGCTGATTTCTGCGCGCCAATGCTGGAGCATGCCAAAAAGCGCGGCCTGCCCGAGCTGATCGTCGCCGACGGCATGGATCTCCCTTTTGATGATGGATCTGTGGATGTCATCACCATTGGCTACGGTCTCCGTAACATGGAAAACTGGGCCGGGGCAGTTCGTGAATTTTCCCGCGTTCTCAAGCCGGGAGGGACTCTGGTAATTCTCGATTTTTCGCTGCCCGCCAATCCGGTCCTGCGGGCGCCGTATCGATTTTACCTCCACCACATTCTACCGCTGATCGCCGGTGTGCTCACAGGCAACAGGCAAGCCTACCAGTACCTCGGTGAATCCATCGAACGCTTTCCGAAAGGTGACGACATGACCGCTATGCTCCTGGAAAACGGCTACACCACCGCTTCGGCGACTCCTCTGGCCACCGGAATCAGCAGTGTCTATGTGGCGGAAAAGGGCGCTGCCGCCACCGGAGCTTCCCCGGCGTAATCCGGTCTTGAATCCGCGGCCAATCCCGCCATATTCGGCCTTCTCCGTTCAAGATCAGGCTCATTTCTCATGTCCCGCGAATCCATCTACCAGACCCGTATCAAAAAATTTGCCGCCCGCGAAGCCGAGCTGACAGCAAAGTCGGACAAATTATCGAACTATCGCTTCATCACTTTTCTCGCGGCTCTGATTCTCGGTTCAGTAGCTGCTGTCGGAGTGACGAATTACGCCGTGATGGGAATCCTCTTTTTTCTGAGCGCCCTGAGTATCGCCGCTTTTGTCTTTTTTGTTCTCAAACACCGGAATCTCACACGGGAGGAAGAACGGTTCCGGCTTCTCAAGGAAATCAACCAACAGTCGATTCACCGACTCAACCGCGAGTGGGCAAAATTCCCGGTTCCCGAGGCTCCCGCCGAACTTTGCGATCTCCCGCATGCGCAGGATCTCGACTTATTCGGGCCCGGGTCGCTGTTTCAGTTAATGTCGACCCAACGCACCCCACAAGGACGGGCGACACTCGCTCAATGGCTGATCGAACGCACCTCACCGGAAGAAGTCAGCGATCGCCAGACTTCCGCAAAAGCATTGAGTAAACATATCGACTGGCGGCAAAATCTCGCCGTTACCGGGGAAAATCTCGCCGTCGACCAGGCCGTTATCATTCCCCGCTGGCTGGAAAAGAAAACCTGGCTGACGCCTCAGGAACGAGTCGTCAAATATCTCCAATACGCACCGTGGGTTACTCTACTTTCGATCATTCCGACTGTGCTACTGGCCCCTCTGCCTTTCTTCTTCCTGCCACTCGGAGCGCATGTTTTCCTGATCCGGAAAAGAAAGCAACAAGTAGAGGAAACATTAAAAGACCTCGCCGGCGAGGATCGGAAAATCCGTAGTTATGCCGAGATCTTTGCCTATATCAAATCGTGCCCGGTAAAGAAAGGGGAAATCAAAAATCTAATCCCGAAAATCAATGAAGCCCGCGAAGCGATGGAGAATCTCAACGCTATCGCCACCAGCGCAGCAGCAAGGGGTTCGGTAGTGCATCCTTTTCTCAATGCGTTCTCCGCTTTTGATCTCCGCATCGTGAAACGACTCGAAGACTGGCAGGCTCAATACGGAGACAAATTCTCCGGCTGGTTCGAAGCACTGGGCGAAATCGAAGCTCTTGCCAGTCTGTCCAATCTCTATCACGATGAACCCGAATGGGCGCGACCTGCGTTTCAGAAATCCGGTAGCTTCGAAGCGACATCGCTGGGGCACCCGCTGCTACATGAAGATTCCCGGGTAACCAATGATGTATCAGTCGGGCCCGAAGGCCGCTTTCTCCTGGTCACCGGATCGAATATGGCCGGTAAAAGCACTCTGCTCCGTTCTATAGGTTTAAATACCACTTTAGCCGGGGCAGGCGGACCGGTTTGTGCAGGAAAACTGACCACACCGCCCCTGACGATCGCGACCAGTATGGGCGTGCAGGATTCGCTGGTAGACGGAGTTTCTTTCTTTATGGCGGAGCTTCAGAGAATCAAACAAATTGTTAACCTCTCTATAGAGGAGAGAAAGCAAGGTAGAACCGTCCTGTTCCTGCTCGATGAAATTCTGCAGGGAACCAACACTGTCGAGCGCAGAGAGATTGTTCAGCGCGTCATCGCTCACCTCGTAAAAAACAAAGCAATCGGTGCCGTTACCACTCACGACCTCGCTCTCGCCGAGTCCGACGAACTGACAAAGAATGCCGATCTGATTCACTTCCGGGAGCATTTTTCCCGCAACAAAGACGGCAAACCAAAGATGACTTTTGACTACAAAGTCCGTCCAGGAATTGCTACCACGACAAATGCCCTGAAGATTCTGGAGGTCATTGAAATGCCGGTGTAACGGTCTACTGATCGCCAGCCACCGCCAGCGAACAAATCCGGGTCTCCTGCGCAAGAGTCGCAGCTCCGGCTTCACTTTCACCATCGGTCAAAGCGAGACATGCAATCTTAAAAGCAATCAGAGCCGCCACCGCGAGATAAACGGGTGCCTTGTGAAAACTTCGGTTCTGAATCGACTGATCGGACATTACTTCTTCGAACGATATTTTCGCTTTTTCCTTTATCAAGCCCTAAATATAAAGAAGTCTTAAACAAAATTCCGGGTTTCGCTTTTCGATTTTTGGAGAATTCAGTGCTACTACGGAACTGCAATGTGGAAAAAGCTCGTTCATGTAATCGAATCCGAGATTGATGACATCAGGTATGGCATCGAGAGGCTTGCCGGGATTCAGAAACCTCTGCAAATCAAAGCCTACACCGGATACGGAAATCAGGAATACCTCAGAGTCACCGGCCGGGTTCTCGCACGGAGAGATATACCTGCAGTTACCGCATCGGATGCTATTTGGAAGAACTTCGTCAACATCAGTAAGAACTGGCTCACCGACGAAGTTCCCGGAGCCCGAATTGAAACGCGCTACGAAGATACCGTTTTAGAGACCGTTGCCGATGAGGAAGGGTATTTTGAAATACAGATTCCGTGGCAAAGTCCCCGCTCAGGAACGGCCCAATGGCCCATAGTTGAGCTGACGTTACTTGACCCGGTTCGGGAAAACCCTGTCCGGGAGTTTGCCACCATCCAGGTTCCGGGAGTCGGCGGGGAATTCGGTATCATCAGTGATATAGACGACACGATTATGGAAACCGGCGCGACCAACTTCCTTCGCGCGGCGCGCAATACATTTCTCGGTAACGCCCATACCCGGGTGGTTTTCAGTGGAGTTAGTGCTTTATACGCCGCACTGGCGAGAGGCCGGAACTGCAGCGAATTAAATCCCTTTTTCTACATCACCAGCTCGCCGTGGAATCTGTATGATTTTATTTCCCATATTTTCGAGCTCCGCAATGTGCCCCGTGGCACTTTGTTTATGACCGACTGGGGAATCGATGAAGATACATTTCTGATGAAAGGCCACCATTCGCACAAAAAGCATGCGATACGCCAGGTTCTCGATACCTACCCGGAACTACGGTTTGTGTGTATCGGTGACAGCGGTCAGAAAGATCCGGAAATCTATACGGAAATGCTGGATGAATACCCGGACCGATTCCTCGCTTTCTATATCCGGGATGTAACCGGAGACAAAAGAGACAAAGCGGTAACAAATCTGATCGAAAAAGCCAGCGGTGCCGGTGTCGATATGATACTCGCTGAAGAGAGTTACACCGTAGCGCAGCACGCGGCGGAAATTGATTTGATCCGCAAATGTGAACTCCCCGCCATTTTAGGAAGGGAAAAAGCCGACCTCGCAGAAGCGGAGGAAGGCGGGTAAGCCTGAAAGTGACACGGTAGTATCACCTTCAGACCTGAGAAAAACTTAAACAGCTTTTACATTCTCTGCGCAGGGTCCTTTAGGTCCCTGACCTTCCGTGTATTCCACGGTGTCGCCTTCACGAAGTTCTTCGAAATTGACCCCTTCAACGCTAGAGCGGTGGAAAAACAGGTCAGCCCCTTCGGTGGAAATGAAGCCGAAGCCCTTGTCGTCAACGATCTTCTTAATTGTTCCTTGTGCCATAACGTCTGATATATTTATTATTTGTATGATTCGACCCACTTTGGATCTCATTCCGGGAACCCGTAGTCGTTATTTCCCGAAATACCACCTGTTTCTGCTGCTTTATGCGCCCCTGAGCGACGCAGCCCTCAAATTAGCCGTATTTACTATCTCTTACTGCCGGATCCTTTTCGCTGTGAGGGTGGAACGTTGGCAGGGCGGCCTCCGGCCTTCACGATATCGACCTTCACCTGATCGAGAATTTTAGTAAATTGCTGTGGTGACACCGCACCTGAGAAGTGTCCGACAAGTCCGCCGGCAGGGCTGATAAACGAAATGTGAGGAATCCCACTGACCCCGTACTTTTGCATAAGCGGTTTGTTTTTACTTTGGTCCGCATCAAGATAAGCCCAGACAAATGAGTCGTGGTAGGGCTGGACTTGTCGGCTGGGATACACTGATTTTTTCATCTTCTGGCAGGGAGGGCACCACGAAGCCGAAAAAATAACGATGAGTGGTTTGTTGGATCTTTGGGCAGCCGCACTGGCTTCCGCAAAATCGTGACTGAATTCAAGAGCACTTGCGCTGCGGGTGGTCATGCCTGTCGCATACAGTGATAGCAGGGCTACACCAACTGCCAGGAAGGAACGGTTTTGATTGATGACATTCATACTGTTTTATATTTTGTTTTCTAATATTTTACGAATACTCCGCAAATTCTCTATTAAATAAGGAGTAGCTGTAACAAAGTAGAGAAACGGCAGTCATAAATATTCCCGGAAAAAATATACTTTTTTGATGGTGCGTAAGCAACGGTGTGCAAATTACGTCGAATTTTCAATTAGAATTGATCCGGCAAACAGACATGCCTAAAGGTTCGGATTCAGATCAGTAAGATTTTCCCGTTATCACAGACAACCCGGTAAGAATTCCATTATGTGGAAATTTTTTTGAAAAAGTTGGGAATAAAAATACAGGGTGCGCTCTCTCCTTAAAGCAAGGCATGATCAGAACCGAATCTATGAGAGGGGCGGCATGCCTTATTTTGCGATTAAAAAAAGATAATACCATGAATACAGAATTAACTACTCAGGAAAAATCACGACGCGACTTTCTCAGTAAACTGGCACTCGGCTCGGTAAGCGGACTTGTCATTGGCTCTGCCGGAAAAGCACTGGGTGACGACGCGAAGAAAGTTCCTGTCATACTCCAGGATCCCAATGTTTGCCGGGGCTTGAACACCTGCAAAGGTAAAGGCAAAGGCGAGCACGACTGCGCCGGAATGGGAGCCTGCGCTACTGCTGAAGCTCACGATTGCAGCGGGAGCAATGCCTGCAAAGGTCAGGGAGGATGCGGTACTACGGCGGGCCAGAATGAATGCAAAGGAGCCGGAAAATGCGCTGTCCCCCTCAATGAAAAAGCCTGGACCAAGGCGCGAGCCGCCTTCGAAGAAGCCGCCAAAGCAGCCGGCATGAAAGTAGGTCCAGCACCCGCAGCGGCCTGATTCTTTCCTCTAATTACCCGCCTACCGGTGACTCTCCACGGGATGGGGAGGAGCCGGTCGACGGTGAATTTCTTGCGCATTGTTATGTCTACTCCCTTACCGCGACTTGGACATCCGGACCTCGTTTTCGGACTTGGGCTTCGAACCGTTCACTATACTCACATTCTTGAAGAAGAACCGGATATCGACTGGTTTGAAATCATTTCGGAAAACTACATGGATTCGCAGGGTCGACCCCGTCATGTTCTGAACCGAATCGCGGAACGGTATCCGCTTGTGATGCACGGCGTATCACTGTCTATAGGCAGCACGGACCCGCTCGATCATACCTATTTGAAAAAACTGAAGAAATTGGCGGCGGAAATAAAACCGCATTGGGTTTCCGACCACCTTTGCTGGACCGGGGTTGCCGGAAAAAACACCCATGACTTACTCCCCATGCTGCTCACGGAACATTCCCTGAATCACGTGATTGAGCGAATTCGCATTGTTCAGGACGTCCTCGAGCGGCGGTTTGTCTTTGAAAATCCGAGCAGCTACGTTGGCTTTACCGGATCGACACTTACCGAATGGGAGTTTCTCACCCGCATGGCGGTGGAAGCCGACTGCGGATTGCTGCTAGATGTCAATAATGTCTATGTATCGAGCCGCAATCACGAATTTGATCCCGAAGAATTTATTGATGCCATCCCTGCAAACCGGGTAGTCCAAATCCATCTCGCAGGCCATACCGACTGCGACACTCACCTCATCGATACCCACGATCACCCGGTGATTGATCAGGTCTGGGATCTCTACCGCAAAGCCGTGGCGCGATGCGGACCGGTATCAACTCTGCTGGAATGGGATGCCAACATCCCACCGTTTCCCGATCTACATGCCGAGGTGCTCAAAGCAAAACATCAGTTACGTCCCGAATCGGAGCGCGTCAAAGAACCCGGAGAGGATCTCGCCAAAACGGACAGTTCTTCGGTTCCCCACCCTCTTCATCATAACAAAGTGGAGGTGCAATAGGTATGAAACATAACGATCTTGATCGGGTACAGCGCTGGATGCACGCTGTCATCACCCACCCCGACGGAATTGTCGCAGGAGCGGATGCTGACAAAGCCCGGGAACTGCTCGACGCCGGAGCCGGAAATCTTGAATCCATCGTGACCCGTTCCACTCATCTTACCGCTGCGGAACGGCTTGCCATATACGGGAACGCCTACTACTCGCGACTCATCGACTGCACCGGGGAAGTCTTCCCTGTATTAAAACGGACTCTTGGAGAGGAGGTCTTCAACGGATTTGTGTTTGGCTATCTCCAAAACTATCCTTCAACTTCCTATACTCTACACCATCTCGGCAGAAACTTTGTCGGCTATCTTAGCGAAACCCGGCCCGAAGACGCCCAATGGTCGGATTTTCTGATCGATCTGGCCCGACTCGAATGGGAAATTTACGATGTCTTTGACGGGCCGGGCCTTGAAGAGAAAGAGAGTTTTGAATTTGAATCTCTCCTTGAAATCGATCCCGCCCGGTGGTTGAACCTCCGATTCAAAACAGCCCCCTGTCTCCGGTTGCTAACTACCAAATATCCGGTCAACAATCACTATACATTGGTCAGAGGAACGGACGAAGCGATCGAGATACCCTTTCCCGGTCCGGAGCCTGAAAATATCGCGATTTCCCGTCGGGATTATGTAGTGCGCCGGTATCACCTGAGTCTCCCCCAATACGTTTTGCTTACCGAATTGCAAAAGGGGGAGCCTCTGGGAATTGCTCTCGAAAGTTGCGCCGACGCAGCTCAAAACGATCCATCGATCAATCTCGAACACGATTTGACGAACTGGTTTAGCTACTGGTCGTCGGAGCAATCGTTTTTCGAAAATATTTCAGGGGAATCAGAAAGCCAATTTTCGTAACTTTTTGCATCGAAAGATCGATGCGAAAGCACAACAAACCAAATATATGAATAAAAAAGTAATCAGAATCCTCGCAATCATAGGCTTAGCCTTCGCAACCGCATCAACCATGACATCATGTGCCTCCACCGGAAGTTGAGTTGGCCCGACATGCCGTCGCTAAAATGTTCCAATAGGTCTATTGAAACGATTTAGATAAAAGACCTTGTCCGCTTCGGCTTGACAAGGTCTTTTTTTACCCCTCATGGTCGGAGATCTCTTTAACCTCACTTCCCTCTGGAAAATGCTTCAAAACGAACTTGGACCTAACATATTTGGAAGTATAATTTTTCGATGTCTTCCAAAGCCGCTCCCAACCTTTCATCCACAGAAGTCGATGCTCTCGCCAAAAAAGGCAGGCAGGCCCATGAAAAAGGGCATTTCAGGGAAGCAATCGAATCGCAGCTCCAGGTCGTAAATCACTATGCTGCAACGGGCCGCCCCAACGCCGATGCCTCTAAACTGCTGTGCCTCTATTTCTACGGATTAAAAGACTACAACTCCGCGGCGACGATCCTGAAACAACTAACTGAGCTTTTCCCGGAGGATCCTGACAATTTCGAAAATCTCGGTGTGGTGATGCGAAAACTCCATCGGATACCGGAAGCTGTGCAAAATCTGGAGCGCGCCGTAAAAATGGCTCCGGACAAAGCTAATATCCACGACGCACTGACTCACTCTTACGGACAACTGGGCAACCGGGAAAAATGCCGCCAACACGGGCGCCTGTCTTTGCAGATTAAGGATCGGGAATCTCTCGCCCCGGGGATTCGCCATCCCGTCCCGGAAACGCCTCCTCCGCCATTCTCCCACAAAGAAAACAATATTATCTCCTTCAGCCTCTGGGGAAAAAATCCCAGATACCTGACTGGAGCAATTCGAAATGCGCGTCTGATTCCCGATATCTACCCCGGCTGGAAATGCCGCGTCTATCACGACAATTCCGTACCCGATGAAACACTCGAAGAACTTCGCTCTCTCCAAAGTGAGTTAATATCCATGGCTTCTTCGAAGAACTTTTTCGACGGTCTGTTCTGGCGTTTTCTACCGGCTACAGATAAAGAAACAGACCGGTTTCTGATTCGAGACATCGATTCTGTAGTAAACGTCAAAGAACGCGTCGCCGTGGATGAGTGGCTGGACAGCGATAAATACTTTCATGTGATGAGAGATTATTTCTCGCATTCCGAACTGATTCTCGCCGGAATGTGGGGCGGAGTCGGTGGAGTACTACCTTCACTAAACCAACTCCTCAGTGAATTTAAACCGAATGTAAAAGCTACTGAAACCTACGATCAACTTTTCCTTCGCCTCGCCGTTTGGCCGACCATTTCACAGAGCATCCTAATTCACGACAGCGCTTTCGACACCCCCGGATCGATCCCTTTTCCGAAGTATGGCAACCTGCCACCCGGAAAACATATTGGACAGAACGAAGCCGCAGTTCGGGATTAGATGTTATTTGATCCGGTACTTCAATCAAATCCGATACTTGATTTGCGTAGTATTCACCGCCCGGCGAATCGCTTATGGTCGGACCATGAAAACCACGCTTGTCGTATTGATCGCCGGAATATGTCTGACCCAAATTCATGCAGAACAACAACATCCCGCTCTAATTGACGCGGCGAAATTTGAAACTCTCCAGGCTGCGTTTGATGCATTACCGGAAACCGGCGGAATGGTCAAACTGCCTCCGGGGATCTTTGAAATCACCGAACCGGTCGTCATTGCGACACCGGAAACCCGCATCTCAGGATCCGGAGCCTCGACGCATATCAAAAATACCAATGCAGAAGGAAAACCCGCATTAATCATTCAGTCAGCTGAAATTGAGAAAGATCCAAAAGCCAAACTCTGGCGGGTTCAACTGGACAATTTCCGCATCTCGGGAAATGAGAAAAGTGGAGACGGTATCCTCGCCAGCGGTATTCAGGAAATCTTCATTCAAGGCATGTCGATCGATCATCACGGAGGCAACGGCATTTCCCTGATCAATTGTTACGAAGATCCCCGGGTCAGCGATTCTATACTTACCTACAACAAAAAGGCAGGTCTCTTTATCGACGCCGGTCACGACATTGTAGTCAACGCGAACCATTTTGAGGAAAATGACGACGGTGTCATATGTGTAGACAGTTTCAACCTGTGTATGAACGGAAACAATCTCGATGATCACCTCGGAAACGGAGTGGTGATCGAGAACACCTATGGCTCGGTCGTCTCCGGAAACATGATCGAGGAATGCAACGGAACGGCAATCATTCTCGACCGGGACTGTTACGGAATTACCCTGAGTTCCAATGTAATCGCTCACGATATGGAAGGCGGCATCGACTTGCGCGATGCCCATGGCTGCGCGGTTTCGGCAAATACCTTTACCCTGGTTCACCGGCACAGCGTCAGGGTTGGCCCGGGAAGCGGGCGGATTACGATTTCAGCGAACAACTTTTCCAATTCCTTTATCGGGGAAGGTAAAATCAAGAGGCCGGTTGAGCATGAAAAACTAATCAGCAAAGACATTGGCTCTGGAATAGTCCTCGAAGGGGCCGAATTCGTTACGATTAATGGAAATACATTTTCCGGGATTTCCGCCGAAGCTGTCACAGGCGACTCAGCTACGAAACACATCCTTGTAAGCGGAAACATCGTGACCGACCGGGGACGAACCACGCCGGAAAGTGACGCTTTCCGTTTGCCATCCGAAAATGGAATCCGGATCGAGGGAAACCTCGTTGAGGAACAGAAGTAAATTAACTCAATACCGGTCGAGCACTTTGAGGGCGGCATCCCGCCCTGATTGCAAAGCGTTCTGCAGGCTCGCATTGCTTACCAGATCACCGGCAGGAAAAATACCCTCCCCGAATGTATGTTGGCGATACCCGGAGATAGCTTCCGGGTCCTGCACCGGCAAGGCAGCAGGCACCGGGATAATGCACAGAGTCTCCAACAATGTCTCCGCCTCCGGGAACAATCTTGCAATGTCCTTCTTTACTTCGGCTGCCAGCATTTCGTCATCAAGGCCCCGGTCATCAAGGACCGTTGCACTCAGCAGTGATTGACCTTTCGGCGCGAGCGAAGGATCTACATTGGTCATTTGGACGAAGTGCTGAACAATACCATTGCCTTTAGACGGCAACACGATCCACGGCCCCTGATAAAGACGTTCATCACTTCTGTAGTAAATGACTTTTGTCGGACGGAATTCCGGGGGATCGCCCCAACCCGAAAGCTTCGCCAAGGCTCCCGGATCGGTAGCGATAATGACTTTCCCCGCTGTAATCCGCTCGCCGCCCTCCTCTAGTGAAATGAGAACTCCGTCATCGGTATGGGTGATTGTACCCACTTCGGTTCTATACCGGATTTTTCCGATAGGAATTTCATCAGCCAGACGTTGACTCATTTCTCCCATACCTCCCCGGGGCACGAACGCCCGTCCGATGATGAATTTTTTCAAATAGTATCGAAGTAGAGAAGCGTCGGTCTCCAATTCGTTATCTAAAAACACACCACCGAAAAACGGACGGAAAAAGGAATCAATCATCGCATCGGTGAAACCTTTCTGTTTCAGCCAGGTCAGCGCCGTTTGCCCTGTCGGCTCCAGTAGCGATTGATCATCCCGAAAAATACATTCGACTGCCTGCTTCACGAGACGGGCCCGGTCGGCAAGCGGTAGCTTTGAAAAAATACCGTTGCTGATTTTCGAAGGATGCCGGAGAGGATGGGCCAGGCAACGAATTTCACCGGGTTGCTCCTCCACCAGCGCGCCGGCACCGAAAAATCGCGGTTCCAGCAACCGCAGAGGCAGGATCCGGCGGAAAGCCGGGTAACTGCTAAGTCCAACCTGAAAACCAAGATCGAGACGAAATCCATCTTTTTCCACCGTTCGCACTCTGCCTCCGGGAACTGCATTTCGCTCCAGAAGAACAAAGTCCCGGCACCCGCGGTCGAGAAGGGTATGAGCGGCAGAGAGACCCGACAGTCCCCCACCGATGATGACGACCCTGAATTTCGATTTCATAAATGACAACCAAAATACGAAACCGGCGCTCTGAAAGGTTTCCCCCTATTCTTCCAATCCTTTCACTATCGTTTCCGAATAGCGGAGTTCGCCGGTATACCCGTCGAAAAATTGAAAGATCACCTGCGGGTGTGGATAGGTATACCAGCGATGACCACCCTTCTCCACCGGGTTGTTAAACACATTATTTACCTGAACAACGCAGTAGTGAGGAAATGTCCGGCTGGCACGGGGGATGTCTTCCATCGCATATGACGACCAGCGAATATCACACTCCCGGGGACCGTATTTGAATTTTCCGTTCACGGGACGCCCGCCCTCGTCTTTCATCGGAGCATGGTTGATCGAATTGTGCGGGCCGCTGGCAAACTCATGCACATTGTCAGTAATCTTAATCGCAAACGAATTGTGTAGATCACCAGTCAGCACAAATACCTGTTTATCGAGCTTGTCCCAGAATTCGATCAACTCCTCGCGTTCATCGAGAAATACCGTCCAGGCATCATCTTTTTTCACAGTGAGTTGTTTGTCATCTCCGCCGCCACTACCCACGTGAGGGACCATAAAATTCACCGAGGAAACGACAAATATAAAATCCGCCTCACTGTTGGTAATTCCGTCCTTGAGCCACTTGAGTTGTTGTTTACCCAGCATCGACGCTCCTTTTTTGGTTGGATTATCTACATCATGCAAATCGCGATGAGAACGGGTATCGAGTATAAAAAAGTCGCAGTTCGACATTGTGAATTTCCCGTAACAGCGACGCCCGATCGAGTAGACGGCTTTCCCGTCCGCCTTTGCCTCCGGAGCCACCCGGATCTTTGTTGGACTCATCACTTCAACAATGTCGTAGACCGCTGAATTAGGATCGCCCGGGCCGCTGTCCAGCGAAGAATCAGCAACGCCGGCCGTTTCCGTGCCCCAGTGAACGTGGAGATTCCCGTGTTCTTCCAGATTCAGTTTGGTAAAGTCCGCATCGGGATCTTCAATAACGGAACTTCCTTTTTGAAATGTTCCCATCCCGAACCAGGCCGGAGTGTTATATTCCACCGGATTCGACCAGGCGAGGTAGTCGAACCACGCCCGCATCGCGATATCCCGAAACACGGCCCGGCGGTTCACATAACCCCGCTCGGCGGTACCGTAGATATCATTCAGCAGCTCGTGGTCGTCCGCGGTATAGAACGTGGGAATATGGCGATGCCACTCACTCAAGTTCCGCCCTCTTTCCATATAGATCTTATAGTTCTCCCAAACACCGGTAATGGTGGGAGCCTTTTTCACTATCGATGGAAAATTTTGCGGATCGAGACCGGCCTGATAGCCCCACTCTTTCGCTGTGTATTCTCTGCGGTCTTCGTAGAGCCAGTCGCCGTTCAAAATCCCGAAGTGAATCGTATCGCGCACTTTTTTATTCAAAGTATCATATACCGGCAGCGTCGGCCCCGCGCTGTTAGAGCCGCCGCTCTGGTTGTTTCCGCAGGCAAATTCAAACCGGAAGTTGAAAAGACCGTCCGGATTGGTCTCCGGGTTTTGATAGGTTTCTTTCGCGGGAAGAGTTCGAAAACTTCCGCTGAGCTGGTGATCCTCGATCCGGTAGTGATATTTGGTATCCGGCGTCAGTCCTTCAATCGTCACAGTTCCAGTATTATCATGGTCCTGCCGGGTAGTGAGCACCGGCGCAAGCTGATCGAGATTCTCCGCCGATTTTCCGTAGAAAATCCGGACATCGCCGGGGCGTTGTGTGCGCGCCCAAATCGTCATCGACGTTGGCGTCGGCCGCCCCAGGGTCGGGCCGTGACTTACGCGGATCGGTGTCGCGGCTTCATCCTGGGCACAAAGGAAATTACAGAACAAGGCGGTACAAATAAGTGGGATAAATGCGGTTTTCCAATTCATAACTGATTCGATATTTCCAGTGATTGAAACAAAAACGCAATAGCCGTTAAAGTCTTAAACTTTTATATTTGCGCCGGTTCAACAAGGTGCAAGCTGATGACATCGGAATTGGGTGAACACAAAGCCAATCCCGTGATGCGGACACTTGTCCGCATTTCTATTCAATCGTTCTGCAAGGCGCGGACAAAAATGTCCACGTCACGTATTCGCCAGCATTTTCATCAGGTTGGGTAACCCGGCTCCCTGATGAAATTTGTCGCGTTTCAAATCGGTGCAGTTCTCCAGAAGGATCCGTTTCACCACATCCGGCTGACCGATAAATTCCCGCCGCCTCGAAAGAAAGGAAGCAATCATTCCGGACACGTGAGGGCAGGCCATGCTGGTTCCGCTGTCGGGCCGATAACCTTTTCGTCCCGCATCGGCTGACCAGATCTTTTCCCCGGGCGCCACACAATCCGGTTTTACCCGTCCATCCGCCGTGGGACCTTTCGAAGAGAAATAGGATATGCCGTAGGTATGCGGATTCGACTTATGAATCGAACCGACGGATATGGCTTCTTCTAAATTCGCCGGGTCACCGACATTCATATCCATATTCAGAAACTTCGACGAACCGTTCAGCGTGGATCCAAATTCCATACGCCCCGTGTTGCCGGCCGCTACACATACGACCACTCCCTGATTCCAGAGACGCCGCAACTCGGTGCAAATCGGCGAATGACCACAGCCGTAAGTCGTAGGATCATAGTCGCAGCCGAGACTGACATTAACTCCATGAATCTTCAATTCATGGGAAGTAGAATTTTGATCGTAGATATATTCCAAAGCACGGATGATCGATGCTTCATTTCCCCGCCCCCGGTCATCGAGAACTTTATAACAATGCAATCGGGTTTGCGGAGCTATGCCCGAGTAGGTGCCGCAGGGTGATTTACCCGCAATGATGGCAGCTACGTGGGTGCCGTGACCGGACGGATCATTGTAATATTTACTCGGCTCTTCGTAGCGCTCGTACTTCAACTCCGGTTCAATCGCCCGCAAATTTGGCGTCGTAAAATCCAATGCCTCGGCGATGGCACAACCTTCCGGTCCGCAGCAATCCGGATGCCGAAAGTGGGGATGACTCCGGTCCACGCCGGTATCCAATACCGCCCAGTTGATTTCTTTTCCATCCGCCTGATAAGTGGACTCCGCCGCATCCGCCTGAATGGTGGAGCGTGAGCGGTCGAGTAGATGGCGCACTCTCGAGTTTTGCCATATCCGGTGCACGGTCGGTTCCGCATCTGATTCCTGGCGAAGCTTGAGCTCTACATAGCTGACTTCCCGCGGCAAAAGCTCTGCAGCGACATACCGATTCATGATATCCAGCCTCAAATCAGCGAGCAGTTCTTTTTCCGAACAGGATTGATTCGATCTGTTTTGCAGATAGGCATTTTTCAGCAGATCCACGACGTGCCGGGCTTTTTCCTCCAGCGACTTTTTGCCCCGGAAATCGAGCTGAATCAGAACCGGCATCCGCCTCATCCGTTCAGCCATTCGGTCGGCCAGATTGTTGGCCACGAGGAAATTCTGCAAGGGCGCATCGAACTCACGGGGCAGCGGTTCACATATCAAATCGACAACTTTATCCTGCACCAGATATGCCTCTCCGAGAGGGCGTTGCAGAATCTCCTCGCTGATTCCGGTGATATTTGGAACCCTTTCGTAGGGGGCGGAAGAGGAATCAAAACAGGGCTCCTCCGCCGCTACCGGATCACCGGAGATAGCAATATCTTTCCATTCATTCACCCGCTTCGGGAACGGCAGAAAACCGTCGTTAGTAAACTGATTTTTGATCGCTGGATAGGCCAAAGGATTGCCCATTGAAATCAGACGATCCACCGGATGATCAGTAAACGCAGGATCCCGGAGAACATCATAGGCAATCACCGTCCCGAATCCCCGGGTGATCACGATGAGTTTATCGTCTCTCCCTACTACCTCAAGTTCGTCGATGAAGCGCTCCTTGATCCGTCGTTTTACACTTCTACCATCGTGATCATTTCCGCCGTAGAAATAGGTAGTTGCGAGAATTAACCACTGCAAGGTTGCCTCTACACCAAAGAGCAAAGCTTTATCGCCGGAATCGTTTACATTTTTACTCAGTTCCCTGACAAAATCGCGAGCCTCTTCACCGAAACGTTGGGTAATTTGATTGAGAATTGTTTCGTATAACTGCGCACTTACGATGAGAGGTTTGTTTAGTTCATCAACGAGATCGTTGTAGTAGAACAGTATCGACCTGGCGCCGATAGAATGCCCGAATAGATGGGCATCCCAGGTGCGTTTCATTTCCGCCGGCGCACTCAATACCACTTCCCCCGGCACATAGATCAACTGGTGAATCGGTTCCGGTGCAGCCGACGGGATTTTGTCTACATGTGGAGTAGGCACGGCTGAGGCGGGCTCTTTCGTCAGCGGAGTGTCGATTCGTTCCTCTACCGCTTCGATCCGGACATTCGGAGCAACCAATGTTTCGCTTTCATCGATCCAGAAATTGATCAGATCAAAAATCTCCGGGGTAATCCGCACGGCACAGTTATCCTGCCACACGCCTCCGGAAGATTGCTCTCCGCGCCGGGAATGAATCCCCGCCACGAGCGGCGACCATTCCCCGGGTTTATCAGTGAAAGAACAAATCAAATAGGCAGGAGATCCACTTTGCCCGCCCTTGGTGTCGGTCTGGTAACGCAGAGTCTCCGGCTCCGCCTCGATGATGCGGTCCCGCCCGTGCCACATTTGATCCCCGCCTTTGTCGTAAGGATAACCGGTGATATTGATCAGCTGATTGACCAGCTTTTCGTCTTCCAGCGCCGCAAAACCGAGGGGCACAAGGTCGGAATGGACCGGAACCGGCAGGTGAATCACACCGATATCGAATGCGACATCCCGTTTTTCGATCCACTCGTCGGGCGTCGAAAAATTCCGGCTCACCACAGAACCAAATGGATCCGTCCCGTCGTCAGCAGCGGGAATGACAGTGACTTCCTCCAGCCAGCCGTCGAGATCCGGGTGATTCAGACAATGCCCGGCCGTGATTACCGTTTGCGGACCAGCCAACCAGCCGGTTCCCTGCAATGGCGTTCCGTCAGGCATCCGCCCCTTTAGCGCGCAGATCGAATTCCACGGAAACTCGGTGGTATCCGCAATCGGCCTGCGGTCGTCCGTTCCAATGATTTCCCGGATTTCCGCAAAATTATGAATCCGTTCATCCACAGCCGGCGGATCGGCAAGCTCACCGGACCCGGCGACAAGCAGTTTCCGCGACTCCGGCGACGGACTGCCGGAGGCACCGCGCCGGTACTTGGGCAGGCTCATGGAAATTTGCGATTCCGGGACTTTCGCCTTTTCGCCGCGGTTCGATACTGAAATGAGTTTCATGTTCCTGTGCCCCTGACTTCCATTAGGTTAAAAGATTTTAAAACGTCAGAGGAGGAAATTCCTTTAACAAAAGCAACTACGAAAAAAACATCCCGGCCACGCAGGCCGAAAGCAGGCTGGCGAGAGTTCCGCCAATCATGGCGATAAAACCCAGCCTCGCCAGGTCTGAACGCCGCTCCGGGGCGAGAGCGCCGATCCCTCCGATCTGAATTCCGATCGACGAAAAGTTCGCAAAACCGCACAGCGCAAACGTAGCGAGGAAGACCGCTTTGGGACTGAGAGTCCCTGCTTCCTTCATGCCACCCAGCTCGAGGTAGGCGATAAACTCGTTGGTGACCATTTTTGTGCCCAGTAACTGACCGAGTTGAAGCAGATCACCCTGATTGGCACCGATCACCCAGGCAAACGGGGAAAACAAAAATCCCACCAGAGATTGCAGCGTTAAAGTGGGGAACACACCGCCACTCAGGGAAGATATGATCCCGTTGAGCCAGCCGTCGAAAAGCCCGCCAAACCATCCGAAAATCGCGTTGACCAGAGCAATCACCGCCACAAAAACGATCAACATCGCGGCGACGTTCAGCGCCAGTTTAAGACCCTCCGTTGTGCCGTTGGTGAGCGCTTCAAGCAGGTTGCTGCCCTGTTTTTCGCGGGGAACAAAAAGATCGTCGTTAAATTTCTCCCGCTCCGGAACCAGCATTTTAGCAATCAGAAGAGCCGCCGGGGCATTCATAAATGAAGCCGTCAAAAGCTGCCTCGCCACCTGGACCTTCACGATCGGATCATCTGCCGCCAGCGTCACGATGTAGAGACCGAACACACTGCCTGCGATCGTCGCCATACCGCCGGTCATCAAGGCCATCAGTTCCGAGCGGGTCATGGCCGCCACATATGGTTTCACCACCAGAGGAGCCTCGGTCTGGCCGATAAAAACGTTTGCTGCCGTGGCCAGACTTTCCGCGCCTGACAGGCCCATGATCCGCTTCATCACCCAGGCAAAACCGAAAACGACCCACTGCAAAATCCCGAGGTAATACAAGATCGAAGTCAGGGCGGAAACGAAAATAATGGTAGGCAGAACTTTGAAGGCGAAACCGTATTTCGAGGCGTCGATCAGTTCCCCGAACATAAAACCTGCGCCCTGATCCGAAAAAGAGAGCAGGGTGACAAATCCGCTCGAAACCCACTCCACGGCTATTCCGATATCCGTTTTCAGGATAAAAAACGCCAGCAATATCTGTAATATGATTCCGCCGACTACCACCCGCCAGTTTATCCTGCTCCGCCCGTTACTGAGCAGATAGCAGATCCCGAGAAGGATCGCGATACCGATAATGCCACGCAGAATCATCATGCGGGCTATCCTGCCCCGTTCTTTTCCGTAAAGCAACCCTGCGAAATCAAACAGGGTACAATCGCTCATTCAACAGGGTACAATTCCGTTCAACCAACTTGTGTAATCCGCTGAGACCATGGTATATCTGAACGATGAAAGAGATCAAAAATCCACCGCCGGGACAAAATAATGTATCACCCTATCTCGTCGTAAAAAACGCTTCGGGGCTGCTCGATTTTATCAAAGAGGTCTTCAACGGCGAGGAAGGTGTCGTCATGCGCGGCCCGGACAATATCATAATGCACGGCGAAGCACGAGTCGGCGAAAGCGTCATCATGCTGGCCGATGCCTGTGAGAGAGTGACGGTGCAACCGGCCCGCCTCCATGTCTACGTGCCCGATGTCGACGCCACCTACAAACGGGCCCTCGCCGCCGGAGCCACTTCCGAAAATGAGCCGGCTGATCAATTTTACGGCGATCGCTCC